>NZ_JBHXTC010000007.1:131388-218775 GCF_042677605.1 Streptomyces sp. NPDC127106 | reverse complement strand
GGGGGCGCGCCCTGCTCCAACCTCACCCCTACCGGTTATCGCCCCGTGTTCCCTCGTCGTGGGTGGGGCCGCGGGGGGGGGGGGCGGCCGCGCGCGGGCCGCGGCCCCCCCCCCCCCTTCCCGCATTCCCGTGCTGACTTGGTGCTGACTTTTCAACTGCTTCGGGGCGGCGTGAGCTTGTCGAGCTCCAAGCTGACTTCGAAGGGGACCGGGCGCTGGAGGGTGCCCCGAAAGATGCCGGCGGGCGCGTAGGCGCCGGTGGGTTCGTCGAGCTCGTAGACGTGGACGACGGGTGCCCCGTCCTCGTCCTCGATGCACCAGTAGTGCGGGATGCCGGCCTCCGCGTACTTGCGGAGCTTCACGGTGCGATCGCGATGGGCGGACTCGGGTGACACCGCCTCCACGACGAGCTTCACGTCCTCCGGGGCGTACCAGGTGCGGTCGGGGTCGTACGGCAGTGTCGTCAGCAGAAGGTCCGGTTCGGGGCGGTTGCGGGCATCGAGGCGGATCGTCATCTCGCGCTCGACCTCGAAGCCGGCTGGTGCCTGCGCCATGAGCGTGGTGGTCAGGGCGGTGACGAGGCGGCCGTGCCAGGACCGCTGGGGCGACATCATGAAGACGAGGGCTCCGTCGATCAGCTCGGTGTGGCGGGGCGCCTCGGGGAGATGGTCCAGGTCCTCCGCGAACCAGCCTTCCGCGCGCGGCGGGCGCATCCAGTCGGGCAGTGCGGTCATGGCTTCACGGTAGCGGCCCGCAGCTCAGGCCGGAGAGCCAACGAACCCGGTCTGGTGGTTTTCGGCAACGTGCCGCGCCATGACCGGCCACACGCCTAGCGTCCGACCATGAGTGACTCATCGGTCCAGGTCGCCACGGTGATCATCTCCGTGACGGCTCTCGTCTTCTCGACGACGGCCGCGTTTTGGGCTCTCGTCTACAACCGGCGTCAGGCGAGAGCAGCTTCCCGAGCCGACGCCCTCACAGAGAAGGCGCAACGTGAGCAGGCGGAGCCGTACGTCATCGTCGACATCAGAGGGCGCGCCGTCATGGAGCAGGCCTCCGCCGCCGCGGTGGCGGAGGGGGAGCGCGAACTGCTGGTCCGGTTGGTCGGGGCGGTGTGTGCGGGTGTGTGACGCCCTGAGGTGATCTTCGCCCGGCAGGTTCCCGCGGGCCGATATTCAGTTCGTCTTTTTGCCGGTTCTTGGAACGGAATGCTGCATTCGCACATCAGAAGCAAGGGGGATGCCCACAGCTTCTGTCCCGCTCGGGGGCAGCCAAGACCGTTCGGAGCGAAGTCCGTGCACCAGTACCCGCAGCGCCAGCGGCCCGAGGGTCAGCCGCGCCCGCCGTACCCGCAGTACGAGGACCAGCCGCCGCGGCAGGCGCCGCAGGGGTACCAGCCGTACGCGGAGCAGCGCGGTCGTCAGCCGTACCCGGATCCGCACGCGCAGCAGCCGCCACCGCCACCGGGGCACGAGGGGTTCGAGCACCCGCACGAGTCGTACCCGGCCGGTCCGCCCTGCCCGGACCCGAGCGCCCACATACGCCCGCGGCCCGGCGACGACGCGTACGCGTCGGACTCCGAGCCGCCGCGCAGGCGATCCCGCCGGGCGATGTGGATCAGCGCCACACTGGCGCTGGTCCTGCTGCTGGGCGGCGGTGGCTTCGCGGCCTGGAAGATGGAGTGGTTCTCGGGCAACGGCGAGACCGTGAGCTTCGGCAAGGACCAGGCGGCCGGCAAGGGCTCCGGCGACGGCGCCCAGGGCGGGGCGCAGGCGGCCAAGCCGTCCGGTGACCCGGACGTGCAGATGCCGACCGGCCCGAAGGCCGAGTTCAAGCAGACCGCCAAGCTCGACGACGGCACGATCGTCGCCAAGACGACGCTGGTCGGCGCGAAGTCGGGTTTCACCGGCGACGTGTGGGTCTGGGCCCCCAAGCAGTACGACGACCCGAAGTACGCCAAGAGCGGCTTCCCGGTGCTCATCGCGCTCCCCGGCGGCGAGGGCTACCCGACCAACTACTGGGCCGACCGCAGCCTCGGCCTGCACAAGGCGATCAGCGACGGCGTCCAGGCCGGCACCAGCCTGCCGTACGTCGTGATCATGCCGGTGCTCAACCCGGACACCAAGTACTACTACGACGGCTCGGACATCCCCGGCCAGCCCAAGATGGGCACCTGGATGGCCGAGGACGTCCCGAACTTCGCCAAGGCCAACTTCCGGACGTACAAGTCCCGTGACGGCTGGGCCTTCATGGGCTCGTCCTCCGGTGCCTTCGTCGGCATGAAGACCGTCCTCCAGCACCCGGACAAGTTCAAGGCCGTGATCGCCAGCGGTGGCGAGATCGTCCCCGACTCCCCGCTGTGGAAGGGCCACCAGGCGGAGATGGACGCGAACAACCCGGAGAAGCTCGCCAAGAAGCTGATCGACAGCAAGGGTCCGGAGGTCTACATCAACTTCCAGATCGGCACGAAGGAGGGCGGCAAGGACCGGATGGTCAAGTTCCAGCAGGAGTACGGGAAGGGCCCCGTCAAGACCACCATCCGCGACATCCAGAACGGCGAGCACAACGGCTGGCACTACGTCCGGGGCATGAAGGAAGGCTCCCTGGAGTGGATCAGCAAGGTGCTCAAGGCCCCCAAGCCCGAAGCGGGCTGATCCTCCCCGGCCGACCAGGCACGCAGCACGGCGCCCGGGGCGGGGTGGCCCGCACCACGTCACGCCCGTCCCAGGCAACCCATCCGGTCGTTGAAGCCTCTGTAACGGGTGTAAGGGGGACCGATCGGTCCGACCCGCGCCCGTCCGGGCGCCGGAGAGGGAACGGGACAATTCGTGCAGCATGACCAGCTCCAGGGCGACGGCCGCCTCGCGGTCGAGGAGGGCCCCGTGACCACGGGCCGGCCGCGTCCCAAGCGCCGCCTGCGCCGGCTTCTGATCGTCGGCGGGCTCGCGTTCGCACTGACCGCCGGGGGCGGGGCGGCGTACAAGTTCGGCCTCTTCTCGGACATAGGGGATCCCATGTCCTTCGACAAGGTCAAGCAATCGGCCGCAACCCAGGACGTCCGGCCGGGGGTCAGCATGCCCACCGGCCCGAAGGCGGCCTTCGTCCGCACCAGCCGCCTGCCCGACGGCACCCAGATCGCCAAGACGACGCTGACCGGCGCGAAGTCGGGTTTCACCGGCGACGTGTGGGTCTGGGTGCCCAAGGAATACGACGACCCGAAGTACGCCAAGAGCGCCTTCCCGGTCCTGATCTCGCTGCCCGGAGGCCGCGGCTACCCCAAGAACTACTGGGGCACGGGCCCGGGCCTGGGCCTGCAGCAGGCCGTGGCCGACGGGGCGAAGGCGGGGACCAGCCTGCCCTTCATCCTCGTCATGCCGGTGATCAACGCCGACACCAAGCACCACTTCGACGGCTCGGACATCCCCGGCCAGCCCAAGATGGGCACCTGGATGGCCGATGACGTCCCGGCTTTCACGAAGGCCAATTTCCGCACCTTCACCTCCCGCGACGGGTGGGCCATCATGGGCTCCTCCTCGGGCGGCTTCGGCGCGTTCAAGCACGTCCTGAAGCACCCCGACCGCTTCAAGGCGGCCATCGCGAGCGGCGTCGACATCGTCCCCGACTCCCCGCTGTGGAACGGGAACAAGCAGGCCATGGACGCGAACAATCCCGAGAAGCTGGCCCAGAAACTGATCGCCTCGGGCGGCCCGGAGGTCTACATCAACTTCCAGATCGGCACCGCGGAGAGCGGCCGCGACAAGGCCGAGAAGTTCATGAAGGAGTACGGCAGGGGCCCCGTGCGCACCCGGCTGCAGGTGATCCAGGATGGTGAGCACAACGGAAAGTCGTATGTTCGCGGTATGAGGGAGGGCTCCCTGGAGTGGATCAGCAAGGTGATGTTGGCACCGACCCCCGATCCCGGCGTGCGCTGAACGCCGTCGTGAGGGGGGCCTCCGCGGCGGCCGCCGCCGGTGTGGCGGCGGCTCTCGCCGTCGGCTTCGTCAAGGCGACGGACGAGGACGCGGGCGCCGTGCACCCCTTCCCGGGGGTCGGCGTGCTCATGGCGAACGGGGAGCACTGGTGCACGGCGAGCGTCGTCGACAGCCCCAAGGGCACCGTCGTCGCGACCGCCGCGCACTGCGTGGCCCCGGCCGGGGAGAACGGCGAGCCCGGCGGGGTGGCCCACGACGGCCGGGAGATCGGCGAGCTGTCCTTCGCCCCCGCCTTCTCGGGCGAGGGCGCGGGCAGGCAGCCGCTCGGCGTGTGGAAGGTCCGGGCGGTCCACGTGGACGAGCGGTGGACGAGGTGGGGCGAGGACACCGCGGACTACGCCTTCCTCAGCATCGAGCCGGACGAGGACGGGATGACCGTCCAGCAGGCCGTAGGCGCCGGGGAGGCCCCGGCGCCCGAGTGGACCTCCGGCTACGAGCGGGACGTGACGGTGGTCGGCTACCCCGAATCCGGCCGGAACCCGCAGAACAAACCCGTCTCCTGCACCACGCAGACCACCCACGACGAGGACGACCCGGCCATGCTGTACATCAGCTGCGCCGGCTTCTGGACGGGCACCAGCGGCAGCCCCTTCATCGCCGACCGGGGCGGGCCGGGCAGCCCGGGCCGGCTGATCGGCGTACTCAGCGGTGGGGACACGGACGTGGACTCCACGGCCGCGCTGTTCGACGAGCGGGCCCGGGCCCTGTACGAACGGGCAGCCGAAGACTGACGGGTGACGGGCCCGCGCCCGGTACAGCCGGGGCCGGGCGACCGGCCAGGCCCCAGCCCGGTCGACCGGTCGACCGGCCCGGTCGGCTGGTCCGGCCCACCGGACCGGCCGAAGGGACGGCCGACCGGATCAGCCCTTGAGGAGGCCGTTCAGCTCCCCGTACGCGAGGGCGTCGGTGACCGTGGTGTACGTGCCGTCCGCGAGGAGCTCCTCGGCGGCGCGGCGCACCACGCCGTACGCGGCCTCCGCGACCCAGGACCCGAGGCTGACGCGGGCCACGCCCAGCGTGCCGAACTCGGCCACGGACGGGGCGCCGGGCCCGGCCAGGACGTTCAGCGGGGCGTCGATCCCCCGGGCGAGCTCGGTCACCACGGCCGGGTCGGTGACCCCGGGCACGAAGATGCCCGAGGCGCCCGCCCGCAGGTAGGCGGCGGCTCGGGACAGGGTCGCGTCGAGCCGGCCCGCAGGGTCGCCCAGGCCGAAGAGGAACGTGTCGATCCGCGCGTTGACGTACAGCGGGACCCCGGCGGTGTCCGCTGCGGCGCGGGCCGCGGCCAGGCGCTCCGCGTGCTCGGCGGGCTCGCGGCTGCCGTCCTCGATGTTGATGCCGACCGCGCCGGCTTCGATGACCCCGGTGACGGTCTCCCCGACCCCGGCCGGGTCGGCGCCGAAGCCGCCCTCGATGTCGGCGGTGACGGGGACGGAGACGGCGCCGGCCACCCGGGCGACCAGGTCGAGCGCGCGGTCCCGGGCCAGGGAGTCCCCGTCGGGGGCGCCGAGGGACCAGGCGACCCCGGCGCTGGTGGTGGCGACGGCCGGGGCGCCGGCCGCCTCGACGAGCCGGGCGCTCACCACGTCCCAGGCGTTGGCCAGGGCGAGCGGGGCGCCGGGGGTGTGCAGGGCGGTGAAGCGGCGGGCAAGGTCAACACGGTTGGTCATGGGGTCAGTTCAGCAGACGACCCCCGCCCCTGACTGGCAGTTTTGCGACATCTACGTCCGCCGCTCCCCGGCACCGCACCCTCCGCCGCGGCGCCCCCAGCCCGGCTCAGGGGGCCAGGCCCGCCTTCAGGCCCGTACCGCACAGGGGGACCACCGCCGTGCGGCCGCCCAGGTGGTGCGGCGGGGCCGACGGGCCCACCGCCGCCCAGCAGGCCGCCGCGGTCGGCTCCACGAAGAGCCCCCGCCCCGCCAGGTCCCGCTGCGCGGCGCGCAGGGCCTCCTCGGACACGGTCAGGAAGGTGCCGCCGGACTTGCGGACCGCCGCCAGGATCTGCCGGGCCCGCGGCGGGGCCGGGATCGCGATCCCCTCGGCCAGCGTGGGCCGCTGCTCCACCGGGTCCACGTCCTCCGCGCCCGCCTCGAACGCCGCGGCCAGCGGGGACACCGCCGCCGCCTGGACCGCGATCAGCGCCGGCGGGCGCACCCCGCGCCGGGCCAGCTCCTCCACCGCCAGGGCGGCACCCAGCAGCAGGGTGCCGTTGCCGACGGGGAGGACGAGGGCCTCGGGGAGCCGGCCGCCGAGCCCCTCCCAGACCTCGTACGCGTACGTCTTGGTGCCGTGCAGGAAGTACGGGTTGAAGACGTGGCTGGCGTAGAAGACCCCGGGGAGGTCGGCCTCGGCCCGCGCCGCCTCGGCGGTGGCCTCCCGGCCGCCCGGGACGACGCGGACGGTGGCGCCGTATGCCCGCATCTGATCGGTCTTCTTCGCCGAGGTGCCCTCGGGCACGAAAATTTCACAACTCAGCCCGGCGCGGGCGCAGTACGCCGCCACGGCCGTTCCCGCGTTGCCGCTGCTGTCCGCGATCACCCGCTCCGGACCCAGCCGCCGGGCCAGTTCCACGAGCATCACCGCACCCCGGTCCTTGAACGAACCCGTCGGCATCAGGAAGTCGAGCTTGGCGTGAATCCGCTCCGCGAGCGGGACCAGCGGGGTGTTGCCCTCCGAGAGGGTGACGGAGAAAGCGCCCGGCAGGGGCAGTGCGGAGCCGTACCGCCAGAGCGAGTTGGGTCCGGCGGAGGGAGTGAGCTCGGTGGCCGGATCCGGTGTGAAGTCGAGGTCCCACGGGCCGCTGCAGACGGGGCAGCACCAGGGCGCCGTTCGGGCATCCGCGCGCGTGCCGTCGTCGGGGCAGACGTATCCGGGGATTGCGTGCGTCATGTGCGGAGCACCTTTGCTCGTTCATGGCCGTTGTATGGCACGGATGTTACGCGTTCGCCTTCCCCTTGTGGGATGCCGAACCGCTGGGCCAACCTTTCGGAGGCGGCAGCGTGGCAGCCCCTCCGCGGTTTGTCATGACCATGTCCATATGCGTGTGCTCCGTCATGGTCGTGTCCCCACCCGCACGACGCCCCGCGACGCCGCCCCGGATCCCCGAAGAGCACCACCGACGAGGAGGACCCCCCACATGTCCATGCGTCACACCCGCCGGAAGGCCGCCGGGATCGGCGCGGCCGCCGCCCTGGCCCTCGCCCTCGGCACCGCCGCCGCACTCCCCGCCTCCGCGGCCGACTCCGGCGCGCAGGGCGTCATCGAGAACGCCGGCGCCCCCGGCTCCGTGGCCGGCAGCTACATCGTGACCCTGAAGGACACCACCCGCTCGACCGAGCCCGGCGGCAAGGCCGTCGCCAAGAAGTACGGCGCCCGGATCGACCGCACCTACAGCGCCGCCCTCAACGGTTACTCCGTCGAGGTGTCCGAGGCGCAGGCCCGCAAGCTCGCCGCGGACCCGGTGGTCGCGTCCGTCGTGCAGAACCGCGTCTTCACGGTCGACGGCACCCAGGGAGCCCAGGGTACCCAGCCCAGCCCGCCCTCCTGGGGCCTGGACCGCATCGACCAGCGCGCGCTCCCGCTGAACAGCAGCTACACGTACCCCGACAAGGCCGGCGAGGGCGTGACCGCGTACATCATCGACACCGGCGTGCGCATCACCCACACCGACTTCGGCGGCCGCGCCTCCTACGGCTTCGACGCCATCGACAACGACAACACCGCCCAGGACGGCCACGGGCACGGCACGCACGTCGCCGGCACCGTCGCCGGCGGCGGCTACGGCGTCGCCAAGAAGGCGAAGATCGTCGCCGTCCGCGTCCTCGACAACAACGGCTCCGGTACGACGGCCCAGGTCGTCGCCGGCATCGACTGGGTGACCCGGAACGCGGTCAAGCCGGCCGTGGCCAACATGTCCCTCGGCGGCGGGGCCGACTCCGCCCTCGACACCGCCGTCCGCAACTCCATAGCCTCCGGCGTCACGTACGCGGTCGCGGCGGGCAACGAGTCCACCAACGCCAGCACCAAGTCCCCGGCCCGCGTCACCGAGGCCATCACGGTCGGCTCCACCACCAGCACCGACGCCAAGTCCAGCTTCTCCAACTACGGCACCGTCCTGGACCTCTTCGCCCCCGGCTCCTCCATCACCTCCGCCTGGGGCACCGGCGACACCGCCACCAACACCATCTCCGGCACCTCGATGGCCACGCCGCACGTCGC
Organism: Streptomyces sp. NPDC127106; assembly: GCF_042677605.1. Lineage (NCBI taxonomy): Bacteria > Bacillati > Actinomycetota > Actinomycetes > Kitasatosporales > Streptomycetaceae > Streptomyces > Streptomyces sp. NPDC127106. The sequence goes on along the minus strand of NZ_JBHXTC010000007.1, from coordinate 210,565 downwards.
CGGCGCGGCCGCCCTGCACCTCGCGCAGAACCCGTCCAACACCCCGGCCCAGGTCGCCTCCGCCCTGGTGGCCGCGGCCACCCCGAACGTGGTGACCAGCCCCGGCACCGGCTCCCCGAACCGCCTGCTGTTCGTCGGCGGCGGCACCACCCCGCCGGACGGGCCGCGCTTCGAGAACACCGCCGACTTCGCCATCAACGACAACGCGACCGTCGAGTCCCCGCTGACCGTCAGCGGCGTCTCCGGCAACGCCCCCGCCGCGCTGGGCGTCTCGGTCGACATCAAGCACACGTACATCGGTGACCTGAAGGTCGACCTCGTCGCCCCCGACGGCTCCGTCTACACCCTGCACAACCGCGGTGGCGGCAGCGCGGACAACATCCTGCAGACCTACTCCGTCAACGCCTCCTCCGAGGTCGCCAACGGTGTCTGGAAGCTGCGGGTGAACGACAACGCCAACATCGACACCGGCAAGATCGACTCGTGGGCGCTGCAGTTCTGAGCCTCGGCCCTGAACCAGCCTCCTGAGCCACGGTCCTGATCCGGCATCACCGCCGCGCACCACCGGCGGGGTGAACCGGAACCGGCGGGGGCGACCGGCACCACGGTCGCCCCCGCTGTGTACTGTTTCGCGCATTCGTTCGCGTCACCCTGCGATGGAGCCGTACCCCGTGAGCACCCAGCCGCCGCCCCACTGGCCGGCTCCGTCCCCCCGGCAGGACCAAGGGGAACCGGAACTCAACGGCTTCGCGCTCGCGTCGCTGCTGGTCGGGCTGGTGTGCCTGCCGCCGCTCGGCATCGTCTTCGGGATCGTGGCCCTCGTCCAGATCGCCGGGAAGGGCGAGCGGGGCAAGCCGCTGGCGATCACCGGCCTGGTCGTGTCGCTCGTGACGACCGTGCTGCTGGTGCTGGCCGTGGACCGGGCCGCCGCGCCGCTCTTCTCCCGCTTCGACGGACTCTCGCCGTACGAGGACGTCGCGGGGGAGGTCGCCGACATCGACGAGCTGCGGGCGGGGGACTGCTTCAACGTCCCCGGCGGGGACCTGCTCCACGAGGACCCGCTGTTCTACCGGGTCGCCTGCACGGAGGTGCACCACGGGGAGGTCACCTCCTCGACCCGCTTCGACCCGGTGCAGTTCCGCGGCAGCCGGCAGATGAAGAGTGCGGCCACGGACGCCTGCTGGCGCGCCCAGGACGCCTACGCCATGGACTCCTGGGCGCTGCCGGCGTACGCGGACCTGTTCTGGTTCGCGCCCCCGCGGGAGGGGCCGGGCGACGAGCGGCGGCTGCTGTGCGTGATCGGCACGGCCGGGGAGGAGCACCGCGGCAGCCTGCGCCGTGACGCCGGGATGCTGGAGCCGGACCAGGTGACCTTCCTGCACGCGATGAACGAGGTCGACCTGGCGCTGGGGCGCGCCCCCGACGAAGACCTCGACGAGGCCCTGCCGGCGTACCGCGCGTGGGCCCGCGAGGTGGACCGGGCGCTGGCCGGGGAGTCCCGGGTGCTGGAGGAGGCCGCGGCGCGCCGGCCGGAGCTGGCCGGGCCGGCGCGGGCGCAGCTGAAGGAGGTCGCGGCGGCGCGCCGGGCGTGGCAGCAGGCGGGCGCGGCGGTCCGGCCGGCGGACTTCCAGGAGGGCTGGGACCGGGCGGGGGCCGCGTTGACGGTGGCCACGGAGCAGGCGCTGCGCGGGGCGTACGGGCTGTCGACCGTGGTGCCGGACTGGCTGTCCGAGGACGAGCCGGGCGGCGGGGCGGACGGGGGCCCGGGCGGCGGATCCGGTGGGTCGACGGGCGGCAGGACCTCGGCGGCGCCTGCCTGAAACCGGTGTGCGTAACGCGCGGTAACGGGTTTGGGTGACCAGCCTTCATCACTTCGAGTGAAACCCTGGCCCTCGCTTGCGGCGCGCAACCGACCGTTGCGAGGGTGTGGCTGTCTGTCAACCTGATGGGAGGGCCTCAGTGGCTTTCGGTGAGCAGCCGGCCTATCTGCGCGTCGCCGGGGATCTGCGACAGAAGATCGTCGATGGGTCCCTGCCCCCGCACGCCCGGCTCCCCTCGCAGGCCCGGATCCGCGAGGAGTACGGGGTCTCCGACACCGTGGCGCTGGAGGCGCGCAAGGTCCTCATGGCCGAAGGCCTGGTCGAGGGCCGCTCCGGCTCGGGCACGTACGTACGGGAGCAGCCGGTGCCGCGGCGGGTGGCCCGCTCCGGCTACCGCACGGGCGGGCCGTCGACACCGTTCCGCCAGGAGCAGGCGGAGGCGGGCGCCCGGGGGACGTGGGAGTCCAGCAGCGAGCAGGCGGCCGCCCCCGCCGTGGTCGCGCAGCGGCTCGGCATCGAGCCGGGCGAGCGGGTCATGCGGACGCGGTACGTCTTCCGCGACGCGGGCGAGGTGATGATGCTGTCCACCTCGTGGGAGCCGCTGGCGCTCACCGGCCGGACCCCGGTGATGCTGCCCGAGGAGGGCCCCCTGGGCGGCTCCGGGGTCGTCGACCGGATGGCCGCGATCGACCTCGTCGTCGACAACGTGGTGGAGGAGGTCGGGGCGCGGCCGGGCCTCGCCGAGGAGATCGCCCTGCTCGGCGGCGTCCCGGGCCATGTCGTGCTGGTGATCGGCCGGACCTACTACGCCTCCGGCCGGGCCGTCGAAACCGCTGACGTGGTGGTCCCGGCGGACCGCTACCGCCTCGCCTACCACCTCCCGGTGCGGTAAACCTACCGGCGGGTTTCGGCGCGATCCCGACCGGCGCCGGTGGCTCCGGTTCGCTGCGGGCCTGCGCGGTTGCGCCGGGCCCCGCCGCGCGCCCCCTCGCCCGCTCCCGCGCCGCCGCGCTGCGCACGCCCCCGCCGCGCCCCTGCGCCGGGGCTGCCCGCCGAAGGGGCGGGGGGCGCGCGCGGGCCGTCCGGCCAGGGCCGGAGCACCGGCGAGGCCCTGGCGGAGGGGCGCGTACGGGAGCCCGCCCGCCCGCGTGGTGCGCCCGGTCCGGACCGGCGTGCGCGGCTCACTCGTACGCATGGCCGGATGCGTACGCCGCCGAGGTTCCTCTTCGTGAAAAACCGTATCCGCTCAGTAAAGGTCGGGCGTAAGCTCGGGCATATGCGCAATGGGGTTTCCCGGGCAGGTGGATCGGCGGAGGGTGAGACGCGATGAACGACAGCGGTGCCCTGCTCCCGTGGCTGGTCATACGTCAGGACGACAACGGCAACCGCTACCGGGTGGGCCGTTACCCCACCCGCGCCGAGGCGCAGAAGGTGGTCGACAGCCTCGACGACCGCGGCCACGAGCAGCTCTACTGGGTCGAGCGCATCGGCCAGACGGCCACCACGAACTGAGCGTCGCGGCCTTGGCATAGGCTCCGCCCCATGACGGAACGTGTGGTCGTGGGCGGAGCCCTTTGTCATCAGGGCCGCCTGCTGGCCGCCCGGCGCAGCGCGCCCCCGGAGCTGGCCGGCCGCTGGGAGCTGCCCGGAGGCAAGGCCGAACCCGGCGAAACCGACCCCGAGGCGCTGGTCCGCGAACTGCGCGAGGAGCTCGGCGTGGAGGCCGAGCCGCTGGAGCGCATCCCGGGGGAGTGGCCGCTCAAGCCCGGACTCGTCCTGCACGTCTGGACCGCCCGCCTGGTCTCCGGCGTACCCGCGCCCCTGGAGGACCACGACGAGCTGCGCTGGCTCGAACCCGGGGAACTGGACTCCGTGGACTGGCTCGACCAGGACCGGCCGGCGGTGGCCGAGATCGGGCGCAGGCTGCGCGCAGCGCACACCGGGTCGCACCGGGGCGCATGAGGCTTGCGTTCCCGTCCGTCCGTGCCACAGTGCGCCGGTACCCGGGGGATGCGTGGTACGACGCCTCAAATATCGGGTATGTCGCTATTAGTCCCTAAACATGTACCGCCCCTAGAGGCTCTCTCCCTGCTGAACCGGACGGGGGCCGCTGCCGGCCCGGGAAGTGATCGGCGTGATCGACACAGACGGCGAATGTGCCGAGTGGGCCTTCCCCGCCGAGCCCGGTGCCGTCCGCACCGCACGCCACGCCGTGCGCGGCCAGCTCCGCTCCTGGGGCCTCGATTCCGTCGGCGATGTGACCGTCCTGCTGGTCAGCGAGCTGGTCACCAACTCCCTGCGCTACGCCTCGGGCCCGATCGGGGTCCGGCTGGAGCGGCGCGAGCAGGCCCGCGAAGGCCCGCCGGCGAGCCCCACCGAGAGCGGCGCCCTGCTCGTGGAAGTCTCCGATCCGCTTCCGGATCCGCCCCGCGAACGCGTCGCGAAAGCCGACGACGAAGGCGGCCGCGGGCTGCACCTGGTGGCCACCGCGGCACAGCGCTGGGGGACACGTCGCGGCAAGTCGGGCAAGACGGTGTGGTTCGAGTTGGCTCTTCCTGGTGAGTAACAAGGTGACGGGTGGCCGACGATCACCCGGTATGGCGCGAAACAGTCGGGACCTTTTCGTGATCGGGAACGCCGTGCCGTCCGGGGCCGTGGTGCTGAATACTTCGGTCATGGCCGGTCCGGTTGCGGTGAGCTGGAGGGGACGGTCGCGTGAGCGAGATACCTGCGCAGGCACATCAGGCCCGTGTGCCCGGGGAGGCATGGCACGACTCCCTGTGGCACAGCAGTCCACCTGGCTCGATATATGACTACATCAAGGTCGCATCGTTCTCGATCGGACCGGACGGCCTCATCGACCAGTGGAGCCTGCGCGCCGAGGAACTGTTCGGACTGACCGCCGCCCAGGTCGTCGGACGCGACCCCGTCGACGCCTTCATGCCGCCGGAGCTGCGCGAGGGCGGCCACCGACGGGTGGCCGAGATCCTCGACGGCAAGGAATGGACGGGCCTCGTCCCCTTCCGTATCCCCGGCGGGAACGGCGCCCACGGCGTGGCCGAGATCTACGTGATGCCCACCCAGACCGAGGCCGCCGAACGGGCCGCGCTCTGCGTCGTCGTCGACGTCCGCGCGCTGCGCCGCATCGAGTCCGACCTCGCGGCCTCACAGGCCATATTCGGCCAATCTCCCTTCGGCTTCCTGCTCTTCGGCACCGACCTCACCGTCCAACGGGCCAACCGCCGCTTCGCCACCGTCTTCGGCGGCGCCGTCGAGGAACACCGCGGCCGCACCGTCCACGACTACCTCCCGCCCCCGGAGGCCGACCGGATGACCGAGGCCCTCCGCAGGGTCCTGGAGACCGGCGAATCCGTCACCGACCTGCGGATCACCGGCGCCGCCCCCGGCCGGCGGGAGAACCGCCACTGGTCCGTCAACCTCTACCGCGTCCACGGCGCCAGCGGCCGCCCCGTCGGCGTCGCCGGCATCGGCACCGACGTCACCCGCCGCCACCTCGCCGCCCGCGAGGCCGCCGGCGTACGGCGCAATCTCGCCCTCCTCAACGAGGCCGGGCACCGCATCGGGACCTCCCTCGACCTGGAGACCACCGCCCGCGAACTCCTCGACGTCACCGTCCCCGGCTTCTGCGACCTCGCCGCCGTCGACCTCTACCAGGGGCTGCTGCTCGGCGACGACGACCGGCCCGCCCGCCCCCAAGGCCCCGGCGTACCCTCCCTGCCGCCCGGACAGCGCAACGGACGCGTCCCCTCCGCACCGCTGCGGCGGGTCGCCTTCGCCTCCGCCGTGTCCGACGCCCCCCTGTCCGGGGCCGGCGCGGCCGTAGCCGTCGGGGACACCCACCGCTACCCGGCCGCCTCCCCCGGCGCACTGGCCCTGCGCACCGCACGGCCGCGGATCATCGAGGGCGGCGGACCCGACGACCTCGTGCAGTCCACGCTCGTCGTGCCGATGGTCGCGCACGACACCGTCGTCGGACTCGCCCAGTTCTCCCGCACCAAGGGCAGCGAGCCCTTCGGCGAACGCGACCGGGCCGTCGCCGTCGAACTCGCCGCCCGCGCCGCCGTCTGCATCGACAACGCCCGCCTCTACCGGCGCGAACACGAAAGGGCCCTGATCCTGCAGCGCAGCCTCCTCCCGCCCGGCGACCCCGAAGCGGCCGGCCTCGACATCGCCTGCCGCTACCTCCCCGGCAACGCCGCCACCGAGGTCGGCGGCGACTGGTTCGACGTCATCGAACTGCCCGGCCACCGCACCGCCCTCGTCGTCGGCGACGTCATGGGCCGCGGCCTGCGGGCCGCCGTCGCCATGGGCGAACTCCGCACCGCCGTACGCACCCTGGCACTCCTCGACCTGGAGCCGGCCGAGGTGCTCGCCGCGCTCGACGAGATCGCCCGCGGACTCGGCGCCCCCGGAGGCTCCCAGCAGGCCTCCCGCGCGGCCCTCCAGGCGCGCGACGCCGACCGCTCCGAGGTGTACCTCGCCACCTGCGTGTACGCCGTCTACGACCCCGTCACCCGGCGGTGCACCATCGCCAACGCCGGCCACATGCCGCCCGTCCTCGTCGAACCGCCCGAGCCGGGCGCCCCGCCGCGGCCCGCCCTGCTCCTGGAGGTCCCGCCCGGCATGCCCCTCGGCGTGGGCGGCGAGCCGTTCGAGGAGGTCGAGGTCGACCTCCCCGAGGGAGCCCTGCTCGCCCTCTACACCGACGGGCTCGTGGAATCCCGCGACCACCCGCTGGAGGAGGGGCTGCGCGGCCTGCGCGAGGCCCTCGCCGACCCCGTACGGCCGCTGGAGGACGTCTGCGACCACGTCCTCGGCACCCTCGACACCCGCCACGGCGAGGACGACATCGCCCTGCTGATGGCCCGGGTCCAAGGGCTCCCCGTGGACGCCGTCGGGGACTGGCAACTGCCCCGCGAAGCCCGCTCGGTGGGCCGCGCCCGCGAACTGGCCCGCGCCAAACTGCCCGCCTGGGGCCTGGAAGGGCTCCTCGACACCACCGAACTGCTCGTCAGCGAACTCGTCACCAACGCCCTGCGCTACGGGGAGGGCGAGATCCGGCTCCGGCTGCTGCTGGACCGGACCCTGGTGTGCGAGGTGTGGGACGCCAACCTGGTCCAGCCCCGGCGGCGCCGGGCGCGCGACACCGACGAGGGGGGCCGCGGCCTCCAGCTGGTCGGCATGCTGTCCGCCGGCTGGGGCACCCGGCGCACCCACCGCGGCAAGACCGTCTGGTTCGAGCTGCCGCTCCCGGGCACGGAGGGGGACGCGCCGCCCGAACTCTCGGCGGAACAGCTGCTGAACATGTACGGGTAGGGGTGGGTGCCTTCCTGCCGGGCGGGTGGGAAGGCCCCGCCCGGCGGGAAATACGGTGCACCCATGGACGCCGCCGAACTCGACCAGCGGGACCGCACCCACGACGGGTGGATCCCCCCGCACCTGGTCACCCACCTCCTCGACCACGGCCACCGCGACACGGTCACCGACCTCGCCCGCACCGGTGACTGGTTCTGCGCGGTCGGCCTGGCCCGGACGCTCGCCGCCGAGGGTCGCCACGACGAGGCCCTGGAGCTGCTGGCCCCGTACACCGCCACCGGCTGGTGGAAGGCGGCAGCCCGGACCGCCGAGCTGTACGAGGGCGCCGGCCGCCCGAACGAGGCGGTCGAGGCCCTGCGCCCGGCCGCCGAGTCCGGGGAACGGTCGGCCCTGGCGGCCCACGCCCGGCTGCTCGCCCGCGCCGGCCGTGCCACCGAGGCGTACGAGCTGCTCCGGCCGCACGTCGAGGACTGGTTCCTCGCCGAGGCCCTGGTCGACGTGACCGCCGGACTGGACCGGGACGAGGAGGTCGCCGCCCTCCTCGCCGCCCGGATCGGGGCGGCGCGACAGCGCGGGTGCCCGTGGTGCGACGACCCGGCCTGCGGCAGACGGGACCTCGAACCGTCCAACGCGATCGACCTGCTGGCCTCCGTACGCGAACGGCAGGGCCGGACCGACGAGGCGATCGCCCTGCTCCACACCCGCGACGTCACCTCGGTCAACCACCGCGACCAGCTGGCCGACCTGCTCGCCCGGCACGACCGGATCTACGAGCTCCGCGCGTACGCGGCGGCCGAGCCGCTCGGGGACGCGGCCCGCCGGCTCGCCGAACTCCTGGAGGAACGCGGTGACGTGGACGGTGCGGTCGCGGTCCTCCGGAGCGGCGTGGCGGAGGGCTTCGGGTACTCAGAGGTGTACCTCGCGGAGCTCCTGGCCCGGCACGGCAGAGGAGACGAGGCCATCGAGGTGCTGCGCTCGCTGTGGAGCGCGGACGACTGCCTCGTCGACCACCTGTGCACGCTCTACGCCGACCAGGGGCGGGCTGAAGAGGGCCTCGCCCACCTCGACGAACTCAGGGCCAGGACCGGTCGCGCCGCCGACGTGTGGGAGGTCTTCCGGCAGCGGCCCAGGCTGCTCCTCGCCCGCGGCCGGGTGGAGGAGGCGATCGAGGTGACGCGGAGCCACCCCGAGGGGCAGTCCCGGTACGCGGTGGAGTACCTCGCCCACCTGCTCACCGAGGCCGGACACCCGGAACGGGCCGTCGCACTCCTCGGCGAGGCCCCGGCCGCCGACCGGAAGGACCTCGCGGTCCCGTTGCTGCGGCTCGGCCGTGTCCAGGAGGCCGTGGCCGTCCTGCAACTCCGCAACCCGCCGCCGGTCGACCTCCCGCCCGTGGGCTACAGCGACACGCCGCCGTTCTGAGTGCGGGCGGGGCAGGGGTCAGGCGGCCCCGCCGGACTTCAGGGCCGCCAGGCGCGCCTCGACCTCGGCGGAGCGGTCCAGGTCGTCCAGGGCCTCGAACTGCGCGTCCAGGGACGAGGCCGCCAGCTCCTGCCGGCCCAGCGCCCGCGCCTCCTCCCGCCGCACCTTGGCCTCGAAGCGGCTCAGCTCGCTCGTCGGGTCCATGACGTCGATGCTCTCCACCGCGTCCAGCATCCGGTTCTGGGCCTCCGCCGACCGTACGCGGGCGACGAGCTCGTCCCGCTTCGCCTGCAGCTCGCCCAGCTTCCCCTCCATCGCCTCCAGGCCCGCCTTGAGCCGGTCGACGACCTCCGTCTGGGCGGCGATCACCGGCTCCGCCGTCGCGGCCTCCCGCTCCGACCGGAGCTGCCGGCCCAGGGCCACCTTGGCGAGGTGGTCGAACCGGTCGGCTTCCGCCGCCGACCCGGCTGACCCGGCTGACCCGGCTGACCCGGCCGACCCGGCTGACCTGGCCGACCCGGCGGCCCGCAGCCCGTCTGCTTTCCGGCTCGCCGCGAGTGCCTTGCGGCCCCATTCCGCCGCCGCGTCCACGTCCTCCTGGTGGTCCGCCTCCAGCATCCGCAGGTTGCCGATGGTGGTCGCGACCGCCTGCTCCGCCTCCGAGATGTTGTTGGTGAAGTCGCGGATCAGCTGGTCCAGCATCTTCTGCGGGTCCTCCGCCTGGTCCAGCAGGGCGTTGACGTTGGCCTTGGCGAGCTGGGCGACACGGCCGAGGATGGTCTGCTTGCTCACGGGTCGCTCCTTGCGGGGCTGGAGATGCGGTGGGGGAGGGGAGTCAGAAGCGGCCGCCGCCGCCCATGCGGCCGCGGGTCCCCCCGCCGCCGAACGAGCCCGGCCCGAGGCCCCCGCCGAAGCCGCCGCCCGCCGAGCCCCCGCTGAAGCCGCCGAAGTCGCCGCCGCGGGCGCCGCGCAGGATCTCGCCGAGGATGATCCCGCCGAGCACCGCACCGCCCGTGCCGCCGCCGCCCTGCCGCTGCCCGGCGCCGCCGAACGGGTCCCGGAAGTCCCGTACGTCCTCCTCCGCCAGCTGCTGCGCCTCCCGTGCCAGCACGTCCGCCCGCTGCGCCTCCGCCAGCGCCGCGGCCGCGTCCGCATCCGCCAGCTGCTGCGACCGCTCCAGATGCCGCTGCGCCTCCGCCAGCCGGGTACGGGCGCGGCTGCCGACCGCTCCCCGGCTCGTCGTGACGTAGTCCGCCGCCGCGGCCGCCGCGCTCCCCGCCGAGAGCAGCGCCTGGTCCAGCAGGGCCGCCGCCCGCCGCCGGCCCGACTCCTGCTCCCGCGCCGCCGACAGGGCCTCGTCCAGCGCCGCATCGGCCTCCTCGGCCCGGCGCAGGGCCTCGATCGGGTCGTACCGGCCGGCCGCCACCTCCTGCCGTACGGCCGCCACCACCGCCTCCGCCCGGCCGATCCGGCCGCGCAGGTCCGCTGTCGGCGCCCCTTCCGCCGTCCCGGACAGCAGCCCGCGGGCGTCGGCCAGGTCCTCCTCCGTCCCGGTGAGGGCGCCCGGCAGCTTGCCCGCCGCCTCCGCCAGCTCCTGCGCCCGCCGCTCCACCGCGTCCACCAGGGTCGCCGCCTGGTCCACCGCGCCCTCCGCGGCCCGTACGTGCACGGCCGCCGCCCCGTTGTCGCCGCCGTCGACCGCCTCCCGCGCCCGGGCGGCATGGTCCGCCGCGAACCGCACCCGGTCCTCGGCCCGTTCGGCGTGGGCGGCCACCGGAGCCGACGCCGAGTCCGCGTACCGCCCGCGCAGCGCGGTCAGGGTCGCCGCCGCCGTCACCGTACGGCCCGTCAGCTCGCGTACGCGGGCCTCCACCTCCGCCAGGGCCTGCGGGGCGTTGCGCTCCAGGTCCCGCAGCCGGTCGAAGTCCGCGGCCTCGGCGTCGAGCCGCCGGTTCGCCTCGCTGCACCGGGCCACGATCTCGTCCAGCATCCGCCGCCGGGTCGCATCGTCCTCCGGGTAGGCGTCGTCCAGCTGCTGGCGCAGCCGGAACGCCGCCGTCAGCTCCCCGTTCGCGTAGGCCACGGCCTGGGTGAAGGACGCCACCGCCGCGTCGCCGAACTGCGCCGAGGCGAAGCCGAGCTCCTCGGAGCTGGTGCGGACCGCGTCGTCGGTGTCCACCAGCAGGGCCGTGGCCTTGGCGTCCAGGTCGGGCAGCGGCAGGGCCGTCGTGGTCGCGGGGCGCTCCCCCCAGCCGGTCGTGGTGCGCGGGCCGCCGCCCGGCGCGGAACCCCTGCGCTTGCGCCGGGTGTACGCGTACGCGGCGAGCGCCCCCGCCGCGCCGACGGCGACGACCGGCAGCACGAAGTCCCCGGCGCCGCTCACCCCGCCCCTGCCTCCGTCCCCTCCCCCGTCCCCGCCCGGGTCGGGCTCGCCGGGGGTGATCCCCGGTACCGGGATCGGCTTGCCGGCGAGCACGGCGCCGTAGCCGTTCGCCGCCCCGATCGCGGCGCCCGCCCAGTCGTTCTGCCGCAGGGCGGGCTCGATCGCCCTGCTGGCGACCGCGGCGAGCTGGTCCTCGGTGAAACCGGACCCGACGTCGGCCGAATGGGCGTACGTACGCGCCCCGGTCGCCACGGCGAGGAGCAGGTCGTCCCGGCCGAGCCCGTTCTTCTGGGCGGTGGCGTCCGCCCAGCTCTGCGCCGAGCGGTCGGAGAAGTCGTTCACGTACACCACGAAGAGTTGCGTCCCGTGCTCGCGGTACAGCCGGTCCAGCGCGGCGGTGACCTCGCCCGTCCGATCGCCGAGGGCACCCACCCGGTCGGTGACCCGCCCCGGGCGGGACAACGCGACGGGATCCTCCGCGGGCACGGCGAACGCGGGCGGGGCGGCGGAGGCGGGTGGGGCGGCGGAGGCCTGCGGGGCGGCGGCCGTGAGCGGGGCGGCGGCCAGGAAGGGGACGGCGACGAGCAGCGCAGCGGCGATCGGCGCGGCGGCGGGCGCAACCGCACCCCGGATGCTCCGGAAGGCCGTCCCGGTGTGGGGTCTCCTCTTGGGCGGCATCACATGGGGGAGCGTATGGGCGCTTCCGTGCCGTCGCGACCGGAGTCGTGGTCGAGGGCCGCGCAGCGACGCGCTTCGGCCGCCCGGCCTACACCAGGATCGCCGCCTTCCCGAGGCCGTCATAGGTTCGGCGAGGATGCAGGTATTTGCCCGCTTTCGGTCGAAAGGCTCCGCATGACTCGTCGATGGTTCACATCCGTTCTGTGCGCGCTCGCCCTCCTGGCGCCAGGGTCACTCGGCGCGGCCTCCGCCGCCGAGGGTGGTCGAACCCCTTTGCGGGTCATGACCCGCAACCTCTACTTGGGCGCCGACCTGGCGCCCGTCCTCGCCGCCACCAGCCCCCAGGGGCTCGTCGCCGCGGTGACCGCGGCGTACGCCAACGTCCAGGCGACGAACTTCCCCGAGCGCGCCGAGGCGCTGGCCGACGAGATCGCCGATGGCGACCCCCACCTCGTGGGCGTCCAGGAAGCCGTGCTCTGGCGCAGCCAGACCCCCGCCGGGCCGGGCAGCGCCACCCACGTCGAATACGACTTCCTGAAGATCCTCCTCGACGAGCTCACCGCCCGCGGCAAGCACTACGCGGCCGTGGCCACCGTCACCGTGGGCAGCGACTTCGAGGCCCCGCGCTCCACGCCCACCGGCCTGCAGGACATCCGCCTCACTGACCGTGACGTACTCCTGGCTCGCACCGACCTGCCCGCACGTGAATTCTCCGTGGCCAACGCGCAGGCCGCCGTGTTCCAGAACTTCGTGCCCATCTGCCGCCCGGCGCTCGGCTGCCCGCCCAACCCTCCGATCCAGCTCCGACGCGGCTGGGTCGCCGCCGACGCCACCGTGCACGGCCGCACCACCCGAGTGGTCACCACCCATCTCGAACCCCTCGTCCCCGCCGTCCAGGAAGCACAGACCGGCGAACTGCTCGCAGGCCCGCTGAACACCACGCTCCCGACCGTTCTTCTCGGCGACCTCAACTCGGCCGCCGGGGGAGTCGGCGCGACACCGGGAACCAACACCCAGAGCTACAACCGCCTCCTGGCCGCCGGCTTCACCGACGCCTGGACCGCCACCCGCCCCCGCAAGCTCGGCTTCACCTGCTGCCAGGCCGCCGACCTGCGCAACTCCGCCTCCAACCTCACCCAACGCATCGACTACGTGCTCTTCCGCGGCGACATCAAAGCCCTGGCAACCAACCGGGTGGGTGAGACGCTGGCCGACCGCACTACCTCAGGACTGTGGCCCTCCGACCACGCCGGTGTCAGCAGCGTGCTCCAGCTGCGATGAGTGACACCCGCGCAGGAGCGGGACCGTTGTGAGGGGTTGGGGTGGCCTCCAACGCCCCCTGCAAGCGGACGTCCCGTTGTGTCGGCCTCCCGGACGTCCCAGCACCCGGGCGCCCCGCTCCGGCGAGTCGGCTCACGGCAAGGGCAGTGCCGTCAGGTCCGGGCGGGGCAGGACCAGGAGGTCGTCCAGGAGGAGGGGGCTTACGCGGCCCACGGCCGGCTCCGCCCACTGTTCGCGGATCCGGCCCGTGCGGGCGTCCAGGACGGCGACGAACGGCTCGGCTTCCTTGCCCCGGTGCAGCAGCCCGCGCTGCCCCGCCTGCGCGACCCGTACATACAGCGCGTCCGACCGGACACCCAGCAGGTGCAGTCCGCAGAACGAGGCCCTGCGCCGGGCCAGCGGCCGCTGCCAGAGCAGCCGGCCGGTCGCCGGGTCCAGGCAGAACACCAGGTCCCGCCCCTGGTCCGGACGCTGCGCCGCCGCGTAGAGCAGACCGTGGCCCTCCCACACCCGCGGGGCCGGGACGCCCAGTTCGAACTGCCAGGCCTCCAGCCCGGCGCGCCGGGTGAGGGCCCGCAGGACGTCCCCGTCCACGACGTGGACGAGGCGTTCGCCGGGCCGGAGCGGGGCCGTCGCACGCGCGGGCCCGCCGCCGGGGCCGACGCGCCTGCGGTCCCACGCCACCGCGCCGTCCGCCGTGTGGAGTGCCCGCAGCCGCGCGCCGTCGACCGCGATCAGCAGGTCGTCGGCGACGGCCCGCAGGTCGTCGGCGACGGCCCGCAGGTCGTCCGCGGCCTCGTGCTCGTACCGGGAGTCCCGCGGGGTGCGGTCCACCCACGCGGTGTCACCCGTCGCCGTGTACAGGGCGGTCGGGCCGTCCGCGGTGTGCAGGACGACCACGTCCCCGGCGAGGTGGTGCAGGTCCGCCGGGGGCAGGTCCCGCCACCAGCGCACCCGTCCGTCGCGCGGCTCGCGCGCGAGCAGCCGGACACCGGGCACGCCGTCGCGGCGCACCAGCACGCAGACGGTCTCCGCGTCCGCCAGGCAGGTCACCGAGACGCGGGCGGCGGGGCTGGGCGTGGGTGCGGGGGAGGGCGCGGGTGAGGGCGCGGGGGAGGGCGCGGGGGAGGGTGGTGCGGGTGCGGGTGCGGGTGCGGGTGCGGGTGCGGGTGGGAGTGCTGGCGTGCCCTCGTCGGCGTACGCCGTCCAGCGCGTGGCGCCCGTACGGCCGGTGACCCGGCCCACCTCGACGCCGTCCCGCCACACCACGCCGTCCCCCGATCGGGCCAGCCACTGCGGCCGGGCCCCGGTGGACCAGACGGGCTCACCCGCCACTGCCGCCGGGCGCGGCCGGGCCGCGGGCTCCGGGCGGGACACGGACGCCACGGCGGGCGGTGGCGTGCTGCCGGCCTCGACCGCCGCCTCCGGCAGCCAGGGCAGCCGGCCCGCGGCCACGCACTCCCGCGCGATCCGGACCAACTCCCGGGCCTGCTCCACCGGATCGGGCAGGCTCCGGGCCCGGTCCGCGGACTCCCGCGCCCGCGCCGGGTCCAAGGGCGTCCGGGTGCTCTCCGCGACGCGCGCCCGGGCCGCCTCCAGACCGGCCAGTGCATGGCCGGCCTTCTCGTCGCCGCCCGCCTCGAGCCGGCCGCGGAGCAGGCCGTCGGCCCGGCCGCGCAGCCGCTCCGCCTCCACGGGCTGCCCGAGGCGGGCGAGCCGGGCGGCCTCCTCCCGCAGCCAGGCCGCCCGCTCCTCCAGGACGTGCGGCAGCCACTCCTCGGCCTGCGCGAGGGCCCGGACGGCGCCGGCCGCGTCCCCGGCGGCGGAGCGGTCCTGCGTCAGCTGACACAGGGCGAGCAGCCGGCCCCCGGCGGAGCCGATCCGTTCGCTCAACCGCAGGGCGGCCGGGAGGTCCCGCGGGGCGAGGGCCACCACCAGGTCGTAGGTGGCGGCGGCCCGGCGGGCCGGGTCTTTGATCCGGTCCAGGTCACGTTCGGCCCGGCGTGGGTCGGTCGCGGCGAGGGCGCTGTCGATCCGGGCCCGGAGCCGGCCGGCCGCAGGGCCGTCCGCGAAGTGGTACGCGGTGATCTGCGCGGCCTGCTCCGGCGCCACGGCTGCCAGCTCCTCGGCCACCGCGCGCAGCGGGGCCCGGCGGTCGCGGCCGGGCACGGTGAACAGGGCCTGCTGGGCGTCGGCCAGCAGGCGCCGGGCCCGCGCCGGGGCGTGCGGGGCCGTGCCGTGGGCCAGGCCGGTCAACAGTCGGGCCACCCGGGCCCCGTCGCCCGCGCCGCCGGTCCAGGCCGCGTGCTCGGCATCGGCGAGCAGGCGGAGCGCGAGGCCCGCGTCGAAGCGGGCGGCGGTGTCCGCGGCAGCCGCCAGCACCTCGGGACGCGCGTCGCCGGCCGTGGGCAGCACCGCCTCCGCCTGGTGGAGCAGGTCCCGTACGAACGCCCCCAGCTCGGCGGGGACGCCGCTGCCGTTGGGGGTCCACCAAGGGGTGGTGGAGGGGGTGGGGGTGGTGGGGCTGGTGGGGGTGGTGGCCTTGGCGGGGGCGGGGGCCGTGCCGGTGGCGGCCGCGGGTTCGTTGGCTGTGGCGGCTCCTGTTGCTGCGCCTGCCTCGCCGGCCCTTGTGGTTCCGTTGGTTGCGTCGGTCCCGTCCTCGGAGCGCTCCAAGAGCCCCGTTCCGGCGGCAGTCGGGGTGTTGACTCCGGCCTCGGCTCGGGTTTCGGGCCTCGTGGAGATCCCGGTGTGAGGTGCGGCTTCGGTCCGGGGGCCGTTCCACCGCGTGATTCCGGGCGTACCGTCGTGCCCGGTCCCGTCTCCGGGCAGGGGCGCGGCGCCGCGCGCGGTCTTCGATCCGGGCTCCGGCTCGGCACCCGCCCCGGGCTCCTGCGGTGGGGGTGGGCCGAAGCCCCCCGCCCCGGAGCCCGGTTTGGGGCGGAAGCCGCGGAGGGTCTTGCCGACCCACTGGGCCGACTCCGGGCGGTCCGCCGGGTTCTTGGCCAGCAGGGCCAGCACCAGCCGCTCCAGCTCCGGGCTCACCGGCACCCCGGCCCGTCGCAGCGGCAGCGGGTCCTCCTCGATGTGCCGCAGCATCAGCACGTACGGCCCCTCGGCCTGACCGAACGGCGGTTCCCCGCTCAGCAGCGCGTACAGCACGCACCCCAGTGCGTAGAGGTCGCACCGTGCGCCGACCCGCTCGCCCCGCCACTGCTCCGGCGCCATGTACGCGGGCGTCCCGAACGACCTCCCCGTGACCGTCCACCCGGCGGTGGCGTCCGCCGAGTGCGCGATCCCGAAGTCGCAGATCTTGAGCCGCCCGCCGGGCAGCAGGAACAGGTTCGCCGGCTTCAGGTCCCGGTGGACCACCGCCTGCTCGTGGGCGGCGGCCAGTGCCTCCGCCGTCTGGGCGCCGAGGTCCAGCACGAGGTCCACGGGGAGCGAGCCCTCCCGTGCCAGCACCGTGGCCAGGTCCTCCCCGGCCAGCAGTTCCATGACGATGAAGAGCCGGCCGTCCTCCTGTCCCACGTCGTGCACGACGGTGATGCCCGGGTGCTGGAGCCGCGCCCCGATCGTCGCCTCCCGCCGGAACCGCGCGACCAGCTCCGCTCCCGTGGCCCCCTCCCCGGCCGCGTCCAGCAGTACCTTGACCGCCACCGGCCGGTCCAGCGCCAGGTCGTGCCCGCGCCAGACCTCGCCCATGCCGCCTTGCCCCAGCCGCCGGTCCAGCCGGTACCGGCCGGCCAGTTGATCCCCCACCCGCACCCCGATGCCCCCTGACGCCACGTCATACGGCGTTGTCCCAGGGGCATTGTGTACCAGGGAAGGGAACGGGGAGGTGTCGAGAAGGCGCCGGATCCGGATTCGCCGGGGCGGGGTCGGTGAGGTGTCCGGGGGCTGCCCGTCAGTCCCAGTGTCATCCCGTGCCGGGCGCCGGCGTCAAGGGCGCTCCCTGCGGTCGCGTCGCTGCGCGATGGCCTGCGGCCACCCTTGACCCCGACGCCCGACCCGGAACGACAAGGACTGTCGGGCGGCCCCCGGGGGAAGGGCGGCACGGAGGGACCTACGGCCACACCGGCCTGCCTTCGCAGGGCAGGGCCGCGAGCGCTTTGCGCGTCAGATCGCTACGTGGTTCCGTCGGGTCGGCGGCAGGCCGTTGGCCTCCATGGATCGGCCTGCCGGCTCGGTCTGCCGGATCGGGCTTTCCGGGCCGGCCCGGTCTGCCGGCTCGGGCCGGCTCTTTCGGGCCGCCCCGGGCCCGCCCTTCGTGTCATGAGGAGACCGGGGCGGGGCCGGGGGCGGCGGGGGGTCGGGTCAGGGGTTCTTGGTTCGGCGGGTGATCTTCGAGCCGAGCCACACCAGCGGGTCGTACTTGCGGTCCACTGCCCGCTCCTTCAGCGGGATGAGAGCGTTGTCGGTGATCCGGATGCCCTCCGGGCAGACCTCCGTGCAGCACTTGGTGATGTTGCAGTAGCCGAGGCCGTGCTCCTCCTGGGCGGCGCGCTTGCGGTCCAGGCCCGCCTCCTGGGCGGCGTCGAGGGGGTGCATGTCCAGTTCCGCCACGCGCATCAGGAAGCGCGGTCCGGCGAAGGCCGGTTTGTTCTCCTCGTGGTCTCGTACGA
The DNA here is from genome assembly GCF_042677605.1 of Streptomyces sp. NPDC127106. Classification (NCBI taxonomy): domain Bacteria; kingdom Bacillati; phylum Actinomycetota; class Actinomycetes; order Kitasatosporales; family Streptomycetaceae; genus Streptomyces; species Streptomyces sp. NPDC127106. The sequence continues at coordinate 193,022 of NZ_JBHXTC010000007.1, read as the reverse complement.
CGTGGCAGGTGTCCTGGCAGAGGAAGCACTCGATGCACTTGCGGAACTCCTGCGAGCGTTCCACGTCCATCTGCTGCATCCGGTACGCGCCCGCCGGCACGTCCTCCGGCGGTACGAAGGCCGGGATCTCCCGTGCTTTGGCGTAGTTGAAGGACACGTCCGTGACCAGGTCGCGGACCACCGGGAAGGCCCGCAGGGGGGTGATCGTGACCGTTTCGGACCGGTCGAAGACCGACATCCGTGTCATGCACATGAGTCGGGGGCGGCCGTTGATCTCCGCGCTGCACGAACCGCACTTGCCCGCCTTGCAGTTCCAGCGCACCGCGAGGTCCGGGGTTTGGGTCGCCTGGAGGCGGTGGACGATGTCCAGGACGACCTCGCCGTCGTGCACCTCGACGGTGAAGTCGCGCAGGTCCCCGCCCTCCGCGTCGCCCCGCCAGATCCGGAACCGGGCGTCGTATGTGCTCACTCGTACAGCTCCTCTTCGGCGAGGTACTTGACCAGCTCTTCCTTCTCGAAGAGCGCCAGCAGGTCGGAGCGGATGGGCTCGGTGCGGACCCGCTCCAGGACGATCCGGTCGGCGGCCGGGTCCGCGGGGGCGGGCTCCACCGGGTGGCACAGGAGGTTCACCGGGCGCCAGGCGCGTTCCATGGCGGGGCAGTCCTCGCGGGTGTGCCCGCCGCGGCTCTCGGTGCGCTCCAGGGCGGCGCGGGCCACGCACTCGCTGACCAGCAGCATGTTCCGCAGGTCCAGGGCGAGGTGCCAGCCCGGGTTGAACTGCCGGTGCCCCTCGACGCCGGCGCGGGCGGCGCGGGTGCGCAGGGAGGCCAGTTCGCGCAGTGCCCCGGCCATCTCGCCCTCGCGGCGGATGATGCCGACGAGGTCGTTCATGGTCGTCTGGAGTTCCTGGTGGAGGGTGTACGGGTTCTCCGCGCCGGCCGTGGCGTGGAAGGGGGCCAGGGCCTCTGCTGCCGCGGCGTCGATCTGGTCCTGGGGGACCGGGGGCCGGCCGCCGGGGGACTTCGCGTACCGGGCGGCGTGCAGGCCGGCGCGGCGGCCGAAGACGAGCAGGTCCGAGAGGGAGTTCCCGCCGAGCCGGTTCGAGCCGTGCATCCCGCCCGCGACCTCGCCCGCCGCGAAGAGGCCGGGGACGCCCCGGGCGGCGGCCGTCTCGGAGTCCACCGCGATCCCGCCCATCACGTAGTGACAGGTGGGGCCGACCTCCATGGGTTCGGCGGTGATGTCCACGTCCGCCAGTTCCTTGAACTGGTGGTACATCGAGGGCAGGCGGCGCTTGATCCTCTCGGCCGGCATCCGGGTGGAGACGTCCAGGAAGACCCCGCCGTGCGGGGAGCCCCGGCCCGCCTTGACCTCGGCGTTGATGGCGCGGGCCACCTCGTCGCGGGGGAGCAGCTCGGGCGGGCGCCGGTTGTGGTCCGGGTCCTCGTACCAGCGGTCGCCCTCGTCCTCCGATTCGGCGTACTTCTCCTTGAAGACGTCCGGCACGTAGTCGAACATGAACCGCTTGCCCTCGCTGTTGCGCAGTACGCCGCCGTCACCGCGGACGGACTCGGTGACGAGGATGCCCTTGACCGAGGGCGGCCAGACCATGCCGGTCGGGTGGAACTGGACGAACTCCATGTTCAGCAGGGGTGCCCCGGCGAGCAGGGCCAGGGCGTGGCCGTCGCCGGTGTACTCCCAGGAGTTCGATGTGGTCTTGAAGGACTTGCCGATGCCGCCGGTGGCCAGGACCACCGCGGGCGCTTCCAGGACGAAGAAACGGCCGGACTCGCGCTCGTAGCAGAAGGTGCCGGAGACTCGATCGCCGTCCTTGAGGATGCGGGTGACCGTGCACTCCTGGAACACCTTCAGGTGGGACTCGTGGTCGCCGGTCTCCTCGTGGTCCCGCTGCTGGAGCTGGACGATCTTCTGTTGGAGGGTGCGGATCAGTTCCAGGCCGGTGCGGTCGCCGACGTGGGCGAGGCGGGGGTACTCGTGGCCGCCGAAGTTGCGCTGGGAGATCCTGCCGTCCGGGGTCCGGTCGAAGAGGGCGCCCCAGGTCTCCAGCTCCCAGACGCGGTCGGGGGCCTCCTTCGCGTGCAGTTCCGCCATCCGCCACTGGTTGAGGAACTTGCCGCCGCGCATGGTGTCGCGGAAGTGCACCTGCCAGTTGTCGTGCTCGTTGACGTTGCCCATGGAGGCGGCGATCCCGCCCTCCGCCATCACCGTGTGGGCCTTGCCGAAGAGGGACTTGCAGATCACGGCCGTCCGAGCGCCGTGCTCGCGGGCCTCGATGGCGGCCCGCAGCCCGGCGCCGCCCGCGCCGACCACGACCACGTCCCACTGCTGCCGGTCGACTTCAGCCATGTCAGAAGATCCTCGGGTCGGTGATCGCGCCGGTGGCGAGCAGGTACACGTACAGGTCGCATGCGGCGACGCTGATCAGGGAGGCCCACGCCAACTGCATGTGGCGGCCGTTGAGGCGGCTGATCCAGCCCCACAGCCGGTAGCGGACGGGGTGCCGGGAGAAGTGCTTCAGGCGGCCGCCCATGACGTGCCGGCAGGAGTGGCAGGACAGCGTGTAGCCCCAGATCAGCACGATGTTGAGGACGAACAGCAGGGTCCCGAGGCCCATGTGGCCCCACTCGTAGCGGTCGTTGCGGAAGGTCAGCACGGTGTCGTAGGTGAGGATGGCCGCTACCGGCAGGGCCGTGTAGAAGAAGTACCGGTGCGCGTTCTGCAGGATCAGCGGGAAGCGGCTCTCGCCGGTGTACGCGGCGTGCGGTTCGGCGACGGCGCAGGCGGGCGGCGAGGCCCAGAAGCTGCGGTAGTACGCCTTGCGGTAGTAGTAGCAGGTCAGCCGGAAGCCGAGCGGGAAGACGAGGATCAGCAGGGCGGGGGACAGGCCCCACCAGCTGCCGAAGAGCTCCAGGTTGGGGCCGCCGCGCATCTCCTGGCAGTTCTCCGCCAGACAGGGCGTGTAGAACGGGGAGACGTACGGGGCCGCGTAGTAGTCGGCGTTCGCGAAGGCCCGCCAGGTCGAGTAGACGACGAAGGCGAGCAGCCCGGCCGCGGTGCCGGCGGGTGCCAGCCACCACCGGTCGGTGCGCAGGTGGCGGGCGGTGATCGCGGCCCGGGAGGCTTCGTGGACGCCGGTGAGCTGCCGGGGTGGTTCGGTGCCTGTGGCCAAAGGTGACTCCGGGAGGAGTGGTCAGGGGTGGCCCAGGAGACCCGGCCGCCGCGCGCGTGCGGGGCCGGGTCCGATGGGGTGGGTGACGGGTACGACTGCTGGGGGTCAGGGTGCCCGGCGGTCGCGGGCGCCGAGTCCCTCGTCGTCGCTGTCCGTCCACAGTGCGTTGTCGTACGGGGCGTCCGGGATGGTCACCATCCGGGAAGCGTCCTGGGCCGCCGGCCGGCCGCCCTCCGGTTTCTGCCGCGAGGCCTGCTTCTCCAGCTGCTCGACCTTGCGGGTGAGCTCGTCCAGGTTGCGCCGTACGGCGTTCAAATCGTCCTGCAGGGACATGACTTGCCCTCACTTCCGCAGGTTGCGGTGGCAACGCTCATGTGCGCCTGCGAGTGTCGCGCCTCCCGTCCCCGGTTGTGAAGGGACGTGCAGCGAATCCGGGCGCGCAGGCGCGATCTGTGCGCCCCTCCCTGCGTCCATTCTCATCCCTCTCCGGAGGGAACGCGCGTCCCGGCCGCAACCGGGATTGGTCCGCACGGGTGGGCTTCGCGGCGTGGCGGGGGGCGGCTGCCGGGGGCGCGGCGGGCCGTCGATTTCAGTGTGGTTCTGCACCCGGTGTGATCAGCCGCAAATACCGCCGAACGTGATCAAGCAGTGCATCCGTGCGCCCCCTCGCACGACCTTTACGCCCCTTCACGCCCCGCCCCGGAGGTAGCACCCATGTCCCAGAGAAGGCGCAGATCCTTGGCGCTCCTGACCTCGGGAGTCCTCGCACTGCCGCTGCTCGCGGGCTGCGGCGCGGGAGAGGAGGGAGGCCCGGCGGCCGCCGGACCAGACATCGGGGCGACCGCCCGCGCCCTGGTCGCCGACGGCGGCGTGCTGCGGTGGGCCGTGGACGGCCTGCCCGAGACCCTGAACGTCTTCCAGGCCGATGCCGACGCCACCACCGCCCGGATCGCCGGGGCGGTGCTGCCCCAGCTGTTCACGCTGGACGACAAGGGGCGGCCGACGGCCAACCCGGACTTCCTGGAGAAGGCGCGCATCGTCGAGCGGGAGCCCAAGCAGGTCGTCCTGTACAAGCTGAACCAGCAGGCGGTGTGGAGCGACGGCCGGGAGATCGGCGCACCCGACTTCGTCGCCCAGTGGCGGGCCCTGAGCGGCAAGGACTCGGCGTACTGGACGGCCCGCAACGCCGGCTACGAGCGGATCGAGAAGATCGAGCGCGGCCGGAACGACCTGGAGGTCAGGGTCACCTTCGCCAAGCCGTACACGGACTGGCGCTCCCTGTTCTCGCCGCTCTACCCGAAGCAGGTCACCGGCACCCCCGACGCCTTCAACGAGGGGTCCCGCGGCGCCCTCAAGGTCACGGCCGGGCCGTTCAACCTCGGGGCCATCGACAAGAAGACGGGCACCGCCGCCCTGACCCGCAACGCCCGCTGGTGGGGCCGGCCGACGAAGCTGGACTCCCTGGTCCTGACCGCCGTGCCGCGGGCCGAGCGGGCGAAGGCCCTGGCCGCCGACACGGTCGACCTGGCGGAGGTCGACCGGGCGTCCGCGGACCGGATCACCCAGGCCCGCCGGGACGCCACCCGCTCGCCGGGCGAGGCCGGAGCCCCGGCGCAGGGGGCCGGCGCAGCGGAGAGCGAGGCCCTGCGCGCGTTCACCGTCCGCAGGTCGCTGGAGCCGGCGTACACCCAGCTCGCCCTGAACGGGGCCTCCGGCCCGCTGGCCGACGAGCGGGTGCGGCGGGCCGTGGCGCGGGCGATCGACCGCCGGGAACTGGCCGAGATCGTGCTCAAGCCGCTGGGGCTGCCGGTGCGGCCGGTCGGCAGCCACCTGGCGCTGGCCGGGCAGCGGGCGTACGCGGACAACAGCGACGCCCTCGGCGGGCAGGACACCAAGGCCGCGCAGGCGCTGCTCGCGGACGCGGGGTGGCGCCGCAACGGTGTGATCACGCAGCCGGCGGGCTCGAACGCCGGCCCGGAGGCGGAGACGCCGCCGGAGGAGCCGGCGGATCCGCAGGCCGGGCAGCAGGGCGAGCAGCAGACCGAGCAGCAGGCCGGGCAGCCGGGCGACGGCAGTGCCCCGGCCGGCCCGGGGACCGGCAACGACGGCCTGTACATCGTCGGCGAGGAGGACGAGCGCAACGGCGACGTGCGCGCCGCGGCCCTGGAGCGGGGGCTGCCCAGGCTCCGGCCCGCCCTCGGCACGGACAGCCGCATGTCGCTGCCGCAGGCCGCCGCGGCGTTCGCGCAGCAGCAGAAGGAGGCCCTGCTCGCCCAGGCCGCGGCTTTGGCGGCCTCCGCGGGCCGCACGACCACCGCCACGACCACGACCACGGCCGCCACCGCCGACGACGCCAAGGCCCCGGGGCCCGTCGGGCCGCCGGGCCCCGGCGAAGCCCCCGCGGCCTCTCCCGGTGCCAGCGCCAGCGCGAGCCCGGCGCCGGCCCCGGCCCAGCCCGCCCGGACCTCCGGGAACATGCTGGCGAAGGACGGCAAGGCGCTCAGCCTGCGCTTCGTCCTGCCGTCCGGGCCCGGCTCGGAGTCCCTGCGCACGGTCGGGGAGCGGATCGCGCAGATGCTCCGGAAGGTCGGCGTGGCCACCGAGCTGACGAAGGTGGCGGACGAGAGCTTCTTCAAGGACCACATCGCCTCGGGCCAGTACGACCTGGCGCTGTACTCCTGGCCGGCCAGCGCCTACCCGGCCACCGACGCCCGCCCCATCTTCGCCAAGCCGGAGCCGGCGGCCGACGGCTCGCTGCTCGTCGAGCAGAACTACACCCGGGTCGGCACCGACCACATCGACCAGCTCTTCGACCAGGCCGTGGCCGAGCTCGACGAGGAGGCCTCCCGGGAGCTGATGCGCAAGGCCGACGCGCGCATCTGGGCGGCGGCCGGCTCCATCCCGCTCTACCAGCGCCCCGAGCTGGTGGCGGTGAAGCCGGGCGTGGCCAACGCGGGCGCCTTCGGACTGGGCACTCCGCGCTTCCAGGACATCGGCTGGAAGAAGGCCCCGCAGGGCCGGGAACCGGGCTCCAAGGACGGAAAGGAGAAGAACAAGTGACAAAGCGGGGCCAGTCAGGTTGACCCGCGGGTCACAAGCTCAGAAGTGACTCAAGTCGCTTGCCCGCCGGACCCCCGGCGGGCAAGGTCGTGCTTACCCATTGACCCGGAGCACCACCGGCTCGGGCCCCGCGGCAGCAGGCGTCCGAGCACCCGTAGCAGCAGCTCAGCGCCTGCGCAGGAGCCCTTCGGCTCCGCGGCCGGACCCCCACCCGCATTCCGGCCGCTCTCAGCCGTCCGGCCTCTTGACAGACCCCCCGGCGGGCACTTCCCGCCACGCGAAGTACCATGGGGTAAGGCCGTGGCAGGTTTTCCGCCCGGCAGGCTCGCGTGCCGGACCGTACGCGACGCCATCCACGATCCCGGGAGAAGCGCCGCAGTGCCCACGCGCCATGACATCCGAAACGTCGCCATCGTCGCCCACGTCGACCACGGCAAGACGACCATCGTCGACGCCATGCTCAAGCAGGCCGGTGCCTTCGCAGCCCACCAGCAGCTTGACGATCGCATGATGGACTCGAACGACCTGGAGCGTGAGAAGGGCATCACGATCCTCGCCAAGAACACGGCGGTGAAGTACCACCCCAAGGACGGCGGGGCCCCGATCACGATCAACATCATCGACACCCCCGGCCACGCCGACTTCGGTGGCGAGGTCGAGCGCGGTCTGTCGATGGTCGACGCCGTCGTCCTGCTGGTGGACGCCTCCGAGGGTCCGCTGCCGCAGACCCGTTTCGTGCTCCGCAAGGCCCTGCAGGCCCGGATGCCCGTGATCCTCTGCATCAACAAGACGGACCGCCCGGACTCCCGGATCGACGAGGTCGTCAACGAGACGTACGACCTGTTCCTGGACCTGGACGCGGACGAGGACCAGATCGAGTTCCCGATCGTCTACGCCTGCGGCCGTGACGGCATCGCCTCGCTGACCAAGCCGCAGGACGGGACCGTCCCCGCCGACAGCGACAACCTGGAGCCGTTCTTCTCCACCATCCTGGAGCACGTCCCGGCCCCGACGTACGAGGAGGACGCGCCGCTCCAGGCCCACGTCACCAACCTCGACGCCGACAACTTCCTCGGCCGCATCGCGCTGCTGCGCGTCGAGCAGGGCGAGCTGCGCAAGGGCCAGACGGTCGCGTGGATCAAGCGCGACGGTTCGATCTCCAACGTCCGCATCACCGAGCTGATGATGACCGAGGCGCTCACCCGCAAGCCGGCCGAGGTCGCCGGCCCCGGTGACATCTGCGCCGTCGCCGGCATCCCCGACATCATGATCGGCGAGACGCTGGCCGACCCGGAGAACCCGGTCGCCCTGCCGCTGATCACGGTGGACGAGCCGGCCATCTCCATGGTCATCGGCACCAACACCTCCCCGCTGGTCGGCCGCGGCGGCTCCGGCAAGGGCGCCGACGCCAAGGCGGCGGTCAAGGACCGCAAGGTCACCGCCCGCCAGGTCAAGGACCGCCTGGACCGCGAGCTGATCGGCAACGTCTCGCTCCGCGTCCTGGACACCGACCGCCCGGACGCCTGGGAGGTCCAGGGCCGCGGTGAGCTCGCGCTGGCCATCCTGGTCGAGCAGATGCGCCGCGAGGGCTTCGAGCTGACCATCGGCAAGCCGCAGGTCGTCACCAAGGAGGTCGACGGCAAGACCCACGAGCCCGTCGAGCGCATGACGATCGACGTGCCCGAGGAGCACATGGGCGCCGTCACCCAGCTCATGGGTGTCCGCAAGGGCCGCATGGACAACATGTCCAACCACGGCTCCGGCTGGGTCCGCATGGAGTTCGTCGTCCCGTCCCGCGGCCTCATCGGCTTCCGTACGGAGTTCCTGACCCAGACGCGCGGTACGGGTATCGCCCACTCCATCCACGAGGGCCACGAGCCGTGGTTCGGCCCGCTGCAGACCCGCAACAACGGTTCGCTGGTCGCCGACCGCGCCGGCGCGGTCACCGCGTTCGCGATGACCAACCTCCAGGAGCGCGGCGTCCTGTTCACCGACCCCGGCACCGAGGTGTACGAGGGCATGATCGTCGGCGAGAACTCGCGCTCCGACGACATGGACGTGAACATCACCAAGGAGAAGAAGCTCACGAACATGCGGTCCTCGTCGGCCGACTCGTTCGAGGCGATCGTTCCGCCGCGGAAGCTCTCCCTGGAGCAGTCCCTGGAGTTCTGCCGCGACGACGAGTGCGTCGAGGTCACCCCGGAGGCCGTCCGCATCCGCAAGGTCGTCCTGGACCAGAAGGAGCGTTCGCGCACCGCTTCGCGCGCCAAGGCCGCCAAGTAATCGGCTAGTTGAGGGGTTCCGGCCTTGCCGGATCCCTGCCGTCCAGCCCCTCCCGCCACGGATCTCCGTGCCGGGAGGGGCTGTTCGCTTTTTCGCCTTTGTCAAGCGGATTGTTGCGTTCTTGTGTCCGCATACCGACCGTGACACTCCGGAAGGTGAGCTAACAGTCCGTTTCGCACGTGTCTGTCTCCGATCCCTTTGTCCGGATTTCGGGTTTCTGCCGCGGATCGATGTTGTGAAAACGAGACCACGCAAGTGTGGTTTACGCCCGTGGGTGTCCCTGAGGATTGCTCCATTGAGCTCGGGTCAATGGGTCACACGCTGTGGGGAGCGTCGACTCACGAGCACACGATGGGGCCGGATTTCGCTGTCAGGGGTGTCAGCGGAGCCGGGTCCTTCACGTATCCACCGTGACTCCTGAGGAGGCAATAACCCATGCGCGGAGCAACGAGCGCCAAGTGGGTCGCCGGAGTCGTCGTCGTGGCGATGGCCGCTACGGCTTGCAGCACCAGCAAGGACTCGAACGCCGGCTCGTCCGGCGGCAACATCACCGTGGTGCTCGGCGAGCCGCAGCACGGCCTGATCGGTCAGAACACCGCCGAATCCGAGGGCGCCGAGGTTCTCAACGCCCTGTTCGTCGGCCTTGTCGACTACGACAACAAGACCAACGAGCCGAAGCTCGCGGTCGCCGAGTCCATCGAGACCACCGACTCGAAGACCTGGACGATCAAGCTCAAGGACGGCTACACCTTCCACAACGGTGAGAAGGTCGACGCCCAGTCGTTCGTCCGCGCCTGGAACTGGGGCGCCAACCAGGACAACGCCGCCGAGGGCATGCCGTTCTTCGCGAAGATCGAGGGCTCCGAGGAGCTGGCGCCGGGCAAGGACAAGAAGCCCACCGCCACCGAGCTCAAGGGCCTCAAGGTCGTCGACGAGAAGACCTTCACCGTCTCGCTGAAGGCCCCGTTCTCGCAGTTCAAGACCATGCTGGGCTACAACGCCTTCTACCCGCTGCCCAAGGCGTTCGAGGCCGACCCGAAGAAGTTCGGCGAGGCCCCGATCGGCAACGGTCCGTTCCAGATGGACGGCGCCTGGGAGCACAACAAGCAGATCAAGATCAAGAGGTACGACAAGTTCCCGGCCGAGGGCCGCGCGAAGCTCGAAGGCGTCACCTTCAAGATCTACGACAACCTGGACACGGCGTACAACGACCTGCGCGCCGACACCATCCAGATCGTCGACAAGCTCCCGATCTCCGCGATGGCCACCGTCTCCCAGGAGTTCGGCGACCGCTACATCTACAAGCCGGAGTCGGGCGTCGGCTACCTCGGCCTCCCGCTGGAGACCAACCCGGAGGCCTTCGGCAAGGTCGAGATCCGCAAGGCCATCTCCATGGCCATCGACCGGGACGCCATCACGAAGACCATCTTCAACGGCACCCGCAAGCCGGCCGACGACTTCATCAGCCCGATCATCCCCGGCTACCGCAAGGGCGCCCTCGGCGAGGCGGGCACCTACAACCCGACCAAGGCCAAGGAGCTCTACGCCCAGGCCGGCGGCATCCCCGGCAACAAGCTGGAGCTCGGCTACAACGCCGACGGCGGCCACAAGGAGTGGATCGAGGCCGTCGCCAACCAGCTGAAGGCGAACCTCGGCCTCGAGGTCACCGCCAAGCCGTACGCCAAGTTCGGCGACATGCTGGACGACCTGGGCGCCGCCAAGTACAAGGGCGCGTTCCGCATGGCCTGGTCGATGGACTACCCGGCCGCCGAGAACTACCTCCGTCCGATCTTCTCGAAGGTCGCGATCGAGAACGGCTCCAACTACGGCCACTACAAGAACGACGAGTTCGAGACCCTGATGGACAAGGCCGACAAGGCGACGGACCCGGCCGAGGGTCTGAAGCTGTACCAGCAGGCCGACGACATCATCATCAAGGACCTGCCGTACATCCCGGTCTTCACCTACATGTCTTCTTCGGCCTACTCCAAGTCCGTGAAGAACGTTCAGGTCGACGCCCAGGGCCGCATGGACCTGGCGAACGTCGAGCTCAACTAACACCCCTCTTCACTTAGGGGAATTCCAGGGGGCGGGCAGACGGAATCAGGTTTCCGTCTGCCCGCCCTTTCCCCCTGTTCTTGTTGGAGGTCTGATGGGCCGCTACCTCATCCGCCGACTCATACAGGCGATCCCTGTTCTGCTCGGTGCCACGTTCCTGATCTACGCGCTGACCTTCGCCATGCCGGGCGCTGACCCGATCCAGCTGCTCGCCGGCGAGAAGAAGGCCGACCCCATCGTCACGGCGATGCTGCGCGAGAAGTACCACCTCGACGACCCGTTCCTGCTCCAGTACTGGAACTACATCAGCGGTGTCTTCCAGGGCGACCTCGGTGAGACCCTCACCGGCCGCAAGGTCGCCGACCTGTTCGCCGAGGCGTTCCCGTACACCGTGAACCTCGCCCTCGTCGCCTTCGTCATCGAGGCCGTCGTCGGCGTCCTCGCCGGTGTCCTCGCCGCCCTGCGCCGCGGCAAGTTCCTCGACCAGCTCGTGCTCATCTCCACGCTGATGGTCATCTCGATCCCCGTCTTCGTCACCGGCTTCGTGCTGCAGCTGACGCTCGGCGTGCAGCTGAAGACCAACTGGGGCATCGACTTCTTCCCCGTCTCGTTCAACGAGGCGGACGGCTTCCGCGCCTACCTGCTGCCGGCTTTCGTCCTCGCCTCCACCTCGCTGGCGTACGTCGCGCGCCTGACGCGCACCAGCCTCATGGAGACGATGCGTGCCGACTACGTCCGCACCGCGACCGCGAAGGGCCTGCCGCGCCGCCGCGTCGTCATGAACCACGCGCTGCGCAACGCCATGATCCCGATCGTCACCTTCCTCGGCGCCGACCTCGGCTCCCTCATGGGCGGTGCGGTCATCACGGAGCGCATCTTCAACATCCACGGGGTCGGCGGTCTGCTCGCCCAGTCCGTCTACCTCAAGCAGGGCGCGGTCGTCGTGGGCGGCGTGACCATCCTGGTCCTCGTCTACCTCATCGGCAACCTGCTCGTGGACCTGCTGTACGCCGTGCTCGACCCGAGGATCCGCTATGCGTGACACAACTACGGTGGAGGACTCGATGACGACCGACACCCAGCTCGCCGGCACCCCCTCCGCCGGCGCCGCGGCCAAGAAGGACGGCGGAAAGAAGAAGAAGGACCGCGAGGCGAGCCTCTGGTCCGACGCCCTGTCCGACCTCCGCCGCAACCCGGTCTTCCTGATCGGCGGGTTCCTCGTCGTCTGCATGCTCATCATCTCCGCGTTCCCGCAGTGGTTCACGGACGGCAGCCCGTTCGCGTCCGACGCGTGCAAGCTGCAGGACTCGCTCAAGACCCCGAGCGCGGACCACTGGTTCGGCTTCGACATCCAGGGCTGCGACGTCTACACCCGCACGGTGTGGGCCGCCCGCAACTCGGTCATCGTCGGCATCGTCACCACCTCGCTGGTGGTCATCGTCGGCGGTGGGCTCGGCCTGCTGGCCGGCTGGACCGGCGGCATCCTCGACAGCTTCCTGTCGCGTTTCACCGAGATCTTCTTCGCGATCCCGCTGCTGCTCGGCGGCATGCTGATCATGTCCGCGCTGCCGGGCAACGCCTGGTCGGTCTCGCTGGTGCTCGCGATCCTCGGCTGGCCGCAGATCTTCCGCATCATGCGGTCCTCGGTGCTGCAGAACAAGAACAACGACTACGTGGTCGCCGCCCGCGCCCTCGGCGCCGGTACCCTGCGCATCACGCTGCGGCACATCCTGCCGAACGCCATCGCCCCGGTCATCGTGGTCGGCGCGATCAGCCTGGGCGTGTACATCTCCGCCGAGGCGGCCCTGTCCTACCTCGGCATCGGCGTCCAGCCCCCGGAGATCTCCTGGGGCCTCATGGTCAGCGACGCCTCCGTCCGCTGGCTCCAGGCTCCGCACGTGCTCCTGTTCCCGGCCGGCGCGCTGAGCATCACGGTGCTCGCGTTCATCATGGTCGGCGACGCGGTGCGCGACGCCCTCGACCCGAAGCTGCGCTGAGGAAGGGCGTACGTTGACCATCATCGACAAGACCTCGAACGTCCCCGCGCCCCGATCGGCGCCGGAGGGCACCCCGCTGCTCGAAGTGCGCGACCTGCACGTCGAGTTCCACACCCGCGACGGCGTGGCCAAGGCCGTCAACGGCGTCTCGTACTCGGTGGACGCCGGCGAGACCCTCGCCGTCCTCGGCGAGTCCGGCTCGGGCAAGTCCGTGACGGCGCAGGCCATCATGGGCATCCTCGACATGCCGCCCGGCAAGATCCCCTCCGGTGAGATCCTCTTCCAGGGCACGGACCTGCTGAAGCTCCCGGCGGACGAGTACCGCAAGATCCGCGGTTCGAAGATCGCCATGATCTTCCAGGACGCGCTCTCCTCGCTGAACCCGGTGCACACCGTCGGCGCCCAGCTCGGCGAGATGTTCCGCGTCCACCGCGGGATGTCCAAGAAGGACTCCCTGGTCAAGGCCGTCGAGCTGATGGACCGGGTGAAGATCCCCGCCGCCAAGGCGCGCGTGGGCGACTACCCGCACCAGTTCTCCGGCGGTATGCGCCAGCGCATCATGATCGCCATGGCGATGGCCCTGGAGCCCGACCTGATCATCGCCGACGAGCCCACCACGGCTCTCGACGTGACGGTCCAGGCCCAGGTCATGGACCTGCTCGCGGAACTCCAGCGCGAGATGAACATGGGTCTGATCCTGATCACCCACGACCTCGGCGTCGTCGCCGACGTCGCCGACAAGATCGCCGTCATGTACGGCGGCCGGATCGTCGAGACCGCCCCGGTCCACGAGATCTACAGCCGCCCCGCGCACCCGTACACCCGCGGCCTGCTCGACTCGATCCCGCGCCTGGACCAGAAGGGCCAGGAGCTCTACGCGATCAAGGGCCTGCCGCCCAACCTGCTGAACATCCCCACGGGCTGCGCCTTCAACCCGCGCTGCCCCAAGGCGCAGGACGTCTGCCGCACCGACGTGCCGGTCCTGCACCGGGTGACCGAGCAGGACGGCACCGAGCTGCCCGGCCGCGGCAGCGCGTGCCACTTCTGGAAGGAGCAGATCCATGGCTGACCCCACCAAGGGCGAGCGCGAGCCGATCCTCCAGGTGCGCAACCTGGTCAAGCACTTCCCGCTGACCCAGGGCATCCTGTTCAAGAAGCAGGTCGGCGCCGTCAAGGCCGTCGACGGCGTCTCGTTCGACCTGTACCGGGGCGAGACCCTCGGCATCGTCGGCGAGTCCGGCTGTGGCAAGTCCACCGTCGCCAAGCTCCTGATGAGCCTGGAGCGGGCCACCTCCGGCGAGGTGTTCTACAAGGGCCAGGACATCACCAAGCTGTCCGGCAAGGCCCTCAAGGAGGTCCGCCGCAACATCCAGATGGTGTTCCAGGACCCGTACACCTCGCTGAACCCGCGCATGACGGTCGGCGACATCATCGGCGAGCCCTTCGAGATCCACCCCGAGGTGGCCCCGAAGGGCGACCGGCGACGCAAGGTCCAGGAGCTCCTGGACGTGGTGGGCCTGAACCCCGAGTACATCAACCGCTACCCGCACCAGTTCTCCGGCGGCCAGCGCCAGCGCATCGGCATCGCCCGCGGCCTCGCGCTCAACCCGGAGATCATCATCTGCGACGAGCCGGTCTCCGCGCTCGACGTGTCGGTGCAGGCGCAGGTCATCAACCTGATGGAGAAGCTGCAGGACGAGTTCGACCTGTCGTACGTGTTCATCGCGCACGACCTGTCGATCGTCCGGCACATCTCCGACCGCGTGGGCGTGATGTACCTCGGCAAGATGGCCGAGATCGGCACCGACGCCGAGATCTACGACCACCCGACGCACCCCTACACCCAGGCGCTGCTGTCGGCCGTCCCGGTCCCGGACCCGGAGGCGCGCGAGGCCCGCGAGCGGATCATCCTCACCGGTGACGTCCCCTCGCCCGCCAACCCGCCGTCGGGCTGCCGCTTCCGCACCCGCTGCTGGAAGGCGCAGGACATCTGCTCCACCGAGCAGCCGCTGCTGGCGGTCCCGGAGCGCTACCAGGGCCAGAACACCCTCGCGGCGCACGAGTCGGCGTGCCACTTCGCGGAGGAGCGGGCCGTCCTGGCCGTCTGACCTCCCGCGTACGTCCTCCAGGGGCGCCCGGTGCCGGATCCTTCCGGCGGCGGGCGCCCCGGCGCGTTCCGGGGGGAAGGGCGGGAAGGCGGGGAGGCGGGGAGGAGGGGCGGCGGCCAGGCGCCGAGCGGCCCGAACCGGCCCACGGGAAAAGCCGGTTGCGGCCGCACCCGGCCCCGTCGGGCAGTGTCCGGATGACCGACGTGATGACCGTCCGCCCGGCCGGCCCGGGGGACGCGTCAGTGCTGCCCGGCCACGACGGGGCCGCCCTCGCCCTGCTGGAGCGGCTGGAGGACCGGGCCCGCCACCTGGCCGGCGGGGTGCCGGAGGGCCGGCTGCGGCTCCAGCTCAACATCGAGCCCACCCTCGACCTCTCCCTGCTGACCGGGCGCGGCTACCGCACCGTGCGCCGCTACCAGGTGATGAACCGCCCCGTCTCCACGGCCTCCGACCTGCCGCCCGCCCCTCCCGAAGGGATCACCCTGCGCCACTGCGCCGCCGACGAGGCCGACCGGCGCCGCGCCCACGCCCTGGTGGAGGAGAAATTCGCCGCGCACTTCGGGCACGTCGACCGCCCGTACGAGGCCTGGCTGGACTACCTCGACGGCCCCGCGCCCTCGACTGGTCCCTGGTGTGGATCGCGAACCTGCCCGGCCACGGCGACGTGGGCGTACTGCTCACTCGCGACGACCGCACCAGCATGGGCTGGGTCAGCCACCTCGGCGTACGGTCCGACGTGCGCGGCCGGGGCATCGGCGGGTTCCTGCTGCGCCACGGCTTCGCCGCCTACGCGGCCCGCGGCAGGGACCTCGTCGGCCTGGGCGTGGACATCCGGAACGAGACCGGCGCACTCGGGTCGTACGAGGCGAACGGGATGAAGCTCCACTACGCCGTTGACACCTGGGAGCTGTCCTTGCACTCACATGGGTGACAGGCGCACGGCGCAGGGGTGCAATCGGTCCAACCGGCAGTGCACGGGGCCCGGCCAGGGGTGACATTGGCTCCTAGTTGAGTCCCGGTAGCCGTAAGGAGACACTCGATGCGCGCAGCCACCCACGCCAAGTGGGCCGCAGGGGCGGTGGCCGTCGCCCTGGCGGCGTCGGCCTGCGGAGGCGGGGGCGACAGCGGCGGGGGCGGCGAGTCCGGGATCGTCAGCTCCTCCTGGGGCGACCCGCAGAACCCCCTGGAGCCGGCCAACACCAACGAGGTGCAGGGCGGCAAGGTCCTCGACATGATCTTCCGCGGGCTCAAGCGCTACGACCCCAAGACCGGCGCGGCCACGAACATGCTCGCCGAGAAGATCGAGACCACCGACAACCAGAACTTCACCATCACCGTGAAGGACGGTTGGACCTTCAGCAACGGCGAACCGGTCACCGCCCAGTCCTTCGTGGACGCCTGGAACTACGCGGCGGACGTCACCCACAAACAGAACAACGCGCCGTTCTTCGGCGACATCGTCGGCTACGACCAGGTCCACCCGGCCTCCGGCGAGCCCACGGCGAAGACGATGTCCGGGCTGGTCGTCAAGGACGCCCGGACCTTCACCGTCGCCCTCGACAAGAAGTTCTCCACCTGGCCCGAGACCCTCGGCTACCAGGCCTTCTCCCCGCTGCCCAAGGCCTTCTTCACCGACCACACCGCCTGGCTGGACAAGCCGATCGGCAACGGTCCGTACGCCGTGGACTCGTACACCAAGGGCACCGGGATGAAGCTGCGCACGTGGGACGGCTACCCGGGCCCGGACAAGGCCGTCAACGGCGGCGTGGACCTCAAGGTCTACACCGACAACAACACCGCCTACACGGACCTGATCTCCGGCAACCTCGACCTGGTCGACGACGTGCCCGCGGCGCAGCTGAAGAACGTCAAGAACGACCTCGGCGACCGGTACATCAACCAGCCGGCCCTCATCATCCAGACCCTCACCTTCCCCTTCTACGACCCCCAGTGGGGCAAGGAGGGCATGGAGAAGGTCCGCCGCGGCATCTCCATGGCGATCAACCGCGACGAGATCACCAAGCAGATCTTCCGCGACACCCGCACCCCCGCCAAGGACTGGACCTCCCCGGCCCTCGGCGAGAAGGGCGGCTTCAACCCCACGCTGTGCGGGGACGCCTGCACGTACGACCCGGCGGCCGCCAAGCAGCTGATCCAGGAGGGCGGCGGACTGCCCGGCGGCCGGATGACCCTCACGTCCAACGTGGACACCGGATCCCACCGCGCCTGGATGGACGCCGTCTGCAACAGCATCAACAACGCCCTCGGCCAGGGACCCGTCTGCACGGTCAACCCGGTCGGCACCTTCGCCGACTTCCGCAACCAGCAGAGCTCCTACAAGCTGACCGGGCCGTTCCGCTCCGGCTGGCAGGCCGACTACCCGCTGATCCAGAACTTCCTCCAGCCGCTGTACTACACCGGCGCCTCGTCCAACTACGGCAAGTTCAGCGACCCGCAGTTCGACAAGCTCGTCGACGAGGCCAACCAAGAGGGCGACCCCGCCCGGGCCATCGCCAAGTTCCAGGACGCCGAGCGGATCCTCGCCGCCCAGATGCCGGCCGTCCCGCTCTGGTACCAGAACGGCAGCGCCGGATACGCCGAACGCCTCTCCGACGTGGCGCTCAACCAGTTCAGCGTGCCCGTCTACGACCAGATCAAGGTCAGCTGACCCGCAGCCGCAAGGCCCGCCGACACCCCGGAGCGCTCCAGTGGGACGTTATGTGATCCGGCGGCTGCTCCAGATGATCCCGGTGTTCATCGGCAGCACGTTCCTGATCTTCTTCATGGTGTACGCCCTCGGGGACCCCGTCGCCGCCCTCTTCGGCGACAAGGCCCCCGACCCCGCCACCGCCGCGCGGATCCGCAGGGAGCTCTACCTCGACCGCCCCCTGTGGGAGCAGTACCTGCACTACATGGGCCAGATCTTCCAGGGGGACTTCGGCACGGCCTTCAACGGCCAGCCGGTCACCGAGCTGATGGCCTCGGCCTTCCCCGTCACCTTGCGCCTGACCTGCGTGGCGATCGTCATCGAGATCGTCGTCGGCATCACCCTCGGCGTGATCAGCGGCCTGCGCCGCGGCCGGTCCATCGACTCCGGGGTGCTGGTCCTCACCCTGATCGTGATCTCCATCCCGACGTTCGTCACCGGCTACGTGCTCCAGTACCTGTTCGGCGTCAAATGGGGCTGGGTCCGGCCCACCGTCTCCCCGAGCGCCCCCCTGAACGAACTGATCCTGCCCGGCATCGTCCTCGCCCTGGTCTCCCTCGCGTACGTCACCCGCCTCTCGCGCACCTCCATCGCCGAGAACGCCCGGGCCGACTACGTCCGCACCGCCGTCGCCAAGGGCCTGCCGCGCCGCCGGGTCACCACCCGGCACCTGCTGCGCAACTCGCTGATCCCCGTCGTCACCTTCATCGGCACCGACATCGGCGCCCTCATGGGCGGCGCCATCGTCACCGAGCGGATCTTCAACATCCACGGCGTCGGCTACCAGCTCTACCAGGGCATCCTGCGCAACAACTCCCCGACCGTGGTCGGATTCGTGACCATCCTCGTCATCGTCTTCCTCCTGGCGAACCTGCTCGTCGACCTGCTCTACGCGGTCCTGGACCCGAGGATCCGCTATGCCTGAGCCGGCGTACGACCCGCTGGAGCCGGGCGACAACGAGGCCATCGCACCCACAGGACAGGGCGGACAGATGGACCTGGCACTCGACGAGGCGGAAAGCCTGGAGAAGCCCCTGGAACCCGACCCGGGCCGGAAGGGGCCGGCCGAGAAGACCCGCTCCCTGTGGTCGGACGCCTGGCACCAGCTCTGCCGCAACCCCGTCTTCGTCATCTCCGCCCTGCTGATCCTCTTCCTCGTCGTCATCGCGATCTGGCCGCAGCTCATCGCGAGCGGCGACCCGCTCCAGTGCGACCTGTCCAAATCGCAAGCCGGCTCCGAGCCCGGCCACCCCTTCGGCTACGACACCCAGGGCTGCGACGTGTACACCCGCACGGTGTACGGGGCCCGCGCCTCGATCACCGTCGGCGTGTGCGCCACCCTCGGGGCCGCACTGCTCGGCTCGCTGCTCGGCGGGCTCGCCGGGTTCTTCGGCGGCTGGAGCGACGCGCTCCTCTCCCGTGTCGCCGACATCTTCTTCGGCATCCCGGTCGTCCTGGGCGGCCTCGTCTTCCTGTCCGTCGTCACCGGCGACACCGTCTGGCCGGTGGTCGGCTTCATCGTGCTGCTGGGCTGGCCGCAGGTGGCCCGGATCGCCCGCGGATCCGTCATCACCGCCAAGGAGAACGACTACGTCCAGGCCGCCCGGGCGCTGGGCGCCGGCCACACCCGGCTGCTGCTGCGGCACGTCGGGCCCAACGCCGTCGCCCCCGTCATCGTCGTCGCCACGATCGCGCTCGGCACGTACATCGCCCTGGAGGCCACCTTGTCCTTCCTCGGCGTCGGCCTGCGCCCGCCCACGGTCTCCTGGGGCATCGACATCTCCAACGCGGCCCCCCAGATCCGCAACGCCCCGCACATGCTGCTCTGGCCGGCCGGCGCGCTGAGCCTGACCGTGCTCGCGTTCATCATGCTCGGCGACGCGGTGCGCGACGCCCTCGACCCCAAGCTGCGCTGAGGAGCGGGCCCATGCTGCTCGAAGTCCGGGACCTCCAGGTGGAGTTCCGCACCCGCGACGGGGTCGCGAAGGCCGTCAACGGCGTGAACTACGCGGTGGACGCCGGGGAGACGCTCGCCGTGCTCGGCGAGTCCGGCTCCGGCAAATCGGTGACCGCCCAGGCGGTCATGGGCATCCTCGACATGCCGCCGGGCCGGATCACGGGCGGCGAGATCCTCTTCAAGGGCAAGGACCTGCTGAGGACGAAGGAGGACGAGCGGCGCCGGATCCGCGGCGCCGAGATGGCGATGATCTTCCAGGACGCGCTGTCCGCGCTGAACCCGGTGCTCAGCGTGGGCGCGCAGCTCGGCGAGATGTACGAGGTCCACCGCGGGATGTCGCGGAAGGACGCGCGGGCCAGGGCCGTCGAGCTGATGGACCGGGTGCGGATCCCCGCGGCGAAGCAGCGGGTGGGAGACTACCCGCACCAGTTCTCGGGCGGCATGCGCCAGCGCATCATGATCGCGATGGCGCTGGCCCTGGAGCCGTCCCTGATCATCGCGGACGAGCCGACGACGGCGCTCGACGTCACCGTGCAGGCGCAGGTGATGGACCTGCTCGCCGAGCTCCAGCGCGAGCTGAACATGGGGCTCATCCTGATCACCCACGACCTGGGCGTGGTCGCCGACGTCGCCGACCGCATCGCCGTGATGTACGCGGGCCGGATCGTCGAGTCGGCCCCGGTCCACGACATCTACGCGGCGCCCGCGCACCCGTACACCCGCGGCCTGCTCGACTCCATCCCGCGCCTGGACCAGAAGGGGCAGGAGCTGTATGCGATCAAGGGCCTGCCGCCGAACCTGCTCGCCATCCCGCCCGGCTGCGCCTTCCACCCCCGCTGCCCCATGGCCCGGCCGGTGTGCCGCAGCGACGAGCCCCCGCTGTACCCGGTCACCGGCGTGCCCGCGCCGCGCGCGAGCGCCTGCCACTTCTGGAAGGAGTGCCTCGGTGGCTGAGCCCATCCTCCAGGTCCGCGGCCTGGTCAAGCACTACCCGCTGACCCGGGGGATCCTGTTCCGGAAGCAGATCGGCGCGGTCAAGGCGGTCGACGGCGTCTCCTTCGGGCTCGGCCGCGGCGAGACCCTGGGCATCGTCGGGGAGTCGGGCTGCGGCAAGTCCACGGTGGCCCGGATGCTGGTCAACCTGGAACGCCCCACGGCAGGCTCCATCACATACAAGGGCGAGGACATCACGAAGCTGTCCGGCCGGGCCCTGAAGGCCGTGCGCCGCAACATCCAGATGGTGTTCCAGGACCCGTACACCTCGCTGAACCCGCGCATGACGGTCGGCGACATCATCGGCGAGCCGTACGAGATCCACCCGGAGGCCGCGCCGAAGGGCGACCGGCGCCGGCGCGTCCAGGAGCTCCTGGACGTGGTGGGCCTGAACCCCGAGTACGTCAACCGCTACCCGCACCAGTTCTCCGGCGGCCAGCGCCAGCGCATCGGGATCGCCCGGGGGCTCGCCCTGCGGCCGGAGGTCATCGTGGCGGACGAGCCGGTCTCCGCGCTCGACGTGTCGGTGCAGGCGCAGGTGGTCAACCTGCTGGAGCGGCTGCAGAGCGAGTTCGACCTGTCCTACGTGTTCATCGCGCACGACCTGTCCATCGTCCGGCACATCTCCGACCGGGTCGGGGTGATGTACCTCGGTCGGGTGGTGGAGATCGGCACCGACACCGAGATCTACGACCACCCCACCCACCCGTACACCCAGGCGCTGCTGTCGGCCGTCCCCGTCCCGGACCCCGCGGCGCGGGCCCACCGGGAGCGGATCATCCTCACCGGTGACGTCCCCTCGCCCGCCGACCCGCCGTCGGGCTGCCCGTTCCGCACCCGCTGCTGGAAGGCCCAGCGCCGCTGCACCGACGAGGTCCCCCTGTTGGCGGTCCCGGCGGCCTTCCCCCCGGGCCCGGCGGCCCACCCCTCGGCCTGTCACTTCGCGGCCGAGAAACAGGTGGTGCCGCCGCCCGGCGAACTGCCGCCGCCGCCCGCGCCGCCGGGCGCCCCGGCCGGTCCGGCGAAGGGGAAGGAGTAGCGGCTCGGCTCGGCCCGCTCCCGACCGGCGGCACCGAACGGAGGAGCGCACCGGACGGCGCAGGGGCGCAGTTCGCAGCGCGCGGGCGAACGGGTTGCGCTCCCGCCAGGAGGGCCGGAATCCGACCCGACGAACCCGTCCCGTTCTGACGCATTCGGCGCGACACGACCGGCGGCACCCCCGGGCCATCGCTTATTTCCGGCCAGGGCCGTGATTCCACCGCGTGGCGGCCGCACGTGCCCCGGGGGCGCAGCCGGCCGTCCGCCGTTCACCCAACCGGCTTTACACCGTGGCAACTTGACCGTTTCTGTCCGGAGATATGGGGCGGGCAGCCTGGGTTGCGTGCGGCCGTGCGGGTGCCGACAACCGGCCGGGGGGTCTTCTGTGCTCCCCGGCCGGCCACCCCCGTGACCCTGCGCATGCGCGGCGTGCGCCCCTCGTGCTGCCGGAATTCGATCGATGCGCTGGTACGGATAGTTATGATCCGTAGCGCACGGTGGGTATGACTCCGCCGAGCACTGAGTACGAGTACGCGTACCGATGTCCGCTCGTCGTGGAGGTGAAACGCCGTGGCACTCTCGATCTCGGCCGTGGTGCTGCTGGCGATCGTCGTCTTCCTGCTGGTCCGCCGGTCGGGCCTGAAGGCGGGACACGCCGCTGTCTGTGTGCTCCTCGGTTTCTATCTCGCGAGCTCGACCATTGCGCCGACGCTCACCCAGCTGACCTCGAATGTCGCAAGCATGATCAGTGGCCTCAAGTTGTAGGCCGTTGCTCGTTAGTCTTGCCCCATGAACGGTCTTCCCGCCCGTCGTCTGCTCTTCGTGCACGCACACCCGGACGACGAGTCGATCAACAACGGCGTCACCATGGCCAAGTACGCGGCCGAGGGCGCCCACGTCGCGCTGGTGACCTGCACCCTCGGCGAGGAGGGCGAGGTCATCCCGCCCGAGCTCGCCCACCTGGTGGCCGACCGCGACGACGCCCTCGGCGCCCACCGCATCGGCGAGCTGGCCGCGGCCATGGCCGAACTCGGGGTCACCGACCACCGGTTCCTCGGCGGCCCCGGCCGCTTCCGGGACTCCGGGATGATGGGGCTGGAGCAGAACCGCCGGCCCGGCTCCTTCTGGTCGGCGGAGGTCGACGAGGCCGCCGCGTACCTCGTCGAGGTCATCCGCGAGCTGCGACCGCAGGTCCTCGTGACCTACGACCCGAACGGCGGGTACGGGCACCCCGACCACATCCAGGCCCACCGGGTCGCCATGCGCGCCGCGGAACTGGCCGCGGAGCCCGCGTACCGGCGTGACCTCGGCGACCCGCACGCGATCGACAAGGTCTACTGGAACCGGGTGCCGCGCTCGGTGGTCGAGGAGGGCTTCGCCCGGCTGCGCGCGGCCGACACCAAGACGCCCTTCCCGGGCCTGGCTTCGCCGGACGACGTACCCGGCGTCGTCGCCGACGAGCTCATCACCGCGGAGATCACCGCCGACGAGCCGGTCGTCGCGGCCAAGGCGGCCGCGATGCGGGCGCACGCCACCCAGATCGCCGTGGACGGGCCCTTCTTCGCGCTCTCCAACGACCTGGCGCAGCCCCTGTTCGCCCGCGAGTACTACGAGCTGGCCCAGGGCAGTCCCGGCGCCCCCGCCGGCGAGCGCGAGCACGACCTGTTCGCGGGGGTCGGGGCATGACCCGGGCGTGGACCGCGGGGCGGATCGCCGTCCTCCTCGGCCTGTTGGCGGTCGGCGTGCTGACCGGCCTGGCCGGCTGGGTGGTCGTCGACCTGTGGCTCCCCGCCGGGCTGGCCTTGGCGCTGCTCGCGCTCTTCGGGTTGTTCCTCGGCGGCCGGATCGCGACCGGGACGGGCATCGGGGTGGGCGCGGCGGCGGCCGGCTGGTTCCTGGCGTACGTGGCCCTCGGCGCCCCGCGCCCCGAGGGTGACTTCCTGCTGCATTCGTCCGGAATCGCCATGTACGTATACCTTTTGGGCGGAACGGTTGCGGCTGTGATGTGCGCCACCCTGCGCAACCCGTTCGACCAGCCCGTTTCGGCCGCGCCGTCCGTGAAGTGACAGGCCGTTGAACTCGGGCGGGGGTGCCCGCTGCGGGCGGTTGGGGCCCGCCGCGCCCGGTGTGCGCCGGGGGCTTGGAGGGGGCGAAGGGGAACCTCGGATTCCCCTAGTTCGGTCGTGTCCGGGCCGCGGACAGTATGGTGGTCGGGCCGCCGAGCTGCCCGCGCACGGTATGACGGGCGGCGGAGCCAACCGGGAGAACCTGCCTTGAGTCGTGAAACCGACAGTCCGACCTCCGGGCCCCAGGGGCGCGGAGGAGCCGCATACCCCTCGGGTACCCAGCCGTACGGAACCGGCCAGCACCCGTCCGCGGACACAGCGGCGACTGCCTCGGAGGAGAACTCTGTGACCTCGAACCCGTCCACGCCCGACACCGACGGGCCGAAGACCGAGACCACCCTGACGACCCGCATCCGGATCAACATCCCGGGTTCGCGGCCGATCCCGCCGGTGGTCGTACGCAAGCCGGTCTCCGCCGAGGCGGAGAAGGACCGGGAGACGCAGCCCGAGCCGGAGGCCGCTCCCGCGCGCACGCCGGCGCCCGCGTCGCCCCGCGCACTGACCGCCGGCCCGGCCGCGTCCGCCGCCCCCGCCGTGTCGGACGGGCCCGCGGGGCGCGCCGAGCCGGACGACGCGGGGAACAACTGGTTCGCCCCCCGCAGGTCGAAGGCCCCCGCCCCCGCCGCGGCCGCGCCCCTGCCGACCCGTACCCCGGCCGCGCCCGGGCCCACCACGGCGCCGCTCCCGATCCGCACGCCCGCCCCGCCGGCCCGGCCCGGGGCGGCGGCGCCCGGCGGCGCTCCTGCCGCCGGCTTCGCTCCGGGCGCGCCCGCAGTCCCCGGCCCGCGCACCGGCGGCCCGGCGCAGGACTTCGCAGGCGGCCCGGCGCAGGACTTCGCCGCCCCGCAGGCAGCCGCCCCGGCCGGCTCCGGCTTCGACGGTCCGGGCTTCGACCGCCCCGGCGCGCCCGGCGGCGCCGACGCCACCCAGGGCTTCCCGGCCTTCCCAGGCGACGGCGGACCCGCCACCGAGCCGTTCCCCGCCTACGGCGCCCCCGCGGGCCGCGGTGGTCCCGCGGGCCCGGCCGGCCCCACCGGCGGCCCCGCCCTGGGCAGCACGCCCCTGGGCGGGCCGGGCGCCGACGAGGCCCCGCGCTGGCCCGGTCCGGGCATGGACGACCCGATGGCCCCGCCGGTGCCCCCGCCGGGCCCGGGCGCGCCGGGGGCCGCCGCCCCGCGCACCCCGCGGCCGGCTCCGGCGCGCCCGGCCGCGCCGAAGCCCGCGCCCAAGCCGACCAAGGTGGCCAAGGCCCGCTCCAAGCTGGTCCTGCTCGGCGGCGGCGTCTTCGCCCTGTTCGGCGTCGCGTACGGCGCCGGGCTGCTCCTGAACCACTCGGACGTCCCCAAGGGCACCACCGTCCTCGGCGTCGACATCAGCGGCAGCCGCGACGAGGCCGTCGCCAAGCTCCAGACGGCGTTCGGCAACCGCGCCGCCACCCCGCTGCAGCTGACCGTCAGCGGCAAGCCGGCCGAGCTCAAGCCGGAGAAGGCCGGCCTGTCCCTCGACGCCCAGACCACCGTCCGCAACGCCGCCGGCAGCGACTACAACCCCATCACGGTCATCGGCTCGCTCCTCGGCAACCAGCGCGTCGCCGACCCGGTGCTGCCCGTCGACGAGGAGAAGCTCCAGGTCGCGCTCCAGGAGCTGGCCGGCACCGCGGGCACCGTCACCGAGGGCACCATCAAGTTCGACACGGGCAAGGCCGTCGCCGTACCCGGCAAGGCCGGCACCACCCTCGACGCGGGTGCCTCCGCCGACCTGGTCACCAAGGCCTTCCGGGAGTTGGTCGCCACGGGCAAGACGGCCCCCGTCGAACTCCCCGTCACCAACAAGGAGCCGGCCGTCGGCCAGGCCGAACTGGACCGGGCCATGAAGGAGTTCGCCGAGCCCGCCATGTCCGGCATCGCCACCGTCAAGGCGGGCCCCAAGTCCCTCGCCTTCGGCCCCAAGTCGCTGCCCAAGATCCTCAGCATGCAGGTGGTCGAGGGGCGCCTGGTCGAGAAGTACGACCTCGAAGCGCTCAAGACGACGTACGGCAACACCTTCGACGGCGTCCTGATCACCCGCGGCACCGGCGACAAGACCCCGGTCACCCCGCAGGACGTGGCCGGGGCCCTCGGCAAGGCCCTGCGCGGCAAGACCGCCGCCGAGCGCACCGCGACGATCGACACCAACCCCAGCTGACCGGCCCCGCCGCCCGGCATCGCACGGCCCCCCGTCCCGGCCCGGGACGGGGGCCGTGCGGCCACCCGGTCCCCGGCGACGGTCTCAGCGGCTGACGGAGCGCCTGGAAGCCGTCCGCCCGGTCCGCCCCGTCCGCCCTCAGTTCAACAAGGCGCGGGCCGAGAGGGCCTCGGACCTGATCCGCTCCGCGGCCCCGGAATCCACCGCCGCGACCACCTCCGCGTACGCCTCCAGCTCCGCGGCACCCGTACGGAACTCCCCGCGCTCCACGAGCAGCCGGGCCCGCTCGTAGCGCAGCGACGCCGGGTGCGAGGGCAGCAGCAGCGACAGGTCCAGCGACCACAGGGCGACCGCCGACTGCTCGGGCCGCGCCGACGCCCAGGCCCGGATGTTGTTCAGGATCCGCAGGACGATCTCCAGCGTCCCGGCCGGGGTGCGCGGCCCGGACGCGAGCTCCGCCGGGCCCGTGCCCGGCGAGGCGCCGCCGGCGAAGGGGTCCACCACGACGCCCTCCTCCGGATCGCCGAAGCCCACCACGAAGTGACCGGGCAGCCCGAGCCCGTACACGTGCGCGCCCGCTCGCCGCGCGACCTCCATCCAGACCACGGACAGCAGGATCGGCAGGCCCCGGCGGCGCCGCAGCACCTCGTGCAGCAGCGAGGACGACAGCTTCCCGTAGTCCGCCGGCGTGCCGTGGAAACCCAGCTGCCCGCCCAGCAGCTCCGTCACGGCCGAGGCCCAGGCCCGCGCGCCGTGCAGCCCGTACGGCAGCATGCCCGCGAGCCGGTCCAGCTCGATCTGCGCCCAGTCCATGGCCCGTTCGTCGAGCTCCGGGTCCGCCTCGGCCGCCAGCAGCAGGCACAGCACCGCCAGGTCGGGCCGCTCCGAGCGGGCCTCCTCGGCGAACAGCTCCCGGTTCCGCGCGGTCATCGCACGGCCCGGTAGTGGTGGTAGGCGTGGTGCGGCGCGAAGCCCATCCCCTCGTACAACGCCCGGGCCGCCGCGTTGTCCGTCTCCACCTGGAGCCAGGCCGCCGAGGCGCCCTCTTCGAGGGCCCGCGCGGCCAGCGCCGCCATCACGGCCGTGGCCAGGCCCTCGCGCCGGTGCGCCGGGTCGACCTCGACGGCCGCGAAACCGGCCCACCGGCCGTCGACCACGAGCCGGCCGATCGCCCGCCCGGGCACCGTCGCGAACCAGACCGACGGCCCGGCGACCAGCACCCTGCGGGCCACCGCAGGCTCGGCCACCCGCCCGTACCGCCCCAGCCACTCCTCGCCGGGAGTGCGGGACAGCAGGACCCGCGCGGTGTCCGCGGCCGTGTCCGCGAGCGGCGCCAGCGCGGCGGTGCGGACCTCTGCCGACACCTCGCGGACCCAGCCCCGCCGCTCCAGGTCGGCGCAGAGCATCTCCTGGGTGCCGGCGGCCCCCGTGGCGGCCTGCACGTAGGCCGGAAGTCCTCGTTCCGTGTACCAGGACGTCACCCGCGCGAGTGCTTCGCCCAGCGGCATCCCCGGGTCGCCGAGCGGCAGCACCGAATTCGCCCGCCGGGTGAACCCCGCGGCCGCGCGCAGCGTCCAACCGCCCAGCGGCTCGCTCTCCAGCGGCTGCCAGGCCCGCGCCCCCATCCGCGCCAGCTCCTCGAACGAGGCCGCGGGGCCCCGCCGCCGGGCCGGCGCGGCGGGCACCACCTTGCCCGCCACCAGCGACGATTCCGCGATGCGGACGGACTCGCCGCTCTTTCGTGTGATCGTCAGCACACCCCGTTCCCACGATGTGAGAACCCCTACCGTATCGGTGAACGCGGGCGCCGTCTTCGAGTCGCTTTCCACCCGTCGTACGGAGACTCGTTTACCCACGTCAGCCGGGGTAATACGAATCTCCAACAGCCCGCCTGCCGCGATTTCCACAGCTCTGTCCGCCCCTCCTGTTCGGATCGTGCCCGGGAACGGAGATACTAGGCGTGGGCATCGACGACGCCGCGCTCCCGCGCGATATGGACAGCCCTACCGAGGAGGAACGAGAGCGTGACCTACGTCATCGCGGAGCCTTGTGTCGACGTCAAGGACAAGGCATGCATCGAAGAGTGCCCCGTCGACTGCATCTACGAGGGCCAGCGGTCCTTGTACATCCACCCGGACGAGTGCGTCGACTGTGGTGCCTGTGAGCCGGTCTGCCCGGTGGAGGCCATCTTCTACGAGGACGACACTCCGGAGGAGTGGAAGGAGTACTACAAGGCGAACGTCGAGTTCTTCGACGAGCTCGGTTCGCCCGGTGGTGCCTCGAAGCTGGGCCTGATCGAGCGGGATCACCCCTTCATCGCCGCGCTGCCGCCCATGGGCGAAGGCCACTGACGGCCGCCGCTCACGGCAGAACGCGAGTCTCGGTCCCGTACGGCCCCGTGCCGGGCGGGACCGAGCCGTTTGTCCCCGTCCCGGCACGCAGTTCCGGCAGGTCAGTCCGGCACGCACGAGAGACACGAGAGAGCAGAGAGCACCGTGGCCGCAGTATCCGCACGTCTTCCCGTCTTTCCCTGGGACAAGCTGGAGCCGTACAAGGCGACGGCCGCGGCGCACCCGGACGGCATCGTCGACCTGTCGGTCGGCACCCCCGTGGACCCGGTGCCGCAGCTGATCCGGAGCGCCCTGGTCGCGGCCGCCGACTCCCCGGGCTACCCCACCGTGTGGGGGACGCCCGCGCTGCGCGACGCGATCACCGGCTGGCTGCGCGGCCGGCTCGGCGCGAGCGCCGCCGGACACCGCAACGTCCTGCCGGTCGTCGGCTCCAAGGAGCTGGTGGCCTGGCTGCCGACCCAGCTGGGCCTGGGCGCCGGGGACAAGGTCGCCTACCCGCGGCTCGCCTACCCGACCTACGAGGTCGGGGCGCGGCTGTGCGGGGCCGAGGCCGTCGTCTACGACGACCCGACCGAGCTCGACCCGGCCGGCATCAAGCTGCTGTGGCTGAACTCCCCGTCCAACCCCACCGGGAAGGTCATCCCGAAGGACGAGCTGGTCCGGATCGTCGCCTGGGCGCGCGAGCACGGGATCCTGGTCTTCAGTGACGAGTGCTACCTGGAGCTGGGCTGGGAGGCCGAGCCCGTCTCGGTCCTCCACGACGACGTGTGCGGCGGCTCGTACGAGGGCCTCGTCGCCGTCCATTCGCTGTCCAAGCGCTCCAACCTGGCCGGCTACCGGGCCGCGTTCATCGCGGGCGACGCGGACGTGCTCGGCGAGCTGCTGGAGATCCGCAAGCACGGGGGCATGATGACCCCCGCCCCGGTGCAGGCGGCGACGGTGGCGGCGCTCGGCGACGACGCGCACGTCGAGGAGCAGCGGGCCCGCTACGCCGCGCGGCGCGAGGCGCTGCGCGCGGCGCTCGTGGCGCACGGCTTCCGGGTCGACCACAGCGAGGCCAGCCTCTACCTGTGGGTGACCCGCGACGAGCCCTGCTGGGACACCGTCGCCCACCTCGCCGCGCTCGGCATCCTGGTCGCGCCCGGCGACTTCTACGGCGAGGCGGGCGCCCGGCACGTCCGGGTCGCGTTCACGGCGACGGACGAGCGCGTCGAGGCCGCCGTCAAGCGCCTCGCCTGACGCGGCGCGGCGTGGGGGCGGCGCGGGCTGCTGCCGGCGTCCGAGGGGTCGCAGACAGCCCGAGGGGCCGGGAGCGTGAACTCCCGGCCCCTCGGGCCTTCCCGGGCGGTGGTCAGCCGCCCAGCGGCAGCCCGTTCAGCGGCAGGGAGCCCACCGCGTCGGTCGGCACCGCACCGGTGAGCTGGCCGGCCGGTACCGCACCGGTGAGCTGGCCGGCCGGCACCGCGTCGGTGAGCTGGCCGGCCGGCACCGCGTCGGTCGGCAGGCCCTTGGCCGGGAGCCCGCCGAGCAGGCCGCCCGCGGTGTTCGCCACCTCGGCGGGAGCAGCGGGCAGGGCCTGGGTGGCGGCGGTGGCGTCCGCGGTCTCCGGGGCGGTGAGCGCGCCCAGCTGCGGCACGGCCGAGTCCAGGCCCGCGGCGCTGGCCGCACCGGCCGCACCGACCACGGGAGCGGCCCCGGCTGCCAGCAGCAGCGCGGAACGGGCGATCCGGCGGGTCAGGGGGAGGGACATGTTGCTCCTAAGCGGTAGCGGCTGAGTACGCCCCTACAACCGCTCCCGGGGCGGGGCGGGTTGCGGACCCGATCGGTAAAGGATCGGCAACGCATCGTTTAATCCGCTTCCGGGACAAGCGCATTGGATGTGCGCCGACCAGGGCTTCCGCACCCGCCGGGGCCTCCGGCGGGGCCCTATGGATCACCCCCGCGTGAGTGACGCCCCGTACGCACGGACGAGGCGCCCGCCCGGCGTGTCTAGCCCTTGACGAAGATCCGGATCTCGCCGTTCGCCGCGTTGTGCGGATCGCCGCCGCCCGACTTCCCGTCGCCCGTCTCCTGCCAGCGGCCCTTCTTCTGACCGGCGATCCAGCCCCGTTGGCCGTAGGAGACCCGCACGATGTTCATCCCGCGGGCGTTGGCGACGGCCCAGCCCGCTATCGCCCGACTGCCGCGCACCGCCGGCTCGCCGCCGTCCCGCTTCTCCACCATGGTGACCTCGGGCTCCTTGGCCCCGCCCCGCCCGTCGGTCCGGGAGGGCTCCGCCGGGCTGCTGTGCAGGCCGGCCTTGGCGAAGATCCGGGTCAGCTCCGTCTGGACCTTCTGCGGGTCGCCCGGATCGGTCGGTGCCGGCCCGCCGCAGGTCAGCTCCCCGGCGCCGGCGAAGGCGGCCGTCAGGACGGTCGCGTCCGGCTCGTGCTTCGCGTACGCCTGCGGGTACCCGCTCAGCTGCACCTTCTGCGCGGCCTCCGTCAGCGGCAGCCGCGAGTACCCCTTCACCTGGACCAGCCGGTCGTAGAAGATCCCCGCCGAGTAGACCGGGTCCCTGATCTGCTCGGGCGTGCCCCAACCCTGCGAGGGGCGCTGCTGGAACAGCCCCAGGGAGTCCCGGTCGCCGTGGTTGAGGTTGCGCAGGGCCGACTCCTGCATGGCGGTCGCCAGGGCGATGGTCACGGCCCGGTCCGGCAGCCCCCTGGCGACGCCGACGGCGGCTATCGTGGCCGCGTTCGCCGCCTGTTCCGGGGTCATGTCGTACGTACGGCGGGAGTCTCCGCCGGAAGCGTCCCCGGCCAGATCCGAGGCCGTGCAGTGCGGCGCTCCGCCGCCCCCCATCGACTCGAACCGCACGACGAGGTAGCCGACGAGCGCAAGCAGGACGCACAGGCCGGCGGCCGTACGGAGCCGACGGCGGCGGCGGGGGCGGGGAAGATCGCTCTGGGACACGCGGCCCACCGTACTTGAGCCACGTGCCGCGTCCAGTGAGCGGACGTGAGACGTTCGCCGCAGCCGCGGGGGTTAGGGTCGGGACATGTCCGAATCCGAGCTGGACCTCACCCTGGACGCAGCCGAGCTGACCGCCCGGCTCGTCGACATCCCGTCCGTCAGCGGCGACGAGAAGGTCCTCGCCGACCTGGTGGAGCACGCCCTGCGCGGCCTCCCCCACCTCACGGTCGACCGGTACGGCAACAACGTCGTGGCCCGTACGCACCTCGGCCGGGCCGAACGCGTCGTGCTCGCCGGCCACCTCGACACCGTGCCGATCGCCGGCAACGTCCCCTCCCGCCTCGACGGGAACGGCGTCCTGTGGGGCTGCGGCACCACGGACATGAAGTCCGGCGTCGCCGTGCAGCTGCGCATCGCGGCCACCGTGCCCGAGCCCAACCGCGACCTCACCTTCGTCTTCTACGACCAGGAGGAGGTCGCCTCCGACCTCAACGGCCTGGGCAAGGTCGCCGCCGCCCACCCCGAATGGCTCGCCGGCGACTTCGCCGTCCTGCTGGAGCCGTCGAACGCCGAGGTCGAGGGCGGCTGCCAGGGCACCCTGCGGGTGCTGCTGCGCACCACCGGCGAACGCGCCCACTCCGCCCGCAGCTGGATGGGCTCCAACGCCATCCACACGGCCGCCCCGATCCTGGCCCGGCTCGCCGCGTACGAGCCCCGCAGGCCCGTCATCGACGGCCTGCAGTACCACGAGGGCCTCAACGCGGTCCGCATCGAGGGCGGCGTCGCCAACAACGTCATCCCCGACGCGTGCACGGTGACCGTCAACTTTCGCTACGCCCCCGACCGCAGCGAGGCCGAGGCCCTCGCCCACGTCAAGGAGGTCTTCGCGGACTGCGACATCGCCGAACTCGTCGTCGACGACTCCTCCGGCGGCGCCCTGCCCGGGCTGTCCCACCCGGCGGCGGTCGCCTTCATGGAGGCGGTCGGCGGCCGGGCGATGCCCAAGTTCGGCTGGACGGACGTCTCCCGCTTCAGCGCGCTCGGCGTCCCGGCGGTCAACTACGGCCCGGGCGACGCCCTGCTCGCGCACAAGGTGGACGAGCGGGTCGAGACCAAGGCGATCCTGCACTGCGAGGAGCGACTCCGCGCCTGGCTGACCTCCTGAATTCCGCTTCCCTTCACCTTCGTGCGCCTAGGCTGGGCCAACGATCAGCAGGAGGGAGCACATCATGGGCAACCACCGCAATTCCGACGGGCTCGCCCGCCGGCGTCCCGAGGAGCAGCAGCTCGGGCCGGTACTGCGCAGGCGGGGCCAGGTGCAGGCGGGCAGCACGACGGACCAGCGGCTGCTGGACTCGGCCGGCCCCACCGAGTGGGTGCACACCGACCCCTGGCGGGTCCTGCGCATCCAGTCGGAGTTCATCGAGGGCTTCGGCACGCTGGCGGAGCTGCCGCCCGCGATCAGCGTGTTCGGCTCGGCGCGCACGCCGGCCGGCTCGCCGGAGTACGAGGCCGCGGCCCGCATCGGCAGTGCGCTCGTCGACGCCGGCTTCGCGGTGATCACGGGCGGTGGCCCGGGCGCGATGGAGGCGGCGAACAAGGGCGCGCGGGAGGCCAACGGCATCTCGGTGGGCCTGGGCATCGAGCTGCCCTTCGAGCAGGGGCTCAACCCGCACGTCGATCTCGGGCTGAACTTCCGGTACTTCTTCGTCCGCAAGACGATGTTCGTGAAGTACAGCCAGGGGTTCGTGGTCCTGCCGGGCGGACTCGGCACCCTGGACGAGCTGTTCGAGGCCCTGACCCTGGTCCAGACCCAGAAGATCACCCGGTTCCCGATCGTGCTGTTCGGCACGGAGTACTGGAGCGGCCTGGTCGACTGGCTGCGCAACACCGTGGTCGCGCAGGGCAAGGCCTCAGAGCGGGACCTCTACCTCTTCCACGTCACGGACGACGTGGACGAGGCGATCACCCTCGTGACGAAGGAAGTCGGCAAGTAGCCGGACCCGTTGACGCAGGCGCGGTCGGCCGCGCGGTCGGCCGCGTGGTCGGGCGCGTGGTCGGGCGCCGCGGCCGGGGGCCGGCTCAGGCCGGTCCCCGCCTCAGGCCAGTCCCCGGCGGGCCACCGCCGGTTCCCGCAGGCCCTGGATCGAGCGGACCATCTCCAGGACCTGCCGGGTCTCGGCGACCTCGTGGACGCGGTAGACCTGGGCGCCCAGCCAGGCCGAGACCGCCGTCGTGGCCAGCGTGCCGAGCAGGCGCTCCTTGACCGGCCGGTCGAGGGTCTCGCCGACGAAGTCCTTGTTCGACAGCGAGACCAGCACCGGCCAGCCCGTCTCCGTCATCTCCGCCAGGCGCCGGGTGGCCTCCAGCGAGTGCCGGGTGTTCTTCCCGAAGTCGTGGCCCGGGTCGATCATGATCGCGTCCCGTCGGACGCCGAGGGCCGCGGCCCGCTCGGCCAGGCCCACCGTGACCCGCAGGATGTCCGCCATCACGTCCTCGTACCCGGTCCGGTGCGGCCGGGTGCGCGGCTCGACGCCGCCGGCGTGCGTACAGACCAGGCCCGCGCCGTACCGGGCGGCGACCTCCGCGAGCTGCGGATCCACCCCGCCCCAGGCGTCGTTGAGCAGGTCCGCGCCCGCCTCGCAGACGGCCTCGCCGACCTCGTGCCGCCAGGTGTCCACGCTGATCACCACGTCCGGGTGGCGGCGCCGGACCTCGGCTACGAAGCCGACCGTGCGCCGGGCCTCCTCGGCGGCGCCCACGTGCTCGCCCGGACCGGCCTTGACCCCGCCGATGTCGATGATCGCCGCGCCTTCGGCCACCGCCCGTTCCACCCGCTCCAGGGCGGGCTCGTCGCGGAACGTCGCGCCCTGGTCGTAGAAGGAGTCCGGCGTGCGGTTCACGATCGCCATGATCACCGGCTCGTGGGTGTCGAACTCGCGCCTGCCCAGTCGCAGCATCCCGTTCTTTCCTCCTCAGGCGGCCCGTGCGCCGCGCCTGTGACCTTAACCTGGTGATCGGAGTGGTCCCCAGCTACCGCTGGGAGGTGCCCCCAGAGTCTCTCAGGGAGTCGATCGTGTTCTGGTTCTTGCTGATCGCGCTGGTCGTGGTCGTCGCCGCGGTCACCCTGGCGGTGGTGGGCGGCGGCTCGGAGCCCGTACTGCCCGAGGCAGAGCCGGACCGCGTCGCCGACGCGCTGCCCGACAGCCGCCCGGTGGTGCCCGCCGACATCGACGCGCTGCGGCTGCCGGTGGCGCCCCGCGGCTACCGGATGGCCGAGGTGGACGACGTGCTGGAGCGGCTCGCGGCCGAGCTCGCCGAGCGCGACGCGCGGATCGCCGAACTGACGGCGGCGGCCGTGCACCACGCCACCCCGGCCGCCGCGACCACCGCCACCGCGACGGCCACCGCCACCGTGACCGCCCCGGCCGCCACGGCCCCCGCGCGCCCCGACGAGGACGACGAGGACGACGAGGCGGCGGCGCCGAAGGCCGTCGACCTGTCCAAGGACGCCCGGTGACCGCCCTCGCCGGGCCCGACGGCGGCCTGCGTTGCCCATGGGCGCTGTCCACCGAGGACTACATCGCCTACCACGACACCGAGTGGGGCCGCCCGGTGCACGGGGACGACGCCCTGTTCGAGCGGCTGTGCCTGGAGGCATTCCAGTCGGGGCTGTCCTGGCTGACCATCCTGCGGCGGCGCGAGGGCTTCCGGAAGGCCTTCGCCCACTTCGAGATCGCGGCCGTCGCCCGGTACGGCGAACAGGACGCCGCCCGCCTGCTCGCCGACGAGCGGATCATCCGCAACCGGGCCAAGATCGAGGCGACCCTCGCCAACGCCAAGGTCCTCGCACAGTGGGAGCCCGGCGAACTCGACGAGCTGATCTGGTCCCACGCCCCGGAGCCGGGCCGCCCGGCCCCGCAGGACATCTCCGAGATCCCGGCCGTGACGCCCGAGTCCACCGCCCTGGCCAAGGCGCTGAAGAAGGCCGGCATCCGCTTCGTCGGACCCACCACCGCCTACGCGCTGATGCAGGCCTGCGGCCTGGTCAACGACCACCTGGCCGCCTGCACGGCCCGCAGGCCCGCGGCCTGACGCCCGACGGGTACGGCCCGCCCGGCCGCGGCTGCGCGGGCGGTCGGGCCGTACCCGTACCCGTACCCGTACCCGCTAGCGCCCGGTGTACTTCGGCTTCTCCTTGGCCAGGAAGGCCGCGACCGCGATCGCGTGGTCCTCGGAGGCCCCCGCCCGCGTCTGCAGCTCGTCCTCCTTCTCCAGGGCTTCGGCGAGCGACCGCCCCGCCCCGAACGCCAGCGCCTCCTTCAGCCCGGCGTAGGCGACGGTCGGGCCGCCCGCCAGCCGCCGCGCGACCTCGGCGGCGGTGTCCGCGAGCTCCGCCGCCGGCACGAGCCGGTTCACGAGGCCGAGCTCCGCCGCCTCCTGCGCGGTGATCGACCGCGGGAACAGCAGCAGGTCCGCGGCCCGGCCGGGGCCGACCAGCCGCGGCAGGGTCCACGAGAGCCCGGAGTCGGCGGACAGTCCGACCCCGGCGAAGGCGGTGGTGAAGCTCGCGGTGTCGGCCACCACCCGGTAGTCCGCGGCCAGCGCGAAGCCGAAGCCCGCCCCGGCGGCGACGCCGTTGACCCCGGCGACCACCGGCTTCGGCATCTCCGTGATCGCCCGAACGATGGGGTTGTAGTGCTCGCTCACCGTGCTCAGCGCGTTGCCCGAGCCGGACTGCCGGGCGGCCTCCAGGTTCCCGACGTGCTCCTTCAGGTCCTGTCCCACGCAGAAGGCCCGCCCGGTGGCCGTCAGCAGGACCGCCCGCACGCCCGGGTCGGCGCCCGCCGCTTGCAGGGCGTCCCGCAGGGCGACCTTCAGCTCCGTGTTCAGCGAGTTCATCGCGTCCGGGCGGTTCAGCGTGATCGTCGCGAGCCCGTCGGTCACGTCGTACAGCACGGTGTCGGCCATGGCAGGTGGTGTCCCCTCCGTCGCGGGCCCGGCCAGTGGATCGGTACTGGCCGGTACAGGGTCAGCATGGCGGAGATCGCCGAATCGGGGCATGTGATGTGCGTCAAAGAATCGCGTGGCGTCCGCCGGAGCCGCGTACAGGAGCGGCGGCGAAGTATCGCAGTTGGATCCCCGAAATGAGTGGTTTTGGCGGAGCGCGTTGCGCAAGCGTTCCCTGCTGATGTTGGTCATCGGGTCCTGACATGCGGGATAATGGCCGGGAAGCAATGTGTTCGATGCCGGCTTCCAGGCGCCTGAATGGGGCCGTCGGCTGACGATGAGCTGGTTTCAGGAAGGGGAACGAGCATGGCGGCCATGAAGCCGCGAACGGGCGACGGCCCGCTCGAGGTCACCAAGGAGGGGCGGGGCATCGTCATGCGCGTACCGCTCGAGGGCGGCGGTCGGCTGGTCGTCGAGCTGACGCCGGACGAGGCGGACGCCCTGGGTGACGCCCTGAAGAAGGTCGTCGGCTGACCCGTCGGCACCACCTGCACACTCTGCGCTGCCCCGGCCGCCGCGATCCGCGGCCGGGGCAGCGCTGTGCCGGGCGACCTGCGTGAGCGGCCCCGCCGCCGCCCCGCTGCCCCGCTGCCCCGCTGCCCCGCCGTTCCCGTCGACCCGGCGCTGTCCGCGCTTCCTGCGGCTTCCTCCTGCGCCTTCTTCTTGCGCCGTCTTCCTGCGCTTCCTTTTCCTTCTCTTCCGTCCGCGCTCCCGCCGTCCGCAGCGCGGTGCGGGGGCTGCCGCCTGCCGAGAGCCGCGCCGTGACCTTCACCGCCCCCGCCCCGCCCGCCTTCGCCGACTGCACTCCCCGCCAGAAGGCGGCCCGCGTCCTCACCGACGTCCTGGCCCCGGCCCATCTCGTCGTCGCCCTGCTGCTGGCCGTCGGCTGGCACAGCACCGGCTCCTGGTCCGGGCTCGGCTGGGGGCTGCTCGCCGCCCTGTTCTGCGGAGTGGTGCCGATCGGGATCATCCGGCTCGGCGTGAAGCGGGGCGCGCTGACCGACCAGCACATCCGGGTGCGCCGCCAGCGGGTCGCGCCGATGGTGCTGAGCCTGTTCTCCGTCGCCGCTGCGATGGGCCTCGGTCATGCCCTCGGCGCACCGCGCGAGGTGTTCGCGCTCGTCGTCGCCATGCTCGTCGGACTGGTCTCGTCCCTGTTGGTCACCCTCGGCTGGCAGATATCCCTGCACATGTCGGTGGCAGGCGGGACCGTCATGGTCCTGGTGCTGGCCTTCGGGGCCCCGCTGATCGTCGCGGCGCCCGTGGCCGCGGCCGTGGGCTGGTCCCGGTTGGTCCTCAAGGCGCACACGCCCGCCCAGGTCCTGGCCGGCACCGCGCTGGGCGCCACGACCGCGCTCACGTTCGCGCTGCTGCGCTGACCGCCGGCGCCGTCCGGGCCGCCCGCCGCCCCCGTGGGGCGGGGATCAGCGCCGGACCGCGCAGAGCAGGCCGTCGCCCACCGGCAGCAGGGCGCCCTCCAGGGCGGGGCTCTCCCGGACGCTGCGCAGCAGTTCCCGGACCCGGAGCACCTCGGTCTCCTGGGCGGAGGAGTCGACCGTGCGCCCGTCGCAGAAGACCCCCTCGAAGCACACCAGCCCACCGGGGCGGAGCAGGCGCAACGATTCGGCGAGGTAGTCGAGGGACTCGGTGGGGTCCCCGTCGCAGAACACGAGGTCGTACCCGCCGTCGGCGAGCCGGGGCAGTACGTCCAGGGCGCGGCCGGGGATGAAACGGGCGCGGTTGCCCGCGAAGCCGGCGGCACGGAAGGCCTGGCGGGCGAAGGCCTGCCGGTCCGCCTCGGGGTCGACGGTGGTCAGCACCCCGTCGGGGCGCATGCCGTGCAGGAGGTGGATGCCGGAGACGCCGGTGCCGGTGCCGATCTCGGCGACCGCCTTGGCGTCCGCGCTGGCGGCGAGCAGGCGCAGCGCGGCCCCGGTGCCGGGGGAGACGGAGCGCAGGCCCACTTCCCTGGCCCGGTCGCGGGCCCACCGCAGAGCGTCGTCCTCGGCGACAAACGCGTCGGCGAACGCCCAGCTCGTCTGCCGGTTGCCGGTAATGACCCTCTCCTGTCCCCATAGTTGGCGCAACGGTGACTGTATCCGCTGACGTCGGGAACCCGCAGATGGGACCGTGCGTTGGACCTGTCGGCGGTGAGGTGCCGACGAGCGAGGCAAAAGGGGCGTACGGGCGGGACGGGGACGGGACGGATGGGGACGGCACCGGTCAGATCGGCGCCCCGGCCCGTCCGCACCGCGGGCAAAGATAAGGCAAAAAGGCTTATCCGGAGCTGACGGGAGGGGTGGTTATGGTAGGGGCTCCACTGGACACCACCAGAGCCGATAGGGGAGGTGCGGCTGCGCCCGTGGATCGTCGAGGCGTACTGAGGCGTCTCTTCTGGTCAGCGGGTGAGCCGAAATCCGTGACCGACATTGCTGACCGCATCCACACCGCCGACACCGCACCCACCGCGATCTTCGCCGCCGATGCGGGCTCGCAGGCGTGGACCCCTCCCACGTGGGAGGAGATCGTCAGCACGCACAGTGCGCGGGTCTACCGTCTCGCCTACCGCCTGACGGGCAATCAGCACGACGCCGAGGACCTGACGCAGGAGGTCTTCGTCCGCGTTTTCCGCTCGCTGTCCACGTACACGCCCGGCACGTTCGAGGGCTGGCTGCACCGGATCACCACCAACCTCTTCCTCGACATGGTCCGCCGCAAGCAGCGGATCCGTTTCGACGCGCTCGCCGAGGACGCGGCCGAGCGGTTGCCGAGCCGCGAGCCCTCCCCGCAGCAGGTGCTCCACGACACCCACTTCGACGCCGACGTGCAGCAGGCGCTGGACACCCTCGCGCCCGAGTTCCGTGCGGCCGTGGTGCTCTGCGACATCGAGGGCCTGTCGTACGAGGAGATCGCCGCCACGCTGGGCGTGAAGCTCGGTACCGTGCGCAGCCGTATCCACCGGGGCCGTTCGCACCTGCGCAAGGCGCTCCGGCACCGCTCTCCCGAGGCGCGTGCGGAGCAGCGCGCGCTGACGGGGGCCGCGGTGGGTGTCCCGGGTACCGGGGGAGAGGGCGGGGCCGAGTGAGCGGAG
Organism: Streptomyces sp. NPDC127106; assembly: GCF_042677605.1. Taxonomy (NCBI): domain Bacteria; kingdom Bacillati; phylum Actinomycetota; class Actinomycetes; order Kitasatosporales; family Streptomycetaceae; genus Streptomyces; species Streptomyces sp. NPDC127106. The sequence goes on along the minus strand of NZ_JBHXTC010000007.1, from coordinate 153,914 downwards.
TCAGTCCGTCCCCCGCCGAACAGCACCTGGGCGACCGACTTGCCGCCCTGGTCGACGGGGAGCTGAACCACGACGCGCGCGAGCGGGTCCTGGCGCACCTGGCCACCTGCGCCAAGTGCAAGGCCGAGGCCGACGCCCAGCGCCGCCTGAAGACCCTGTTCGTCGAGAGTGCGCCACCACCACTGTCCGCCGGTCTGCTGGCACGGCTTCAGGGGCTGCCCGGCGAAGGCCCTGACGGCCCGTCCGGCCCGTCCGGACCGCCCGGCCCCGACGCCTTCGGGTACACGCCCCCCGCGCCGGCGCAACAGGGCTTCCGGATCCACGAGGTGGGGCGGCCGCGGCGCCGCTTCGCGTTCGTGGCGGCCGGGGCGGTATCGCTGGCGGCGATCGCGCTGGGCGGGACGCTGCCGCTGGACATGGTCGAGCCGAACGCGCGGGGCGAGGCCCCGGCCTCCAGGCCCGGCTCCGCCGTGCCGGCGGCCCCGGCGTCCGGGACGGGTCCGGGGCCGGGCCTCGGCTCGGGACCGGCCGTGTCCGTGGCCGACGCGGTGGTCCGCGACCGGGAGCCGCGCTCCGGGATCACCGCCGGCCCGCGCCCCACGGATCCGCTGCCGCCGGTCCACCCCTCGGCGTCCGCTTCCCCCCGCCCGGTCTCGCTGCTCCGCTGAGCCCCTGCGGGGGCGGGGTGGGCGGTAGCCGCCCCGGGCCGCACACCCACCTGGTTGAATCTGCGGGCAGGCGCGCCGCCCGGCGGTGCCGCAGGAATCCGGGGAGCGCCCATGACCGAGCAGCAGCAGCCGGACCCGGCTCCGTCGTGGTGGAGCCGCCCCGCCGGGCCGTCCCCCGGTCCGGCTCCGGAGCCCGTCCCCGACCCTGCGGTCGGGTCGGGGCAGGGCGCGGCCCACGGCGCGGGAGCGCCGCCCACGGCCGGGACCGCCGCGAAGGCCCCGGCCAGCCCGAACACCCCGAACCCCCCGGACGCGCCGGACGCCCCCGGCCCCGCGACCGGGCCGGCGTACGACCCGTGGAACGTCGCCCCGCTCCAGGTCACCGACCGGGGACGGGAGGCCGGCGGCCGCGTGGTGCGGCTGCGCCACGTCCTGGCCCTCGGCCTCGGCATCGCCCTCCTCGCCGGCGGCACCGGCGGCTGGCTCGGGGTGCTCGCCGAGCGCCGCAGCAGCACCCGCCTCGAACTCCCGCAGGCCGCCGTCGACGGCAAGGGCCGCGCCCCCCAGAGCGTGGCGGGGATCGCCGCCACCGCGCTGCCCGGCGTCGTCACCCTGCACGTCCGCGGCGCCACGGGCGGTGGCACCGGCACCGGCTTCGTCCTCGATCCGCAGGGCCACATCCTCACCAACCACCACGTCGTCGCGGGCGCCAAGAACATCACGGTCACCTTCAGCACCGGCGAGAGCGTCGGCGCCGAGCTGGTCGGCCAGGACAGCGGGTACGACCTGGCGGTGGTCCGGGTCGACGGGGTGCGCGGCCTGCAGCCGCTGGCCCTCGGCAACTCCGAGGACGTGCAGGTGGGCGATCCGGTCGTGGCCATCGGCGCTCCCTTCGACCTCTCCAACACCGTCACCGCCGGCATCATCAGCGCCACCGGCCGGCCCATCACCGCGGGCGGCGACAAGGGCGACGGCAGCGACATCAGCTATGTCGACGCCCTCCAGACCGACGCCCCCATCAACCCCGGCAACTCCGGCGGCCCGCTCCTCGACGCCCGGGCCCGCGTGATCGGCATCAACAGCGCCATCCGCGGAGCCGACAAGGCCGGCTCCGAGAAGCAGGGCGGCAGCATCGGCCTCGGCTTCGCCATCCCCGTCAACCAGGGCAAGCGCGTCGCCGAGGAGCTCATCCGCACCGGCCGGGCCACCCACCCCGTCATCGGCGTCACCCTCGACATGGAGTACACCGGCGACGGCGCCCGCGTCGGCAGCCGGGGCGAGGGCGGCAAGCCGGCCGTCACCCCCGACGGCCCCGCGGCCCGCGCCGGGGTCAAGGCGGGCGACGTGATCACGAAGGTGGACGACCGGCGGGTGCACGGCGGCGACGAGCTCATCATCAAGATCCGCGCCCACCGGCCGGGCGACCCGCTCCGCCTCACCGTGCTCCGCGACGGCCGCGAGCTCACCCTGGCCCTCGTCCTCGGCTCGGCGAACGGATCATGACGACCAGGGGAAAGCACGGCTGATGTAGTACCGAAGTAGGGGCTGACCGGCCCGGCCGGGTACCGTTGTCGTGGCCCGACGTGAAGAGAGCCGAGGAGCGGCAAGGTGTTCAACGACATAGGCGCACTCGAGCTGGTCACCATCGTGGTTCTCGGCATCCTCATCTTCGGCCCGGACAAGCTCCCGAAGGTGGTCCAGGACGTCTCGGGCGTCATCCGGAAGATCCGCGCCTTCTCCGACAGCGCCAAGCAGGACATCCGCTCCGAACTCGGCCCGGAGTTCAAGGACTTCGAGTTCGAGGACCTGAACCCGAAGACGTTCATCCGCAAGCAGCTCGCCGAGAACGAGGACCTCCAGGACATCCGCAGCAGCTTCGACCTGCGCAAGGAGCTGAACGAGGTAACCGACGCCGTCAACAGCCAGGAGACCGAGGCCGCCCCCGACCTGCTGAAGAAGCCCGCCGCCCCGGCCGCGGAACGGCGGAGCTGGTCCGACGCCGACGCCACCTGAGCCTCGTCCTGCCCGGCGATCCGGGGTCCGGTGGCTATCCTCCATGAGTCCGGACCAGGGCGCCCGAGGTGGGGGGTCCCCCCAACGACCTGTGGGGGAGGGCCGTTCCGGACCCAACGGAACGAGAGGCCGCATCGATGGAGACGACGAGCAGCAGCCGGGTCGGCACACAGCCCGCAGAAGCACCCGAGCTGCCCGAGCTACCCGACCTAGCCGCCGCCGCAGCACCGGCCGAACCTGCCGCAGCACCGGCAGCACCGGCAGCGCCGACCGTGCCCGCGGCACCGGCGGTACCCGCCGGTGCCCCCGCGACGGCGCCCGCGCCGCCCCAGGAGGCCGCCCGGCCCGTCCCCGCGGCCCGGCGCAGGGCCGAGGGCTTCCTGCGGGCCGACTTCCCCTGGTACGGGCTGGACGAGGCCTACAGCGGCCCGCGCTGGCTGATGCAGGTCGGTACCGGCGCCGACGGCACCGTCGAGCACGGCTCCACCGGCCACGGCGACGAGCCCTCCGTCCGCGGGGAGATCGCCACCGGGGAGAAGGAGCGCTTCGCGGTGGTCATCACGGTCGCCAGCAACCCGCTGCGCCGCAGCGGTGACGGCACCGGCGTCCTGGAGGCCACGTCGGTCTCCTCGGCGGCCTGGCTGGCCGGCTCCGGGCTGCTGGCCTACAGCTGGCCCGGGCAGATGGACCACAGCCTGCGCGACGACTGGCTGGAGCAGCAGACCGAGGCCGCCTGGGAGCTCGCCGACGACCTCGACGGGCCCGACTGGTCGGTGCTGTCGCTGCCCGTGGACGGCGAGCCGACGCCCTTCCGCTACCGCGAGTCCGAGTTCGGCTGGGTGCTGGCCGGGTCCACCGCGGCCGGCGTGCACCTGGGCGCGTACGGACGGGGCATGAGCGCCTACGGGCTCGGCTTCTCCGTCATCGGCGACCTCACCGCGTACCAGCAGTAGCCCGCAGCGCGTACGCGAAAGGGCACCGCCGGCGGCGGTGCCCTCCACTGGCGCGGCCCGGGGCCCGGGCCGCGCGGTTCAGAACTTGTTGCGCGGGGTGATGCCCAGCGACATGCCGGCCAGGCCCCGGGAGCGTCCGCCCAGCTTGCCCGCGATGGCGCGCAGCGCCGCGCCGGCGGGGGAGTCCGGGGCGGCCAGGACGACCGGCTCGCCCGCGTCGCCGCCCTCGCGCAGGCGGACGTCGATCGGGATGGAGCCGAGCACCGGGACGGTCGCGCCGACCGTCTTGGTGAGGCCGTCGGCGACCTTCTGGCCGCCGCCCGTGCCGAACACGTCGACCATCTCGTCGCAGTGCGGGCAGGGCAGGCCGGACATGTTCTCGACCACGCCGACGATCTTCTGGTGGGTCTGGACGGCGATCGCGCCGGCCCGCTCGGCGACCTCGGCCGCGGCCTGCTGCGGGGTGGTGACGACGAGGATCTCCGCGTTCGGCACGAGCTGGGCCACCGAGATCGCGATGTCGCCGGTGCCCGGCGGCAGGTCGAGCAGCAGCACGTCCAGGTCGCCCCAGAACACGTCGGCCAGGAACTGCTGGAGGGCCCGGTGCAGCATCGGCCCGCGCCACACGACGGGCGCGTTGCCCGGGGTGAACATGCCGATGGAGATGACCTTCACGCCGTTGGCCGACGGCGGCATGATCATGTTCTCGACCTGGGTGGGCCGGCCGTCCACGCCCAGCATGCGCGGCACGCTGTGGCCGTAGATGTCCGCGTCCACGACGCCGACCTTCAGGCCGTCGGCAGCCATCGCCGCGGCCAGGTTCACCGTCACCGAGGACTTGCCGACGCCGCCCTTGCCGGAGGCGACCGCGTAGACGCGGGTCAGCGAGCCCGGCTTGGCGAACGGGACCTCGCGCTCGGCGGTGCCGCCGCGCAGGCTGGCCGCCAGCTCCTTGCGCTGCGCGTCGCTCATCACGTCCAGCGACACGGCGACCGAGGTGACCCCGGGGACCTTCGCGACCGCCTCGGAGACGTTCTTCGTGATCGTCTCGCGCATGGGGCAGCCCGACACCGTCAGGTAGACCGTGACGGCCACCGCGCCGCCGTCGCCGACCTCCACCGATTTGACCATGCCGAGCTCGGTGATCGGCCGGTGGATCTCGGGGTCGTTCACCGTCGCCAGCGCGTCGAGGATCGCGTCCTGCTCGGGCACGGCGGCGGAGCTTGTGTCGGTAGCCATGCCCCCGATGGTACGGCTCGGTAGCCTGCCACCGGTAAGGCCGCTAGCGGTCGCCTTCGTCACTCTCCGCCGGGAATAGACGACGCTCGTCCATCTCCTTGATCAGGTCCTGGAACTCCGACCGGATCCAGTCGCGCGTGGCCACCTCGCCCAGGCCCATCCGCAGTGCCGCGATCTCCCGGGTCAGGTATTCCGTGTCGGCGATGGACCGCTCGTTCTGCTTGCGGTCCTGTTCCAGGTTGACGCGGTCGCGGTCGTCCTGCCGGTTCTGCGCGAGCAGGATCAGCGGGGCCGCGTACGAGGCCTGCAGCGACAGCATCAGCGTCAGGAAGATGAACGGGTACTCGTCCCAGCGCAGGTGCGACGGCGCGAACACGTTCCACAGCACCCACATGACGATGACCAGGGTCATCCAGACGATGAACCGGCCCGTGCCGAGGAACCGGGCCACCCGCTCCGACAGCCGCCCGAACGCCTCCGGGTCGTACTCCGGCAGCAGCGAGCGGCGCGACGCCCGCGGCTGGTCCAGCCGCACCCGCGAGCGCGTCAGCGCGCTCGACCCGGTCGACTGCCCGGACCGGGCGCGCTCGGCCCGTTCGGCCGCCCGCTGCTCGGTCCGCTCGGACCCGTCGAGCAGCCCGCTCTCGCGCGCGTGGGCCCGGGCCTGCTCGCGCCGCTCGCGGATCTGCTCCCGGCGCCGCTCGCGGGCCTGCTCGCGGTCCCGCCCCCGGTCAGTAGCCACGTACGACCTCCTCTGCGTGGAAGTCCGTCTCCCGCCAGTCGTCCGGCAGCAGGTGGTCCAGCACGTCGTCCACGGTCACCGCGCCCAGCAGCGCGCCGCTCTCGTCGACGACCGGCACGGCGACCATGTTGTACGCGGCGAGGAAGCTGGTCACCGCGGCCAGCGAGGCGTCCGGCCGCAGCGGCGGCAGGTCCGTGTCCACGATCGAGCTGACCAGGGTGAACGGCGGGTCCCGCAGCAGCCGCTGGAAGTGCACCGTGCCCAGGTACTTGCCGGTCGGCGTCTCGTCGGGCGGCCGGCACACGTACACCTGCGCGGCCAGCGCCGGCGACAGGTCCGCCTGCCGCACCCGGGCCAGCGCGTCCGCGACGGTCGCGTCCGGCCGCAGCACGATCGGCTCGGTGGTCATCAGACCGCCCGCGGTGTTCTCCTCGTACGACAGCAGGCGGCGCATGTCGGCGGCGTCGTCCGGCTGCATCAGCGTCAGCAGCCGCTCCTTGTCGTCCTCGGGCAGCTCCGACAGCAGGTCGGCCGCGTCGTCCGGGTCCATCGCCTCCAGGACGTCGGCGGCGCGCTCCTCCTTCAGCTTGCCGATGATCTCCACCTGCTCGTCCTCGGGCAGCTCCTCCAGGACGTCCGCGAGCCGGTCGTCGTCGAGGGCGCTCGCCACCTCGGCGCGCCGCTTCGGGGTCAGGTGGTGCAGGACGTTCGCCACGTCGGCCGGGCGCATCTGCTCGAAGGTGGCGACCAGGTTCTCGGCGCCCTGGCCCTCCTCCTCCAGGGAGAAGCCGGTCACCGCCGACCACTCCACGGTCAGGGTCTCGCCGCGGCGGCGCAGCGCCCCGCCCTTGCCCTTGCGGACGAAGATCTTGTCGATCTCCCAGTCGCGGCGGGCCGGCAGCTGCTGGATGGCCACGTCGAGGACGGTGGCCTCCTCGCCGGTCGCGGTCAGTCGCACCCGCCGGTCGAGGAGCTCGCCGAGGACCAGCCGCTCGGTGGGCCGCTGCTCGAAGCGCCGCATGTTCACCACCCCGGTGGTGATCACCTGCCCGGACTCCACGCCCGTCACCCGGGTCATCGGCAGGAAGATCCGCCGCCGGCTGACCACCTCGACCACCAGGCCCAGCAGCCGCGGCGGGCGCCCGCCGACGCGCAGCATCGCGACGAGGTCGCGGACGCGACCGACCTGGTCGCCGTTGGGGTCGAAGACGGGCACACCCGACAGATGCGACACGAAGATCCGTGGGGCGCCTCCAGCCATACCGGCGCCTCCTGTTGCCTCGTGTCCACCGACGGTCCTGCCGCCCCTCAGGCTAGCCCGTGCCGCGCACAGACGTCCTGGTGGGGCCGTCCGCCCGGGGAGACCCCGCGGGCACGGCCCCCGCCGTACGGGCGGGTACGCTGCCTGCTGCCCGAAGACGTACGACGAGAGGCACCTGCCCGTGACCGCCTACTTCCCCGCCGTGCGCCTGCGCCGGGTCGCCTTCGCCGGTGTCCTGTGCGCGGGCCTGGCCGTCACCGGCACGGGCTGCGGGGCGGATCCCGACAAGGGCACGAACGGGGTCGGTAAGCTCTCCGCGAGCCAGATCGAGGGCAAGGCGAAGGCCGCGGCCGGCGCGGCCACCTCGGTGCACCTGTCGGGCACGCTGGTCAGCGGCGGAAAAACCTTCACGCTCGACGTGCGCCTGGGCAAGGACGGCGGCTCCGGCGAGGTGAAGTCCAAGGAGGACACCTTCCAGCTGCTGCGCGTCGGCGAGCAGCTCTACCTGAAGGCGAGCGCGGCCTTCTGGGGGACGTCCGAGGCGGCCGGGAAGCTCGGCGACAAGTACGTGAAGGTGCCCGAGAGCGACTCCACCTACAAGCAGTTCCGCGGCTTCACCGACATGCACGTGCTGCTCGACGGCCTGCTCGGGCTCGACGGAAAGCTCGCCAAGGTCGAGGAGTACACCAAGGTCGGGCCTACCCGCGCGGTCCAGGTGACCGCCAACCAGGGCAAGGGCGGCAAGCTGTCGGTCTCCCTGGAGGGCACCCCGTACCCGCTGCGCATGGAGCGGGCCGGCGGTGCCGGGGCGGTCGACCTCAGCGACTGGGGCAAGCCGGTCCCGCTGGAGGCGCCCCCGGCGGACCAGACCCTCGACTACGGCTCCCAGCTGCCCACGACGAAGGGGACGGAGCCGGGCGGGACGCCCTCCCCGGCCCCCGGCGGCGGCAAGGGAACGGGCCAGGGCTCGAACCCGGGCCAGTAGGCACGGGCCCACCCGCCCGCGGGCCGGCTCCGGCTACCGGGCGGACCTGCGGCGCTTCAGCAGCAGTTTCGGCAGCCCGGCCGGGATCGGCCGGCGCGTGACCGCCGGCGCGCCCTGCGGGACCGCGGCCAGGGAACCGTCCGGCAGGTCGGTGGTCGCCGCGACCGGCTCCAGGCGCAGCAGCCGGCACTCGCGGGCCCACCGCGCGGTCATCTCCTCCGAGTCGGAGGCGTTCAGCCGCTTGCCCTTGAGCTCGGTGACGGCGGCCTCCCACGGCTCGCTGCCGGGCGCGAGTTCCCGTACGGCCGCGGTCCACGCCACCAGCCGGCCGCCCTTGTCCTTGCTGCGTACGGTCACCTCGGCGGCCGCCCCGTCCGCGAGGCCCGGCAGCGGCTGCTCCCCGGGCCCGTCGCCCAGCACGTGGGCCGCGCCGTCCACCCAGGCGTGCCACAGGGGCCGGTCGGCCCCGGAGCCGCGGACCCAGATGAGGCCGGACTTCTTGGTGGCCTCCTCGACGAGGGCCAGGTCGAGCGTGCTGAGAGTCATGCGCACAGCGTAGGGGGTCGGGCGGGGCGGCCCCGGGGCCGCCCCGAGGGCCTACAGCCAGCCGTTGCGGCGCAGTGCGCGGTGGATGGTGAAGCAGCTGGCGATGATGGCCGTCATCACCATCGGGTAGCCGTACTCCCACCGGAGTTCGGGCATGTAGTCGAAGTTCATCCCGTAGACGCCGCAGATCATCGTCGGCACGGCGATGATCGCCGCCCAGGAGGTGATCTTGCGCATGTCCTCGTTCTGGGCGACCGTCGCCTGCGCCAGGTTCGCCTGGAGGATCGAGTTCAGGAGCTCGTCGAAGCCGACGACCTGCTCGTGCACCCGCGCCAGGTGGTCGGCGACGTCGCGGAAGTATTTCTGGATGTCCGGGTCGACCAGCCGCATCGGTCGCTCGCTGAGCAGCTCCATCGGCCGCAGCAGCGGGGCGACGGCCCGCTTGAACTCCAGGACCTCGCGCTTGAGCTGGTAGATGCGGCCCGCGTCGCCGCCGCGCGCACTGCCCTTGGCAGGCGCGGCGAACACCGCGCTCTCCACCTCGTCGATGTCGTCCTGCACGGCCGCCGCGACCGCGATGTACCCGTCGACGACGTGGTCGGCGATGGAGTGCAGCACGGCCGAGGGGCCCTTGGCGAGCAGCTCGGGGTCGTCCTGGAGGCGGTGGCGCAGCCCCCGCAGGGAGCCCTGGCCGCCGTGCCGGACCGTGATGACGAAGTCGGTCCCGGTGAAGCACATCACCTCGCCGGTCTCCACGACTTCGCTGGTCGCGGTGAGTTCGGCGTGCTCGACGTAGTGGATGGTCTTGAAGACGGTGAAGAGGGTGTCGTCGTAGCGCTCCAGCTTCGGCCGCTGGTGCGCGTGGACGGCGTCCTCCACGGCGAGCGGGTGCAGGCCGAAGACGGCGGCGATCCCCGCGAACTCCTCCTCGGTCGGCTCGTGCAGGCCGATCCAGGCGAACCCGCCGTCCTCGCGGACCCGCCGGATCGCCTCACGCGGCGTCAGGCAGGCAGGTCCGGTGACGCGCCGTCCGTCGCGGTACACGGCGCAGTCGACCACGGCGCTGCTCGCCGAGGGGTCGCGCGTGGTGTCGTAGCCGGGCTGGATGGGGGTGGACCGGCGCAGGGCCGGGCGTACGGCGGCACGCAGGTAGGGCAGCATCGACATGGCAGGCTCCTTCGCGCGTGCGGCGGCAACCGCACGGGGTGTGGAGGCCCCTTCCGGGCGGCACGGCAACCGTCGGCGGGCGGGCATGCCGAAGCGACCGGAAGGAACAAACAGGACGGGAGGACAACGTTCTGCCGTCGCTCTTCTGCTGATCAGATGATCAAAACGGGCGAAAGGCGCCCGTACGGGACGCGGAAGAGCGGTTGGTACTGCACGATCGACTTCGCTTCATCGCAGTCCCCACCTCCTCCGGCCGGTCCTCCGTGGAGGACTTCCTGTCGCCTGATGCCCGGAGACATTCCCCCAGCTACCGCTGGGGGTACCCCCATGCATGCGGCATCGGCCAGCGGACAACACTATCAGCCGACGGATGGTCAAGACCCGCCCTTTACCCACCTCATACGAGTTCTATGCTCGCCCCATGGCAGAAATTCTGGCTCTCGTCGAGGCCCGGCTGCGCAGTGCACTCGGTGAACCCGACGCCCGCGCCGCCGTCACCTTCCTCGGCACCGACCGCATCGAAGTCCTCCGCTTCACCGGCGGCGGCCTCGTCCGGTACGCGACCCTCGGCATGTCCGCGACCCCGATGACCGACCCGACCGCGATGGTCGCCGACCCGCTGCGCGGCCCCCGCGCCGAGCTGGTGCTGACCGTGCGGGAGGGCCGCGCGGCCACCGACAAGGTGCTGCGGCCCCTCGCCGTGCTGGCCGCCTCCCCGCAGGTCGAGGGACTGGTCGTGGCGCCCGGCGCCTCCCTCGACGTGGGGGAGCCGCTGTGGGAGGGGGCGCCGTTCACCTCCGTGCTCGTCGCGGAGCCGGGCGGGCTGGTGGAGGACCTCGCACTGGACGAGCCGATGGACCCGGTGCAGTTCCTGCCCCTCCTGCCGATGACGCCCAACGAAGCGGCGTGGAAGCGGGTGCACGGCGCGGCCGCCCTCCAGGAGCGGTGGCTCGCACGGGGCGCGGACCTGCGCGACCCGCTGCGCTCCGCCGTGCCGCTGGACTGAGGCATCCGGACGGGTGATCGCGTCTTGACGGCGCGCCGGGCGGGGAGGAGCGTTGCATCTTATGAGGGGCGAACCGAGTTGCCCGAAGTGCGGTGGCCGGGTCAGGGCGCCCGGACTCTTCTCCGACTCCTGGCAGTGCGCGGTGCACGGCGCGGTGCACCCGTTGCAGCCCGTCATCCCGCCCAGCGTCGAGGGCCTCGGCGTGGTGGTGCACCGGGCCCGGGTGCCAGTGTGGATGCCGTGGCCGCTGCCGGTCGGGTGGCTGTTCACGGGGGTGGCCTCGGCCGGTGACGACCGCAGCGGGGGCAGGGCGACCGCCGTGGCCTGCTCGGGACCCGGACCGCTGGGCGGGATGGGGGAGTTGTTGCTGATCGCCGAGGAACTGGGCGTCGGGCTGGGCGCGCGGTTCGCCGGGATCGACGGCCCCGACCCGGGCACCTGCCTCGACGTGTCCGCCCCTCCGCACACCAAGGTCGTCGCGGCGGGCCGCCCCACCCCGCTGTGGCACGTGAAGGACGCTCCCGACAACCGGGCCGTCTTCGCGGGCGAGGCGCGCGGGCTGTGGCTGTGGGCGATCGCCTGGCCGGAGCAGTCGGGCGTGCTGTTGTACGACGAGCTGGTGCTGACGGACCTGCGGGACGCGGGCGCCGAGCTCGAACTCCTGCCGTGCGGCGCCGTGAGCCCGCGGATCCTCGACCCGTAGCGGCGACACCCGTGGCGGCGGCACCCGTGGCGGCGGCACCCGTGGCGGCGGCACCCGTGGCGGCGACACCCGTGGCGCGGCCGGCACCGGCGGCCGCGGCCGCCGGAGGGGGCGGGGGGAGCGGGCGCGCGGCCGGACGTTATCCTGAGGTGTCCCCCGTACCCGCGACCCCTGGAGCCATGGCCGTGCGCATCGACCTGCACGCCCACTCCACGGCCTCCGACGGGACCGAAACCCCCGCCGAGCTGGTCCTGGGAGCGGCCGCCGCCGGGCTCGACGTGGTCGCGCTGACCGACCACGACACCGTGGGGGGATACGCCGAGGCCATCGCCGCGGCCCCGCGCGGGCTCACCGTCGTCCCGGGGATGGAACTCTCCTGCCGCCTCGACGGCATCGGGATGCACCTGCTCGCGTACCTCTTCGACCCCGAGGAGCCCGCGCTCGCCCGTGAGCGGGAGCTCGTCCGCGACGACCGCACCCCCCGCGCCCAGGCCATGATCGACAAGCTCCGGGCGCTCGGCGTGGACGTCACGTGGGAGCAGGTCTCCCGGATCGCCGCCGGCGGCTCCGTCGGCCGCCCGCACATCGCGACCGCCCTCGTCGAGCTGGGCGTCGTCCCGACCGTGTCGGACGCGTTCACCCCGGACTGGCTCGCCGACGGCGGCCGCGCCTACGCGGAGAAGCACGAGCTCGACCCCTTCGACGCCATCCGCCTGGTCAAGGCCGCCGGCGGCGTCACCGTCCTCGCGCACCCGGCCGCCGTCAAGCGCGGCCGCTGCGTCCCCGAGGCCGCGATAGCCGACCTCGCGGCCGCCGGCCTGGACGGCATCGAGGTCGACCACATGGACCACGACGCCGACACCCGCAGCCGGCTCCGGGCCCTCGCCGGCGAGCTGGACCTCCTCGTGACGGGCTCCAGCGACTACCACGGCAGCCGCAAGACCTGCCGCCTCGGCGACTACACCACCGACCCCGAGGTCTACGGCGAGATCACGCGCCGCGCGACCGGGGCCTTCCCCGTGCCGGGCACCGGCGGAGCCGCCGGCGCGTGACGCCCCTTTCCGGTCCGCTACCGGAAGGTGCTCCCGCGCTGCCCCGCCCCTCCTCTTCCTTCGAAACACCCCACTCTCTGCAAGGCATCACTGTGTTCGACTTCGCCGTCTTCGGATCCCTATTTCTCACGCTTTTTGTGATTATGGACCCGCCGGGCATCACGCCGATCTTCCTCGCCCTGACCTCCGGCCGGCCCGTCAAGGTGCAGCGCCGGATGGCCTGGCAGGCCGTCTGCGTGGCCTTCGGCGTCATCGCGGTCTTCGGCATCTGCGGCCAGCAGATCCTCGACTACCTGCACGTGTCCGTCCCGGCCCTGATGATCGCCGGCGGTCTGCTGCTCCTGCTCATCGCGCTCGACCTGCTCACCGGCAAGACCGACGAGCCCAAGCAGACCAAGGACGTGAACGTCGCCCTCGTGCCGCTGGGCATGCCGCTGCTCGCCGGTCCCGGTGCGATCGTGTCCGTCATCCTGGCCGTCCAGAAGGCCGACGACGTCAGCGCCCAGGTCTCGGTCTGGTGCGCGATCATCGCGATGCACGCGGTCCTGTGGCTCACCATGCGCTACTCGCTGGTGATCATCCGGGTCATCAAGGACGGCGGCGTCGTCCTCGTGACGCGCCTCGCGGGCATGATGCTCTCCGCCATCGCCGTCCAGCAGATCATCAACGGCGTGCTCCAGGTCGTCCGGGGCGCCTGACCGGCCCCGAAGCGCCAGCGCGCACGCGAACGCCCCCGCACCGAATCGGCGCGGGGGCGTTCGCGTGCTGGACTGCGCGCCCAGAAGTGTCAGGAGGACGCACTCTCGGCCGGTCGGATCAGGATGCGCTGGCCGATGGCGGCCGCCTGCTGCACGATCCGGTTGACGGAGGCCGCGTCCACGACGGTGCTGTCCACGGCGGTTCCGTCGACGTCGTCCAGGCGCAGAATCTCGAAGCGCACGGCTTCTCCCTTCGTCAGTGTTCTCCTTGCATCGGTTCCCAACGAAGTGTAAAGCTCAAACATTCCCTACGCTAAGGAAATTTTTTCCCAGGCTAACTACCGGGCGTCGACTGCACCCCAGAACGCGGCCAGCGCATCCGCCGTGACCTGCGGGTTCTCCGCATTCGGCGAGTGTTCCGCACCCGGCACCACCACGCGCCGAGCTCCCAGACGTTGTGTCATGTCGTCCATCAGCGGGACCGGCCAGGCGTAGTCCACTTCGCCCGACAGGACCAGCTTCGGCAGGTCGACCCCGCTCAGCTCCCCCACCCGGTCCGGCTCGGAGACCAACACCCGCCCGGTGGCGATCAGCTGCTCCGGTACGGTCGCCAGCCACCGGTCCCGCAGGAACTCCGCCAGCTCCGGAGCGTCGGCCACCGCGTCCTGCGGGTCGTACGCGCGCATGGCCGTCCAGACGCCCGCCATGTCCTCCCGCATCGCCTCCAGCGCCGCGACCAGCAGCTTCGTCCGCTCCCGCTGTTCCTCGGCGATTGCGGCCGGCCCGCTGCTCATCAGGGTCAGGGAGGCGAACGGCGCCGCGTCGCGCAGCACGGCGGCGCGCGCGATCAGCCCGCCGAGCGAGTGCCCGACCAGGTGCACCGGGCCCCCGTCGACGGCGGCCGCCTGCGCCAGCACGTCCTGCGCCAGCTCGTCCAGGGCGTACGCCGACTCCTCGCGCGGCCCGGGGGACTCGTGCTGGCCGCGCCCGTCGACGGCCACGGCCCGGTAGCCGTGCGCGGCCAGCGGCTCCAGGAGACCGATGAAGTCCTCCTTGCTGCCCGTGAAACCGGGGACCAGCAGGGCCGTCCCGCGGACCGGCTCGCCCGCCTCGTGGACGGCGAACTCGCCGCGGGCGGTCGGGAGGCGGTACGCACGGGCGTCGGACGGCAGGGTAAGGCGCGGCGGCTTGCTCATGGCCCGAGGTTACCGGTCCGTAGCATCCCGTCCCAGCCCGGGAGGCCGCCCCCGTACGCCGCGGGCCCCGGCCCCCCCTGGGAAGGGGGAACCGGGGCCCGGATCACGATGTTGCGGGGGCTCAGGCCTCCGCGGTCGGCGCCACGGCCTTGCGGGTCCGGGTGCGCTTCGGCTTGGCCGGAGCCTCCTCGGCCACGGCGGCCTCGGCCACCGGCGCCTCCTCGGCCACGGCGGTCTTGCGGGTCCGGGTGCGCTTCGGCTTCGCCGGAGCCTCCTCGGCCACCGGCGCCTCGACCGCCGGGACCTCCGCCGCGGGTGCCACGGCCTTGCGGGTCCGGGTGCGCTTCGGCTTCGCCGCGACCTCCTCGGCCACCGGCGCCTCGGCGACGGGAGCCTGCGCGACCGGGGTCACCGCGGCGGCCGGGGCGGCCTTGCGCGGGGCCCGCGCACGGCGGGCCTGGACCGGCTCGGACGGCGGGGCGATCTGGAAGTCCGGCTCGGGGCCGGCCGGCACCAGGACCGGCGCCTGGACGGGCGCGGCCGCGGCCGCCGCCAGGATCGAGGTCTGGGTGGGCTTGCGGGTACGGGCCTGCCGCGGCGCGGCCGGAGCCTTCGCCGGCGCGGCCGCCCGGGCCGCGGGTGCCTCGACGACGGGTGCCTCGAAGACCGGGGCCTCGACGACGGGCGCCGCGGCCGCGGCAGCCTCGGCGACGACCGCAGCGGCCGGGGCAGCGGCCGCAGCGGCCGAGGCCGAGGCCGAGACCCGGGTACGGCGGCGGCGCGGCCGGCGCGGCTGGTCCGCGTCCGGGGCCTCCTCGACCGCCGGAGCAGCCGGAGCCGTGACGGTCGCCGGAGCCTCGGCCACCGGAGCGGCGTCGACGGAGTCGGCGGCGATCTCGGCACCGCCGCGGGTACGACGGCGCTCGCGCGGGGTCCGCGTCCGGGCCGGACGCTCCGCGGCGGGGGCGGAGGCCGCACCGCGGCCGCCCCGGCCGCCGCGGCCGCCGGTCTCGCCCAGGTCCTCGATCTCCTCGGCCTTCAGGCCGGCCCGCACGCGCTCGGAGCGCGGCAGGATGCCCTTGGTGCCGGCCGGGATCCCCAGGTCCTCGAACAGGTGCGCGGAGGTGGAGTACGTCTCCACGGGGTCGTGGAAGTCCAGCTCCAGCGCCTTGTTGATCAGCTGCCAGCGCGGGATGTCGTCCCAGTCGACCAGGGTGATCGCCGTGCCCTTGGCGCCGGCGCGGCCGGTGCGGCCCACCCGGTGCAGGAACGTCTTCTCGTCCTCGGGCGTCTGGTAGTTGATGACGTGGGTCACACCCTCGACGTCGATGCCGCGGGCGGCGACGTCGGTGCACACCAGCACGTCGACCTTGCCGTTGCGGAACGCGCGCAGCGCCTGCTCGCGCGCGCCCTGGCCCAGGTCGCCGTGGACGGCGCCGGACGCGAAGCCGCGGCGCTCCAGCTGCTCGGCGATGTCGGCCGCGGTGCGCTTGGTACGGCAGAAGATCATGGCCAGTCCGCGGCCCTCGGCCTGCAGGACGCGGGCCACGAGCTCCGGCTTGTCCATGTTGTGCGCGCGGTAGACGTGCTGGGTGATGTTGGCGACGGTCGCGCCCTCGTCGTCGGGCGAGGTGGCGCGGATGTGCGTCGGCTGCGTCATGTAGCGGCGGGCCAGACCGATGACCGCGCCCGGCATGGTCGCCGAGAACAGCATGGTCTGCCGCTTGGCCGGCAGGTGGTTGATGATCTTCTCGACGTCGGGCAGGAAGCCCAGGTCGAGCATCTCGTCGGCCTCGTCGAGGACCAGCGCCTTGACGCGCGACAGGTCGAGCTTGCGCTGACCGGCCAGGTCGAGCAGGCGGCCCGGGGTGCCGACGATCACGTCGACGCCCTTCTGGAGCGCCTCGACCTGGGGTTCGTACGCGCGGCCGCCGTATATGGCCAGGACGCGGACGTTGCGGACCTTGCCCGCGGTCAGCAGGTCGTTGGTGACCTGCGTGCACAGCTCGCGCGTCGGGACGACGACGAGGGCCTGGGGGGAGTCGGTCAGCTGGTCGGGCGTGGCCCGGCCGGCCTCGACGTCCGCGGGGACGACGACCCGCTCCAGCAGTGGAAGGCCGAAACCGAGCGTCTTGCCGGTTCCGGTCTTCGCCTGGCCGATGACGTCCGTGCCGGAGAGGGCGACGGGGAGGGTCATCTCCTGGATGGGGAAGGGGGTCACGATGCCGACGGCTTCGAGGGCCTCGGCGATTTCGGGAAGGATCCCGAGTTCTCGGAACGTAGTCAGGGTGCTGCCTCTTCTGTGAGACGCGGCGCGAGGCGGCGAGGGGGGTCGTACCGTGCCGGGCTTGCAGTACTGCATGTACGTACGAAGCTGCGCGGGACCACTGCCTTCGCTCAAGCCGCCAGTGCCGCTGAGGGGGCCCCTCGTGGACGCGGTACGCATGGACGTACGCATCATCCGAGGGCGGTCGGGTTGGAGCCGATCGGGCCACCGACCGGGCATCCTCATGCGATGGCCCGCCGAGTATTCGGCAGGCGCTTTACCACTGTACCCCGGAATCGCGCAGGCGTGTCGGGTGAATTCACCTGGTCGTCGCGTTCGGGTGGACGGAAGGCAGTGCGACGTGATGGCGTCGGAGGTGCGAGGGCGGGCTATTGTGCGGAGCATGTCGACCGTAGAAAACGCATCGCCCGCCGACGACGGCGCCCCCGCCGAGGCGACCGGTATCGCCGCCCAGGACTGGGCGACCGCCTCCGCCTCGCCGCAGTACCGGGCCGCCGTCGTGGACCTGCTGGGCGCACTCGCGTACGGCGAGCTCGCGGCCTTCGAACGACTCGCGGAGGACGCGAAGCTCGCGCCCACCCTCGACGACAAGGCCGAGCTCGCGAAGATGGCCTCCGCGGAGTTCCACCACTTCGAGCGGCTGCGTGACCGGCTCGCGGCGATCGACGTCGAGCCCACCGCCGCCATGGAGCCCTTCGCCAAGGGCGTCGACGACTTCCACCGCCAGACCGCGCCGTCGGACTGGCTGGAGGGCCTGGTCAAGGCGTACGTCGGCGACTCGATCGCCAGTGACTTCTACCGCGAGGTCGCCAGCCACCTGGACGCCGACACCCGCGCCCTCGTGCTCGCCGTCCTCGACGACACGGGCCACGGCGGCTTCGCCGTCGAGAAGGTGCGCGCCGCCATCGAGGCCGACCCGCGCTGCGGCGGCCGGCTCGCCCTGTGGGCGCGCCGCCTGATGGGCGAGGCGCTCTCGCAGGCCCAGCGGGTGGTCGCCGAGCGCGACGCCCTGTCCACCATGCTGGTCGGCGGCGTCGACGGGATGGCGGCCGGCTTCGACCTGGCGGCCGTCGGCGAGATGTTCGCCCGGATCACCAAGGCCCACACCAAGCGGATGGCGGCCCTGGGCCTCGCCGCCTAGCGCCCGCGGCGGCACGGAATCCGCCGCCGCCCCCGCATGCGCCGGCCCCGGCGCGCCGTGTGCGCGCCGGGGCCGTGGCGTACCGCGCTCCTGGGGAGTCGGACGGCCTTGGACCGGAGGGCCTAGCCGCGCCGGCGCCTGCGGCGGTCAGCCCCGCGACGGAAGCGAAAAGGGCCGGTGGGCGGGGCGGGAGCCGGACTGCCGGACCGGGCGCAGCAGCAGCGACAGCACCACGGCGGCGACCAGCACCGAGCCGACCAGGGTCGCGGTCACCGTGCCGTGCCCCGGGCCGAGCGCGTACTGCGTCAGGTACGCCCCGAACAGGGCGCCCAGCGCCCCGCTGACGAACACGACGCGCGGCGACGGCAGTCGCGGGGCGAGCAGCCGCAGGGCCGCTGCCGCCAGTGCCAGGCCCAGCAGGACGGAGCCGAGCGCCTCGATCAGCAGCATGGGGGCCTCCCGCAGGTCAGGGGCTAACCGGTCACACCGGTCCTACCCGAAGCGGAAGACACGGAAACGGCCCGGTGGATTCAACCACCGGGCCGTTCAGTCCAGTTCTCGGACCGTGCCGGACCGTGCCGGAACGCGTCAGGCCGTGCCGAAAGGCATCAGGCCGTGCCGAAACCGACCTTGCGCGCGCTCGGCTCGCCCAGGTCGACGTACGACAGGCGCTCGGAGGGCACCAGGACCCGGCGGCCCTTGGTGTCGGTGAGGCTCAGCAGCGGTGCCGAACCGGTCAGCGCCTCGGAGACGATGCGCTCGAGCTCCTCGGCGCTCAGGTCGCTCTCCAGCACGATCTCCCGGGGTGCGTGCTGCACACCGATCTTGACCTCCACGGCTTTGTCCCTCCGACGCTCGGTTGTGCGCGATCAGCCGCGCCGTACCCGGTCCACATTAGCCCGCAGAGGCGACACGCAAGCGGCTCGGCGGACACGCTGGCAGCGAACAGCGGATCACGCCGGGGCGCCGTCCGCACCGTGCAGCGGGAAGCCCGCGATGCCGCGCCAGGCCAGCGAGGTCAGCAGCCCCACCGCCTTGTCGCGGGCGACCGGGCTCTCGCTGGAGAGCCAGTACCGGGCCACGACCTGCGAGACGCCGCCCAGGCCCACGGCCAGGAGCATCGACTCGTCCTTCGACAGGCCGGTGTCCTCGGCGATCACGTCCGAGATCGCCTCGGCGCACTCCAGCGACACGCGGTCGACGCGCTCGCGCACCGCCGGCTCGTTGGTCAGGTCGGACTCGAAGACCAGGCGGAACGCGCCGCCCTCGTCCTCCACGTACGCGAAGTAGGCGTCCATCGTCGCGGCCACGCGCTGCTTGTTGTCCGTCGTCGACTCCAGCGCCCCGCGCACCGCCTGGAGCAGGTTCTCGCAGTGCTGGTCCAGCAGCGCCAGGTAGAGGTCGAGCTTGCCCGGGAAGTGCTGGTACAGCACCGGCTTGCTCACCCCGGCCCGCTCGGCGATGTCGTCCATCGCCGCCGCGTGGTACCCCTGCGCGACGAAGACCTCCTGGGCCGCGCCCAGGAGCTGGTTGCGTCGGGCTCGGCGCGGCAGGCGCGTGCCCCGGGGACGCGCTGCATCCGTCTGCTCGATGGCTGTCACGCCGCCTCCCACTTTCTCTGTTGCCGCAGTGCCTCTGCGCCGCGCCCGCCATCGTACTTTTCGGTAACCGAATCTGTAGGGTCGAAGCCGAGTTTTCTCGCTGTACGGACCGCCCGGACGCGCTGGTCAGCGGCGCCGGGAGCGGTTACCGAACGGTAGTCCGGGGCGGCCGGGCGCGGTCGGCCGAAGGGGCCCGGGCCCCTCAGCGGTAGTCATCCTCGTCCAAGGGCACCACCCGGGACTGATCGACGGCGTCCCCGTCGGCGGCCTCGCCCCGTTCCACCCCCGTGACCCGCTCGTCATCGTCCTCGGGCCGCAGCTCGGCCTGCTGCTCCGCGGCGTCGGCCTCGGGCGCCTCCGCGTCGAGCGCATCCCGGATCCTTCCCCGGAAGGTCTCCGGCTCCGCCGGGTCGACACTCATCTGGCTCCCCTTCTTCCCTCACCCCTCGTGGTCCTGCCTCACCTATGAGCCTAGGAGGATCGCGGGTGCGCCGCTACGTGGACCCCGGGCATCCTGCGCGGGTCTGTGATGCCGAACACAAGAGTCCGGACGTGATCGTCTCGTAACATTGCCCCCATGTCTTCGACCGAGCTGCCGGGTGTGCGATCGGCCACCGAGCCGTCCTTCCGGGCGGGAGCCGCCCGGGTGGCCGAGGGGGAGCAGCTGCGCACGGCCCTGCTGCCCGGCCTCGAACTGACCGTGCGGTCCCGGCCCGCGACCCGTACCGGACTGCCGCCCGCCCTGTTCGTGCACGGCCTCGGCGGCTCCTCCACCAACTGGTCCGCCCTCATGGCCCTGCTGGAGGACAGCGTCGACTGCGAGGCCGTCGACCTGCCGGGTTTCGGCTGGTCCCCACCACCGGTCGACAAGGACTACTCGGTCACGGCGATGGCCCGCGCGGTCATCCGCCACCTCGACGCCGCCGGCCGCGGCCCCGTCCACCTGTTCGGCAACTCCCTCGGCGGCGCCGTCAGCACCCGCGTCGCGGCCGTCCGCCCCGACCTCGTGCGCACGCTGACGCTGGTCTCGCCCGCACTGCCCGACCTGCGCATGCAGAAGTCGGTCCTGCCGACCGTACTCCTCGCCGTGCCCGGGATGACCGGTGTGCTGAACCGCCTGACCGGCGGTCTCACCGCCGAGCAGCGCACCCGCGGCGTGATGCGGCTCTGTTACGGCGACCCCGCCCGGGTGCGCCCCGAGGACTTCCGCACCGCCGTCGACGAGATGGAGCGGCGGATGGCCCTGCCGTACTTCTGGGAGGCGATGACCCGCTCCACCCGCGGCATCGTCGACGCCTACACCCTCGGCGGGGAGCACGGGCTCTGGCGGCAGGCGCAGCGGGTGCTCGCCCCGACCCTGCTGGTCTACGGCGGACGCGACCAGCTGGTCGCCTACCGTACGGCCCGGAGAGCGGCTGCGTCCTTCCGGGGCTCAAGACTGCTGAGCCTCCCCGCGGCCGGGCACGTGGCGATGATGGAATACCCCGAGGCGGTGGCGAACGCCTTCCGGGAGCTGCTGCACGACACCGACCGAGATACCGAAGACGGCAGGGGCTGACCACCGTGGGACGACATAGTCGCAAGGGCCCGGCCCCCGCTCCCGCTCCGGCGCGCCCGGCGCCCGCGCCCGCCGCGCACCCCCCGTACGAGAGCCGTGACCCGTACCCCTACGAGCCGCACCTCTCGTACGGGGACCACCCGCCGTACGGGGAGCAGGCCGGGTACGGGCAGCAGCCCGGGTACGGTGGGCAGCCCGGGTACGAGCAGCCCCCCGGCCAGGCGCAGCAGCCCGGTTACGACCGGTACCCGCTGCCCGACCAGTACCTGCCGTACGACCGGTACGACCCGTACGACCAGCACGCTCCATTTGATCAGCACGCCCCGTTCGACCAGCACCCCCCGTTCGACCAGCACGCTCCGTTCGACCAGCACTCCCCGCACGGCCAGGTCCCGACGTACGAGGAGCCGCGCGGGCGCCGCCGCCGCACCGAACCCACCGTCGCCCACCAGGGCTACGCCCCCGTCGGCGCCCCCGAGCCCGGCGCGCGGCCCGGCGGCCGCCCCGAGCAGCGCGAGCCCGGCGGCGCCTGGGGCACCGACGCCGGCTCCGTCCACGGCGACCGGCGCGGCACGGCGCGCGCCTCCGGCGCGTCCGCGGCCGTGCTGGACACCGGCACCCCGGCCTTCAGCACCCCCGCGGCCGGCCCCGCCGACCCCTTCACCGCCACCGGCGCGCAGCGCCGCGTGGTGCCCTCGCCCCGCGAGGAGGCCGCGCCCGCCGAGAGCGAGGAGGAACGGTCCTCCGGCCGCAGCTCCAAGGCCCGCACCTACGGCGCCGTGGCGGGCGTGGCCGTCACCACCGCGATCGCCGTCGTCGTGGCCACCCAGATGCTCACCGGCGGCGACACCAAGACCTCCACCCCGCAGGCCGCCGGCAGCGCCTCCGACCGCGCCCAGCCCGGCCAGTCCGCGGCCTCCCGCTCCGACGGTCGCGGCGCCCCCGAGGCCCCGGCCGCGGCACCGGCGCCGGCCGCGCCCGAGCTGTCGTACGAGCAGAAGATGGCCCAGCAGCTGCCGCTCGACGCGAAGCTGAAGGGCTCGGGCGCCTTCGACACCGTCCCCGGCGTCGCGGCCGCCCCCGGCAAGGGCAAGGTGGTCCGCTACCGCGTCGACGTCGAACAGGGGCTCGGCCTGGACGCGCAGCTGTTCGCCGAGGCCGTCCACCGCACCCTCAACGACGACCGCAGCTGGGGCCACGGCGGCACCAAGACCTTCGAGCGCGTCCCGGGCGGCGGGGCCGAGTTCGTGATCACCCTGGCCAGCCCCGGAACCACCGGCGTGTGGTGCGCGAAGTCCGACCTGGACACGACGATCGAGAACGTCAGCTGCGACTCCGCCAACACCGAGCGCGTGATGATCAACGCGTTCCGCTGGGCCCAGGGCTCGCAGACGTACGGCCCGGACCAGATGCTCGCCTACCGGCAGATGCTCATCAACCACGAGGTGGGCCACCGGCTCGGCCACGGGCACGTGAACTGCCAGACCCCGGGCGCCCTCGCGCCGATCATGCAGCAGCAGACGAAGTCCCTCGACATCGGCGGGATCGCCTGCAAGCCCAACCCCTGGGTGTTCCCCGGCAACTGACGCGCGGCGGGCGGCGCCCCGCGGCGAGGCCCTTCGGTAGCGGCCTCGAACGCGAACCGTACGGGAAAGTTACGACTCTTCACCCCTTCCGGTGGGGGGGGGGGGGGGGGGCGGGCGGCGGCGC
>NZ_JBHXTC010000007.1:105914-131378 GCF_042677605.1 Streptomyces sp. NPDC127106 | reverse complement strand
GCGAGTCACTGTCTCCGCTCCCTCACCCGCGCCACACCAACGGCCTCACTAATACAGCTAAATCCTCCCGCCCCTCGGCCGCCCCACCCACCCCCCCCACCCCCCCCCACCGGCATATCCGCTTGAGTTCTCCGCGGCGGGTCACCGGACCGACGGAGGCCGCCGGAAACGGGAGATCGGGGGTGCCACTCGTGCGGATCGGACTGCTCACGGAAGGTGGTTATCCGTATGCGACGGGAGAGGCGAGGCTGTGGTGCGAGCGCCTCGTGCGCGGGCTGCCGCAGCACGAGTTCGAGCTCTACGCGCTGAGCCGCAGCGCCGAACAGGAGGAACGCGGCCGGGTCGTGCTCCCCGAGCACGTCACCCGGGTCTGGACCGCCCCGCTGTGGGCCCCCGCGGACGACGGGCGCACCTACTCCCGGCGTGAACGCAGGCGGTTCGCCGACTGCTTCAAGGACCTGGTCCGGGGAGTCTGCGCCGACGAGGCCGAGCCCTTCGCGGCCGGCCTGTACGGACTCGCCGAACTCGCCCGCGAGCAGGGCGGCCTGTACGCCGCCCTGCGCTCCGAGACGGCGGTGCGCGCCGTGGAGGCCGCCTGTCGGGCCCCCGGCGCGCGCCGCTCCGTGCAGCGCGCACAGGTCGCGGACCTGCTGGAGTTCGTCGACGCCCTGGAGCAGCTGCTACGACCGCTGTCCCTCGACTGGTACGAGGACCTGCGCGAGGTGGACGTCTGCCACGCCGCCGCGGGAGGGGTGGCGGCCCTCCCCGGGCTGCTGGCCAAACGCTTCTTCGGGGTGCCGCTGCTGGTCACCGAGTACGGGGTCCGGCTGCGGGCGCACTACCTGGAGCGGTCCGCGGCCGCCGACCCCGGGCCGGACGGTCCGGCCGGGGGGCCCCGGCTCGCCGTCCGGGCCCTGCTCGCGGCCTTCCACGGACGCCTCGCCTGCGAGATCTACGCCCGCGCCGACCTGATCGTCGCCGGCAACGCGCACGCCCGGCGCTGGCAGGAGCGGTGCGGGGCCACCCGGGACCGGATGCGGACGGTGTACCCGGGGATGGAGGCGGACCGATTCGCCACGGTCGGGGAGGACCCGGACCGCGGGGACCCCGGCACGCTGGTGTGGGTCGGCCGGGTCGAGCCCGCCAAGGACCTGATCGCCCTGCTGCACGCCTTCGCCGAGATCCGCAAGGCCGCCCCGGACACCCGGCTGCGGATCTTCGCCACCGCCGCCGTCCCCGGCTACCTCGCCGACTGCCGCTCCCTCGCCGCGCAGCTCTTCCCCGACGAGGCCGCCGACGCGGTCACCGCGGGGGAGAACCCGGTCACCTTCGAGGAGCTGGGCGGCCCCGACGCCCCCACGCCGGCCGACGCCTGGGGATGCGGGCGGGTGGCCGTGCTGTCCTCCGTGATCGAGGGCTTCCCGATCACCCTGGCCGAAGCGATGCTCTGCGGCCGGGCCACCGTGTCCACGGACGTCGGGGCCGTCTGCGAGGTCATCGGCGGCACCGGACTCGTCGTCCCGCCGCGCAACCCGCGGGCCCTCGCCGACGCCTGCCTGTCCCTGCTGAACGACCCCGAACGGGCCCGGCGGCTCGGCGCCGCCGCCCGTGCCCGGGCCCTGGAACTGTTCACCGTCGAGCAGAACGTGGCCGCCTTCCGCGAGGCCTACCTGTGGCTGCTGGCCCGCGGACCCGGCCGGGCCGACGGCACCGTCCCCTTCGAACAACCCCCCGAGGCCCGGGTCCCGGGCCACTGGACGAGCCCCGCGTGGGCCCCGAACCCGGAGGCCGCGGTATGAACCTCGACGAAGCCGCCCCCCTCGCCGCGGCCCCCCGCCGCCGCGCCGCCGGCGACCCCGTCAAGATCCTGCTGCACCGGCACCGGGCGCTGTGCGAGCGGGCGGTGGACCCACTGGAGATCGCCGCCGGGCTCGAAGCACGGGGCATCACCGACCGGACCGCCGCCCGGTTCCGACACCGCGACGTGTTCTCCCTCGCCGAGGAGCTCTACGCCCGCACCCCGCGCGGGGAAGAGCCGCCCGCACCCCCCACCGCCGCCCCCGCCGACGCCCGCGCACTGCGCCGCTTCGGGCTCGCCCTGCTGCCCGGCGCCCTCGCCTGCACGGCGGCCGCCGCCGCGGTGCCGTACGCGGGAGCCGCCGTTGCCCTCGCCGCGGCCACCGTCCTCGTCCTGCCGGGACCCCCAGGGCGGGCCGCCGCGGGCCGCGCCCGCCGGGCCGGCCGCACCCCCTGGGCCGCCCGGGCCGTCCTGCTGCTCGCCGCGGCCGCCGCCGGCTGGGCCGTCCACCGCCACGGAACCCCCCTCGGCATCGCCCTCGCCCTCGCCGCGGTCCCCGGCCACCTCGCCGCCGCCCTGTACACCACCCGGGCCCGGCACCGGCTCGCCGCCAGCCGTGCCCTGGAGGACTTCGCCGACGGGGCCCGGCCGCTGCTGCTCGGCACCGTCGCGGGCTTCACCCTGGCCGCCGCCGGCGCGGCCCTCCTCGCCGGAGCCGCCGTGACGCTCGCCCTCCCGTTCGCCCTGCTCTTCTTCCTCACCCGGCTGCTGCTCGGCCACGGCGCCCCCCGCGGGCCCGTCGCCGCCGCCCTCGCTCTCGCCCTGGTACCGGCCGCGGCCGCGGTGTCCGCCGCCGCGGCAGGACTCCTCGTCCTCGCCGTCCCCGTGCTGGCCCGCGCCTCCGCGCACGCCCGGCCCTAAGCGGCGCACCCCCTCCGCTCCCCGACGCCCCCCGTCCCACGCCGACGCCCCCCCGCCCGACGCCGCACGCCCGGCCCGCCGCTCCAGCGGCCGACGCCGGAGCACCGTACCCACCCTTCCCCCAGCCCACCGACCAAGGAGACACCGCATGACCGGCCAGCCCACCGACCGAGGGACCGCGCGATGAGGGTGCTGCTGATCGGAGCCAACGGATACCTCGGCCGCTACGTCGCCGACCGGCTGCTCGCCGACCCCGCCGTCCAGCTCACCGCGCTCGGCCGCGGCGACGACGCCGACGTCCGCTTCGACCTCGCCACCGGCAGCCCCGGCGCCCTCACCCGGTTCCTCGACGCCGTCCACCCCGGCGTCGTCATCAACTGCGCGGGGGCCACCCGCGGCGGGGCCCGCGAGCTCACCCGGCACAACACCGTCGCCGTCGCCACCATCTGCGAGTCCCTGCGCCGCAGCGGCTGCGGGGCCCGCCTCGTCCAGCTCGGCTGCGCCTCCGAATACGGGCCCAGCCAGCCCGGATCGTCCACCGCCGAGGACGCCGTGCCCAGACCCGGCGGGCCGTACGGCGTCAGCAAGCTCGCCGCCACCGAGCTGGTCCTCGGCTCCGGGCTCGACGCCGTCGTCCTGCGGGTCTTCTCACCCGTCGGGCCCGGCACCCCGGCCGGCTCCCCGCTCGGCAGGCTCGCCGAGGCCATGCGGCGCGCCATGCAGTCCGGCGACGGAGAGCTCAAGCTCAGCGGGCTCGGCGTCCAACGCGACTTCGTGGACGTACGGGACGTGGCGCGGGCCGTGCACGCCGCCTCGCTCTCCGCCGCCCAGGGTGTCGTCAACATCGGCACCGGCCGCGCGGTCCGCCTGCGCGACGCGGCCGCCGTCCTGGCCCGGGTCGCCGGATACGGAGGAGCCCTGCACGAGCTCGACGTACCCCACGGCGGACCGCACGCCGGACCGCAGCAGTCTCACCCCGGGGCCCACGGGCTCCACGGCCCCCACGGGCTCCACGGCTCCCACGGGCACCCGGGCGCCCGGGCCGGCGGCCTGTCCGCCATCGGCGCCCCCCGATCCGAGGCCACCGCCGAGCAGCTGGCCGCCGCCGCCCCGCCCCCGGCCGCGTACCCCTACCCCGACGGCTGCGGCGCCTGGCAGCAGGCCGACGTCCGCACCGCCCGCGACCGCCTCGGCTGGCGGCCCCGGATCAACCTGGAGGAGTCCCTCGCGGACATCTGGATGGAGGCGGCGTGCCGCATCTGACCACGCAGGCCGCGGCGCCCGCCGCCACCGGGGCCGGCCGCCTCGGCCTCGGCATCCCCGGCTACGCGCACCCGCTGCTCGCCCCCGTCGAATGGGCCGAGCTGACCCGCCCCGGCACTCCGCTGCACTGGGCCGTGCTCAACGTCACGGACGGGCCCGGCACCCGGCCCGACCCGCACTGCACGGAGGCCGCCGGCCGGCTCCGGGAGGCCGGCGGCACCGTGCTCGGGCACCTCGCGATGCTGGACGGGTCCCGGTCGTTCGGCGAACTCGTCTCCGACGCGCACCGGTTCGTCGACTGGTACCGGGTGGACGGCTTCTACCTGGACCGGACCCCCGCCGGCCCGGCCGAACTGGCCGCGGTGCGCCGCGTCACCGACGCCCTGCGCGGGCTCGGCCGGGGCCTGCGGATCGTCCTGGGGCACGGCACCCACCCGTACGAGGGCTACGCGGAGGCCGCCGACCAGCTCGTCACCTTCTCCGGGGCGTGGACCGACTACCGCTGGTCGCAGGTGGCCGAGTGGACCGCCGACCACCCGCCGGAGCTGTTCTGCCACCTCGTCCACGGCGTGCCGCGCACCCACCTGGAGGAAGCGCTGCGGATCGCCCGCTGGCAGGGAGCCGGCACCATCTGGTTCACCGACCGGCGCGGCAGCCGTGGAGGGGACCCCGACCCCTGGGCGGCGATGCCCGCGTACTGGGACGAAATTGTCTCAAGGATCGGACCAGGTGTCTCGGAATGAAGAAGGGCGTGGCAGTGTTACGGGAAGAACCACCGTTCGACTTACCCATCTACGGAGTCCCCGTGTCGCTGCCACCCCTGGTCGAGCCAGCTGCTGAGCTCACCGTTGACGAGGTCCGTCGGTACTCCCGCCACCTGATCATCCCCGACGTCGGGATGGACGGCCAGAAGCGCCTGAAGAACGCCAAGGTGCTCGCCGTCGGAGCGGGCGGCCTGGGCTCGCCCGCCCTGATGTACCTCGCCGCGGCCGGCGTCGGCACCCTGGGCATCGTCGAGTTCGACGAGGTCGACGAGTCGAACCTGCAGCGCCAGATCATCCACAGCCAGTCGGACATCGGCCGCTCCAAGGCCGAGTCCGCGCGCGACACGGTGCTGGGCATCAACCCGTACGTGAACGTGGTCCTCCACGAGGAGCGGCTCGAAGCCGACAACGTGATGGACATCTTCGGCCAGTACGACCTGATCGTCGACGGCACGGACAACTTCGCCACCCGCTACCTCGTCAACGACGCCTGCGTGTTGCTGAACAAGCCGTACGTGTGGGGCTCCATCTACCGCTTCGACGGCCAGGCCTCGGTCTTCTGGTCCGAGCACGGCCCCTGCTACCGCTGCCTCTACCCGGAGCCCCCGCCGCCGGGCATGGTCCCGAGCTGCGCCGAGGGCGGCGTCCTGGGCGTGCTGTGCGCGTCCATCGGGTCCATCCAGGTCACCGAGGCCATCAAGCTCCTCGCGGGCGTCGGCGAGCCGCTGGTCGGCCGCCTGATGATCTACGACGCCCTGGAGATGCAGTACCGCCAGGTCAAGGTCCGCAAGGACCCCGACTGCGCGGTCTGCGGCCCGAACGCCACCGTCAAGGAGCTCATCGACTACGAGGCCTTCTGCGGCGTCGTGTCGGAGGAGGCCCAGGAGGCCGCGGCCGGTTCGACGATCACTCCCACGCAGCTGAAGGAGTGGATCGACGGCGGCGAGAGCATCGAGATCATCGACGTCCGCGAGAAGAACGAGTACGAGATCGTCTCGATCCCCGGCGCGAAGCTGATCCCCAAGGGCGAGTTCCTCATGGGCTCCGCGCTCCAGGACCTGCCGCAGGACAAGCGCATCGTCTTGCACTGCAAGACGGGTGTCCGCAGTGCGGAAGTCCTCGCGGTCCTGAAGTCCGCGGGCTTCGCCGACGCGGTCCACGTCGGCGGCGGCGTCATCGGCTGGGTCCACCAGGTCGAGCCGCAGAAGCCGGTCTACTAGGACTCCCGTAGTACCCCGGTACTGCCCGAAGGGCCCTGCCGCGCACGAGCGCGGCAGGGCCCTTCGCCGTCCGCCCGCCGCTCAGCCGGCGGCCGCGGCGACGGGGCCGGGGGAGGCCGTGGGAGTGGGGGTGGGGGCGACGGCCGTGCACACCGTGCCGGCGGGCGGCACCTTCCCGTCCAACAGGTAGGAGTTCACCGCCTGCTGCACGCACGGGTCGCCGCTGTTGTACGCCCCGTGCCCCTGCCCCTCGTACGTGAGCTCCACGCCGACGCCGGGGCCGAGCCGTTCGACCATCTTGCGAGCCCCTTCGTACGGGGTCGCCGGGTCACCGGTGTTGCCGATCACCACGATCGGGGCCGCGCCGGGCGCCGACACGTCCGGGGTCTCCCACGCGCCCGCCACCGGCCAGCCGGTGCAGCTCATCATGGCCCAGCCGAGGAACTCCCCGAAGACGGGGGAGGCCGCCCGGAACTCCGGCAGTTTGGCCTTGGTCCGGGCGAGGTCGTACCGGTCCTTGAAGTCGGCGCAGTTGATCGCCGTGTTGGCGGCGGCGATGTTGCTGTAGCGGCCGTTGCGGTCCCGGCCGTTGAGCGTGTCGGACAAGAGCATCAGCAACTGCCCCTGCCCGCCCTCGGCCTCGTCGATCCCCTGCTCCAGCAGCGGCCACAGCTCCTGGGAGTAGAGGGCCTGCGCGATCCCGTTGGTCGCGGCGGAGTCGGTGAGCATCCGGCCGCCGATACCGGGGATCGGCTTGTCGGCGAGGCTCTTCTGCAGCCGGACGATGTTGTCCTCGATCTCCTTGGCGGTGCTGCCCTGGAGCCGGCACGCGTCGCCACGGTCCACGCAGTCCTGCGCGAAGTTGCCGAGGGCCAGCTGGAAGCCCTTCGCCTGGCCGAGCGCGCCTCCCTCGGAGGTCTTGGTCGGGTCCACGACCGCGTCGAAGACGGCCCGCCCGACGTTCTTCGGGAAGAGGTGGGCGTAGACCCCGCCGAGCTCGGTGCCGTAGGAGATCCCGAAGTAGTTCAATTTCTCGTCGCCGAGGGCCTGGCGGATCCGGTCGAGGTCGCGGGCCGCGTTCTCGGTGCCGACGTACGGCAGCACCTTCCCGGAGCGCGCCTTGCAGGCCGCCTGGTAGCGCCGGGCCATATCCGTGAAGGACTTCTCCTCCTGTGGCGTGTCGGGGGTGGAGTCCTGCGCGTAGTACCGGTCGAGCTGCGGGTCGGTCTCGCACAGCACGGGCACGCTCCGCCCCACCCCGCGCGGGTCGAAGCTCACCAGGTCGTACCGCTCCCGCAGGGCCCCGTAGTCCTTGGCGACGCCGGGCAGCGTACTGATCCCGGAGCCGCCGGGCCCACCGAAGTTGAACACGAGCGACCCGATCCGCTTGTCCTTGTCCAGGGCCTTGGCCCGGATCAGCGCGATCGGAATCGTCTCGCCCTCCGGCTTCGCGTAGTCGAGCGGCACGTGCAGCGTGGCGCACTCCCAGCCCTTGGGCGGTGCCGCCCCGCCGCCCTGCGCGGCATTGGGCGCGGGGCACTCGCCCCACTGGAGCGGCGCGGCCCCCTCGGTCCCCCCGGCCCGGGGCGTCGTCCGTTCCTCCCCGCCGGAACACGCACTGGCCGCCACCAGTGCCCCGGCGAGGGCAACGGCACCGGCAAGGCGCAGCACGTTCGTCGACATACCCCCATCCTGCGACCGCGCCCCGCACCCCGCCCGCGCACGCACCCGTTCGGGCGGCGGCGGCCGGGCGGCGGGGCTGCGGGGCTGCGGGCGGCCGGGCGGCAGGGCCGGCTAGATGGCTTCCTTGCGGGTCAGGTAGTTGAAGGACACCCAACCGGGGAGGACGGGCAGCCAGAACGTCATCAGGCGGAACAGCAGGACCGCCGAGATGGCGACCTCCTTGTCCAGGCCGGCGGCGATCAGGCCCAGCGTCAGCGTGGTCTCCACCGCGCCGATGCCGCCCGGCGTCGGCGCCGCCGACCCGAGCGCGTTGCCGGCCAGGAAGACCACCGCGATGCTCGCGTAGCTGAGGGTCTCGCCACCCCCGAAGGCACGGACCGACGCGTCCAGGCACATCACGAAGCAGCCGGTCAGCAGCACCATCCCGCCGATTCCCGTCAGCAGCTTCTGCGGCCGCTGGAGCACGTCCAGCATGCGCGGCACCACACCGGCGAACAGCGCCCGCACCCGGGTCACCACGAACTTGCGCAGCAGCGGCACCGCCGTGACGACGAGGACCAGCACGGCCACCGTCAGCAGACCGGCGATGACCGTCCGGGACGGGGTCATCTCCGGGGTCTTCTCGGTGCCCGTCAGGTAGCCGAAGGCCAGCAGCAGCAGGACGTGGCAGGCGAGCCCGAACAACTGCGAGGCGCCCACGCTGGCCACGGCCAGCCCGGGCCGGACCCCCGCCCGCTGCAGGAACCGCGCGTTGAGCGCGACACCGCCCACCGCGGCCGGGGCGACCAGCTTCACGAAGGAGCCGGCGACCTGCGCGACCACCGTCCGCAGGAACGGCACCCGCTCCGGCACGAAGCCCAGCAGGCTCATCGCCGCGGCGACGTACGACAGGGCCGAGAAGGCCAGCGCCGCCCCCACCCAGCCCCACTCCGCCTGGCCGACGATCGTCGCGAAGTCCACGTGGGCCAGCTGCGTGAGCAGGAAGTACGCGCCGAAGGCGCCCGCGATGAACGACACCAGCGTGCGCGGCCGGATCCGCTCCAACCGGGCCGGCTCCACCGGGGCCTGCGGCCGGATCAGCAGCACCTGCCGGCGGATCTGGCTCAGCAGGTCCTCCTCGCGGGCCCCTTCCAGGGCGTCGTCGAGCGCCCTCTTCTCCGCCTTGCGGTCCGCGGCGCGGTCCGCGGCCGAGACCGCCCCGTCCTTCGTCCCCGCCGCCTCCCGTGCGGCCTTCGCCGCCCGCGAGGACTCCAGCACGGCCTCCCGCTGCCGGTCGGCGCGCTCCCGGGCCAGCCGGCGCAGGGTCGCCCGGGTGGACCGGCTCAGCGCGATCGGCTGGAGCAGCGGCAGGCAGTCCGCCACCGCGTCCGGACCGAGCACCGACACCGCCGAGGCCACCGCCCGCTCCGCGCCGACCCGCAGGCCGAGGGTGGTCAGCAGCTGCGCGATGTCCATCCGCAGGACCAGCTCGCCGGCCGCGATCTCGCCGCCGCGCAGGTCCGTGAGGACCACGTTGCCGGAACGATCCACCAGCAGTGCGTCGCCCGTGAGCCGGCGGTGTGCGATCCGCCGCGACTGCAGGGCCCGCACCTGCTCCCACGCGTTGTGGGCGAGGCGGTCGGTGATCTCCGCGTCGGGGAGGGAGTCCAGGGGCCGCCCGTCCAGGTGCTCGTACACGAGCATGACGGCGTCCGGCCCGAGTTCGGAGGTGGCGATCAGCTTCGGCGCGTTGGCCCCGGCGGCGATGGCCGCGTAGGCGAGCAGCGCCTCCTGCTCCAGTGACTGGCGCAGCGACTGCAGGCTCCGCCGGGTGGTGATGCCGCGCAGGGTCATCCGGCGCCACACCCGGTAGAAGAACCCGTGCGCCTGCTGCTCGCGGTCGACGACGGTGACGTCGAGGGGCGGGCCGTCCTCCAGGGTCACGTGGTAGCGGCGGCCGCGGTCGCTCGCCTCGGATGCGTCGGCGCCGTCGGCGATCTCCGCGCGCGCCGCGCTGACCGGCTGGAAGCCGACGTGGCGCAGGCCGGCGAGGAGGTGCTGCCCGGTCGGGCGGACGTTCGGCGAGCCGACGGCGTACAGCGTCCCGTACGCGACGCTCCAGCCGATCAGCACGGTCAGGATGATCGAGAACGGGGTGGTGTAACCGCTCACGAGCATGGCGAACGCGTCGAGCAGCAGCACCACCCACAGGGCGACCCGCCAGCGCGGCCGGCGCGTCATCCCGACCGCGGTCATGTACGCGATCACGGGCGCGAGGTAGCCGTGCACCGGGTCGGTGAGGGCCCCGCCGGCCGCGGTGGCCCGGGTCAGGGCGTCCTGGATGGAGGCGGGGGCGCCCTGGGAGACCCACAGGTCGGTGGCCAGGGTCATCCCGTGGGCGAGGACGGCGGCGAGCACGCCGTCGGCGATGCGCAGCCCGTCGCGTTTGATCAGCCGCTCGATGGCGAAGGCGACGGGCACGAGCAGGACGGCGATGCTCGACACCAGGCCGGCGACCTGGATCAGCAGGTCGGGGGCGGCGCCGGTGCCCTGGCTGATGTCGGCCTCGAGGCCGGCGGTGGTGCCGTGGGCGAAGGCGGCGATGGCGAGCACGACGGCGATGCCGAGGACGCCGACGAGGAGGCGGACCAGGTCGGAGGGCCGGTGCACACGGGCGGCGAGCAGCGGCTCGTCGACCTCCACGACCTCGACCTCGCCCTGCTCGGCGTGGCTTGCGGGACCGGTGGGGGCAGTGGGACCGGTGGGGGCAGTGGGGCCAGTGGGTGCGGCGGGGCCGGCGGGGCCGGTGGGGCCGGCGGGTTGGGTGGGGCCAGTGGGGCCGGGGGCCCCGGAGCGCCCGGAAGGCTCGCCGGGGCGCGGGCTCGGCTCCGGTCGCGGCTCCGGATCCGGCTCCGGATGCGGGCGCGGCTCTGGGCGCGATCCGTCGTCCTCGGTCGCGCCGTCCGGAGGGCTCACACCCTGCTCCTTCGTCGTCACATCCGTCTCTTCTTGATCACGTATCACCAGTCACCGCCCGGAAGATGGTGGCACGGACCGGCGGGCGCGGGGGGCAGCAGGGTGCGCGCCGGTACGGAAGGAAACACTCCGCGGAAGCGTCCGCGAGGTGCGGCACCATGGGCGGAATGAGCGAGGAGCTGCCCGCGTACGCGGAGCGCGTGCTGGACGTGGCCGAGCGGATTCCGCCCGGCCGGGTGATGACGTACGGGGACGTCGCCGAGTGGCTCGGCGAGGGCGGGCCGCGCCAAGTCGGCCGCGTGATGGCCCTGTACGGGGGTGCCGTGCCCTGGTGGCGCGTCGTACGGGCGGACGGGCGCCCCCTGCCCGGCAGCGAGCACCGGGCCCTGGGGCACTACCGGGCCGAGTCCACCCCGCTGCGGCTGACGGCCGGCGGTGAGGCGCGCCTGGACATGCGGCGGGCCCGCTGGGACGGGAGCGGCGCGGGCGACGAACGGGACGAGGGTCACATCTGACAGCTTCGTCCACAGGATGCCCCGGAGGGGAGTGCAGCGTCCACGCGAAGGACCGTACGGGGGACCCGCGCCCGCCCGCCCGCGGCCCCGCCGGAGGCCCCCGGCGGGGTCCTGTCCGGCACCTGAGACGGCCATCCGCGCCCGACCTCGGCGAACTGCGCGGGGCGTCCCGCTTGCCGTAGCGTTGCCTCTTCGGCATGCGCCGAGGCAGCAACCGCAGCAGACCCACCAGGACCGGCACCCCACGTGATCACCTCTTTCCCCGACCGCTCCGAGCGGCGGCGTACGCGGACCCCGGATGCGTACCGCCTCGTGCGCGGCGGGCCGCGGCGGGTGGAGTCCCCTGTGCTGGACGCAGCACAGCAGGCGGTGGTTGATCACACCGCCGGGCCGCTGCTCGTCCTCGCCGGGCCCGGCACCGGCAAGACCACCACCCTCGTCGAGGCCGCCGCGGCCCGCGTCGAGGCGGGGGCGGACCCCGCCCGCATCCTGATCCTGACCTTCAGCCGCAAGGCGGCCGTGGAACTCCGCGACCGGGCCGCCCTGCGGCTCGGCGGCGCCCGCGCCCCGCAGGCGACCACCTTCCACTCCTTCTGCTACGGGCTGGTCCGCGCCCACCAGGACACCGACCTGTTCGCCGACCCGCTGCGGCTGCTGTCCGGCCCCGAGCAGGACGTCATGGTCCGCACCCTGCTGGAGGGCCAGCGCGAGATCCGGTCCATCCGCTGGCCCGACGACCTGCGGGCCGCGCTCACCACGCGCGGCTTCGCCGACGAGGTCCGCGCGGTCCTCGCCCGCGCCCGCGAGCTGGGCCTGGGCCCGGGCGCACTGGACGCCTTCGCCTCCCG
Source organism: Streptomyces sp. NPDC127106 (assembly GCF_042677605.1). NCBI lineage: Bacteria > Bacillati > Actinomycetota > Actinomycetes > Kitasatosporales > Streptomycetaceae > Streptomyces > Streptomyces sp. NPDC127106. The sequence continues at coordinate 119,411 of NZ_JBHXTC010000007.1, read as the reverse complement.
GCAGGGGCGCCCCGACTGGAAGGCCGCGGCCGCCTTCCTCTCCGAGTACCTGGACGTCCTGGACATGCAGGGCACGCTGGACTACGCCGAACTCCTCCACCGCGCCGTCCTGCTCGCCGAGCGGACGCCCGCGCTGTCCGCCGCGTACGACGTGATCTACGTGGACGAGTTCCAGGACACGGACGCCTCGCAGCTGCGCCTGCTCCAGGCCCTGGCCGGGCCCGGCGGCACCCTGGTCGCGTTCGGCGACCCGGACCAGTCGATCTACGCCTTCCGCGGCGCGGACATCAACAACACGCTCGACTTCCAGGGCGCCTTCCCCGGCGCCGCCGTCCGCGCCCTGACCGTCGGCCGCCGCTCCGCCGCGAACCTGCTGGCCGCCACCCGCCTGCTGACCACGCGCATGCCGGTGCCGCGGCTGCCCGCGGACGCGGTCCGGGCGCACCGCGGGCTCACGCCGACGCGGGAGGGCGGCCGGGTCGAGGTGTACACGTTCCCGACGGCCGGCGCCGAGCTGGACAACATCGCCGACATCCTGCGCCGCGCCCACCTGGAGGACGGCGTGCCCTGGCAGGACATGGCCGTCCTCGTCCGGGCCGGCGGCCGCACCCTGCCGGCGATGCGGCGGGCCCTGATCGCGGCGGGGGTCCCGGCCGAGACGGACGGCGCGGATATCCCGCTCCGCCACGAGCCCGCGGTCTCCCCCCTCCTGACGGCCCTGCGCGCCGCCGCCCTGGCCACCCCGTCCCCGCAGCACGCCCCCGCCACCCAGCCGGCCTCCGAGCCCGGGGAGGCCTCCGAGCCCGGGGAGGCCTCCGAGGCGGGGGAGGCCTCCGACGCCTCCGAGCCCGCCGGACCGCCCGCCGAGGTGACCGAGACGGCGCAGGCGTCCGCGCCGGCAGACGCAGATGCAGACGCAGACCCTGCCGCGCCTGCCGCGCCTGCCGCGCCTGCCGCGCCGGCCGAGGCGGTCGAAGCCGCCGGAGCCGCCGGAGTCGCCGGAGTCGCAGACGTCGCCGGGGGCGGGGTCGACGTCGGGTGGGTCGGGGTCGAGGCGGCGCTCGCGTTGCTCGCCTCCCCGCTCGGCGGGATGGACGCCGCCGACCTGCGGCGGCTCGGGCGCGCCCTGCGCGACGAGGAGCGGGCCGCCGGGGTCGTGGTGCCCGCACCCTCCGACGTGCTGCTCGCCCGCGCCCTCGCCGAGCCGGAGCGCCTCGTCGCACACGATCCGGCGTACGCCCGGGGCGCGCAGCGCCTCGGCCTGCTCCTGCGCAAGACCCGCGAACTGCTCCAGGGCGGCGGCACCGCCGAAGAGGCCCTGTGGACCCTCTGGGACGGCACCCCCTGGCCCCAGCGGCTGGAACGCAACGCCCGCCGCGGCGGCCCGGCCGGCCGCAACGCCGACCGGGACCTCGACGCCGTCTGCGCCCTCTTCGACACCGCCGCCCGCGCCGAGGACCGCACCGGCGGCCGCGGCGCCCTGAACTTCCTCGAACAGCTCGAGGCCGAGGACATCGCCGCCGACACCCTGACCCGCCGCGCCACCCGCCGCGAGGCCGTCCGGCTCATGACGGCACACCGCTCCAAGGGCCTGGAGTGGCAGCTCGTCGTCGTCGCCGGCGTGCAGGAGGGCCTCTGGCCCGACCTCCGGCGCCGCGGCTCCCTCCTGGAGGCCGACCGGATCGGCCGCGACGGGCTCGCCGAACCGCTCAGCCCCGGCTCCCTCCTCGCCGAGGAGCGCCGGCTGTTCTACGTCGCCGCCACCCGGGCCCGCGAGCGGCTCGTCGTCACCGCCGTCAAGGCCCCGGCCGAGGACGGTGACCAGCCCTCCCGCTTCCTCACCGAGCTGGGGGTCGCTCCCAAGGACGTCTCCGGCCGCCCGCGCCGCCCGCTGTCCGTCCCCGCCCTCGTCGCCGAGCTGCGCGCCACCACGGTCGACCCCGAGGCCTCACCCGCGCTCCGCGACGCCGCCGCCCGCCGTCTCGCCCGCCTCGCCGCGCTCACCGACGAGGACGACCGGCCGCTGGTCCCCGCCGCGCACCCGCAGCGCTGGTGGGGCCTGTACGAGCCCACCCGCAGCAGCATTCCGCTCCGCGACCGCAACCGGCCCGTCGCCCTCTCCGGCAGCGCCCTGGACCAGCTCGCCAACACTTGCTCCCTCCAGTGGTTCCTGGGCCGCGAGGTCAAGGCCGACGCCCCGGCCACCGCCGCCCAGGGCTTCGGCAACGTCGTCCACGTCCTCGCCGACGAGGTCGCCTCCGGCCGCACCCCCGCCGACCTCGCCGTCCTCATGGAGCGCCTGGATTCGGTGTGGGACGCCCTCGCCTTCGACGCGCCCTGGAAGTCCCGCCAGGAGAAGGACACGGCCCGCGCGGCCCTGGAACGCTTCCTGCGCTGGCACACCACCGACCGCGGGGGCAGGGCGGCGGTCGCCACGGAGCACGACTTCGACGTCACGCTCGAAGCGGGCGAGTACGCCGTCCGGATCCGGGGCTCCATGGACCGGGTCGAGGCGGACCCGCAGGGGCGGGCGTACGTCGTCGACTTCAAGACCGGCAAGTCCGCGCCCACCAAGGACGAGGTCGCCCGGCACCCGCAGCTCGCCGTGTACCAGCTCGCCGTCCGCGAGGGCGCGGTCGACGAGGTCTTCGACGGCACCCGGCCCGCACCGGGCGGCGCCGAGCTGGTCCACCTGCGCCAGGGCGCGGCCGTGCGCGACGGCGGCGCGACCGTCCCGAAGGTCCAGGGGCAGGAGGCGCTGTCGCCGGGATCCTCCGGCGAGTGGGTCGGAGACCTGCTGGCGACCGCCGCCGGCCGGGTCCTCGACGAGCGGTTCGTCCCCGCGCCCGGCCGGCACTGCGGCCACTGCTCCTTCCGCAGCTCGTGCAGCGCCCGCCCGGAGGGCCGCCAGACCGTGGAGTGACCCGCGTCGCAGCCGCCCGGTGTGTGAGACGGATCGCGGGGGATGTCGGCCCGGACGGCTAGCCTTTCCGGGTGTCCGCGCGCCCGTCTCCCCACCTGACCGACCCCGAGCAGCTCAAGGAGCTCCTCGGCATCCCGTTCACCCCCGAACAGCTGGACTGCATCACGGCCCCGCCCGCCCCGCAGGTCATCGTGGCCGGTGCCGGGTCCGGCAAGACCACGGTCATGGCCGCCCGGGTGGTGTGGCTGGTCGGCACCGGAACGGTCGCGCCCTCCCAGGTCCTCGGCCTGACCTTCACCAACAAGGCCGCCGGCGAGCTCGCCGAGCGCGTACGGACGGCCCTGGCACAGGCCGGCATCACCGACCCGGACCCGTCCCCCGCCGGTACCGCCGGTACCGCCCACGGCGCGGACGCCGATGCCGCGGCCGGCGGCGAGCCCCGCATCTCCACCTACCACGCGTTCGCCGGGCAGCTCCTGAAGGACCACGGCCTGCGCATCGGCCTGGAGCCCAGCGCCCGGCTGCTCGCCGACGCCACCCGCTTCCAGCTCGCCGCTCGTGTGCTGCGCGAGGCCCCCGGCCCGTACCCCGCGCTCACCAAGTCCTTCCCCGACCTGGTCAGCGACCTGCTCGCGCTCGACGCGGAACTGTCCGAGCACCTGGTGACCCCCGGGCGGCTGCGCGCGTACGACACCGCGCTGCTCGACGAACTCGCCGGCACCCGCCTCGGCAACGAGGAGCTCCGCAAGATCCCCGAGGCGGTCCGCGGCCGCCTGGAGCTGCTGGAGCTGACCGAGCGCTACCGCACCGCCAAGCGCTCCCGCGACCTGCTCGACTTCAGCGACCAGATAGCCCTGTGCGCGGAGCTCGCCACCACCCGGCCCGAGGTGGGGGCGCTGCTGCGCGAGGAGTTCCGCGTGGTCCTCCTCGACGAGTACCAGGACACCTCCGTCGCCCAGCGGCTGCTGCTGTCCGGGCTGTTCGGCGGCGGCACCGGGCACGCCGTGACCGCCGTTGGCGACCCCTGCCAGGCGATCTACGGCTGGCGCGGCGCGTCCGTGGCCAACCTGGACGACTTCCCCGAGCACTTCCCGTACGCCGACGGCAGCCCCGCCACCCGGTTCTCCCTCAGCGAGAACCGGCGCAGCGGCGGCCGCCTCCTCGACCTGGCCAACGGCCTGGCGGCCCCGCTGCGCGCCATGCACGAGGGCGTCGAGGCGCTGCGCCCCGCACCGGGGGAGGAGCAGGCGGGCTCCGTCCGCTGCGCGCTGCTGCCCACGCACGCCGAGGAGCTGGACTGGCTCGGCGACTCGGTCGCGCACCTGGTCCGGACCGGGACCGAGCCCCGGCAGATCGCCGTGCTGTGCCGGGGCGCGGCGGACTTCGCACAGATCCAGGCGGCGCTGGTGGCCCGCGACGTACCGGTCGAGGTGGTCGGCCTCTCCGGGCTGCTGCACCTGCCCGAGGTCGCCGACCTGATCGCGGTGTGCGAGGTGCTCCAGGACCCGGGCGCCAACGCCTCCCTCGTCCGCCTCCTGATCGGGCCGCGCTGGCGCATCGGCGCCCGCGACCTGGCCCTGCTGGGGCGGCGCGCACGGCAGCTGGTGGCGCGCGCGCAGGGCGGGACGGACCCGGAGGGGCGGCTGGCGGCCGCCGTGGAGGGGGTCGACCCGGCCGAGATCGTCTCCCTGGCGGACGCCCTGGAGACCTTCCTCGACGGCGCGGGCGGCGAAGGGTCCGGCTCCGCCGCCCCCGTGGACGACCTGCCGTTCTCGGCGGCCGCCCGGATCCGTTTCGCCCACCTCGCCCAGGAGCTGCGCGACCTGCGGCGCTCCCTCGCCGACCCGCTGATGGACGTCCTGCACCGGGTCCTGGCCGCGACGGGCCTCGACGTGGAGCTTTCGGCGTCCCCGCACGCCCTGGCCGCGCGCCGCCGCGAGACCCTGTCGTCGTTCCTCGACGTGGCGGCCGGCTTCGCCTCCCTCGACGGCGAAGCGTCCCTGCTCGCCTTCCTGGCCTTCCTGCGCACGGCCGTCCAGTACGAGAAGGGCCTCGACCACGCGCTGCCGGGCGGCGAGAACACGGTCAAGGTGCTCACCGCCCACAAGTCCAAGGGCCTGGAATGGGACGTCGTCGTCGTCCCCGACCTGTGCGCGGGCTCGTTCCCGAAGCAGAAGCCGCCGGAGGCCTGGACCTCGTACGCGAAGGTCCTGCCGTACGCGCTGCGCGGCGACGCGCCCACCCTGCCGGCCGATCCCGAGTGGACCTCGGCGGGCATGAAGTCCTTCAAGGCGGCCCTGAAGGAGCACAAGGAGGTGGAGGAGCTCCGCCTCGGCTACGTGACGTTCACCCGCCCGCGCTCGCTGCTCCTGGCCTCCGCCCACTGGTGGGGCCCGACGCAGAAGAAGCGGCGGGGGCCGTCGCCGTTCCTCCAGGCGCTGTACGAGCACTGCGCGGCGGGCCACGGCGAGATCGAGGCCTGGGCCCCGGAGCCGGACGAGGACGAGGAGAACCCGGCCCTGGCCGCCGAGTCCGGCCCGGAGCACTCCTGGCCGCTGCCCCTGGACCCCGCGTCACTGGCCCTCCGCCGCGCGGCGGCCGCCCTGGTGGAGTCCCACCTGGCAGCCCCCCGCCCGGAGCCCGCCCCGACGGCCCCGGACGACTACCTCTGGCCCCCGGACTGCGAAGACCCGTCCTTCGACGAGGAGCCCGCCCCGCCCTGGCCGGACGAGGATTCCGCCATGCCCGCAGGGCGTGCTGACGCCCCGGTCGCGCCGGGCGGGGGCGACGCCTTGTGGCTGCCGGGCGACCCGGTGGCCGAAGCGGACCCGGCTGCCGCGCAGCAGGCCCACGGCCCGGCGGCCGGGGGCGGGGTCCGGGGCGGAGCCCCGGTTTCGGGAAGGGACGGGGTGGGGGACGGACCCGCCCCCGGCGGCCTGCGCCCCGGCCCTGCGCTGCCCGCACCCACCCCGCCGGGTGACGGGGGAGCGGCGGCGGCCTGGGACGGCCCTGTCGACGACCTGTGGCTGCCCGGCGACGAGGCGGCCCGGGACGGCTCCGCGGGACCCGGCGGACCCGCCGGACCCGGCGGCGGACCGGGAGGCCTCAGCCCCGAGGAGGCGCGGGCCATCGCCTCCTGGGACCGGGACCTCGACGCCCTGGAGGGCGAGCTCCGCCGCACCCGCGAAGCCGTCCGCGACGTCGAGCTGCCGTCCGCGCTCTCCGCGAGCCAGCTGCTCCGCCTGGCCGCGGACGAGCAGGCCTTCGCCCGCGACCTGGCCCGCCCGATGCCCCGCCCGCCCCAGCCGGCGGCCCGCCGCGGCACCCGCTTCCACGCCTGGGTGGAGTCCCGCTTCGACGAGCTCCCCCTCCCCTTCCTCGACGTCCTCGACCCGGAGGCGGGCGGCCTGCCCGGCTCCGACCAGGAGGTCGCGGACGAGGCCGACCTCGCCTCGCTCAAGGAGTCCTTCGAGCGCAGCGAGTACGCCGAGCGCACCCCGTACCGCCTGGAGGCCCCGGTCCAGGTGACCCTGGCCGGCCGCGTCATCCGCGGCCGGATCGACGCGGTGTACCGCAACCCCCGGGGCAGCAAGTACGCGTACGAGATCGTCGACTGGAAGACCAGCCGCGGCACCGAGGCCGACCCCCTCCAGCTCGCGATCTACCGCCTCGCCTGGGCGGAGACCACCGGCACCCCCCTCCGCCGGGTCGGAGCGGCCTTCCTCCACGTCCGCAGCGGCCGCGTCATCCGCCCGCCCCGCCTCCCCGGCCGGGCCACCATTGAGCGGATCCTCCAAGGCGCATCGGGCACGGCCGGTGGCCGTCGGGCAGCCAGATAGGCTCGTGGACATGAGCGAAACCCCGGCGGACAACGTCGTCCGCACGTACATCGACACGCACCGCGCCGCCTTCCTCGACGACCTCGCCGAGTGGCTCCGCATCCCCTCCGTGTCGGCCCAGCCCGAGCACGCGGGTGACGTACGACGCAGCGCCGAGTGGCTCGCCGCACAGCTCGCCAAGACCGGCTTCCCGGTCGCCGAGGTCTGGGAGACGGACGGCGCGCCCGCCGTGTTCGCCGAGTGGCCCGCCGACGACCCCGGGGCCCCGACCGTCCTCGTCTACGGGCACCACGACGTGCAGCCCGCCGCCCTCGCCGACGGCTGGCACACCGAGCCGTTCGAGCCGGTCGTCAAGGACGGCCGGATGTACGGGCGCGGCGCCGCCGACGACAAGGGCCAGGTGTTCTTCCACACCCTCGGCGTCCGGGCCCACCTGGCCGCGACCGGCGCCGACGCCCCCGCCGTGCACCTCAAGCTGCTGGTCGAGGGCGAGGAGGAGTCCGGATCCCCGCACTTCCGGGCCCTGGTCGAGCGGGAGGCGCACCGCCTCGCCGCCGACGTGGTGATCGTCTCCGACACCGGCATGTGGTCCGAGACCACCCCGACCGTGTGCACCGGCATGCGCGGCGTCGCCGACTGCGAGATCGACCTGCACGGACCCGACCAGGACATCCACTCCGGCGCGTTCGGCGGGGCCGTGCCCAATCCGGCCACCGTCGCCGCCCGCCTGGTCGCGGCGCTGCACGACGCCGACGAGCGGGTCACCATCCCCGGGTTCTACGACAACATCGCCGAACTGACGGACGAGGAGCGGGCGCTGATCGCCGAGCTGCCGTTCGACGAGGACGAGTGGCTGCGCAACGCCAAGTCCCACGCCACGGCCGGCGAGAAGGGCTACTCCACCCTGGAGCGCGTCTGGGCCCGCCCCACCGCTGAGGTCAACGGCATCGGCGGCGGCTACCAGGGCCCCGGCGGCAAGACCATCGTGCCCGCCTCAGCCCAGCTGAAGCTGTCGTTCCGCCTGGTGTCCGGGCAGGACCCGTACGAGGTCGAGGCCGCCGTCCGGGACTGGGTCGCGGCCCGCGTCCCGGACGGGATCCGCCACTCCATCGTCTTCGGAGCCCCGACCCGCCCGTGCCTGACCCCGCTGGACCACCCGGCGCTGCAGTCCGTCGTACGGGCCATGGGCCGCGCCTTCGGGCAGAAGGTCCGCTTCACCCGCGAGGGCGGGTCGGGGCCGGCGGCCGACCTCCAGGACGTGCTGGGCGCGCCCGTGCTGTTCCTCGGCATCTCGGTGCCGTCGGACGGCTGGCACGCCCCGAACGAGAAGGTCGAGCTGGACCTGCTCCTCAAGGGCGTCGAGACGGCCGCCCACCTCTGGGGCGACCTGGCGGCCCACTGGAAGCCCGCGCCCGCGGTCTGACCGCCGCAGCGCACCCCGCGCTACGCCCCGCACCCCACATCACGCACGCACGCACCACGAGTCACGAGTCACCGAGCCTGCCCGTTCACGCCACCGGGGGAGTTGGAAAGTACCTGTGAGCACGTATACCGAGCACCCGATCTCGCTGGCCGCGCCCAGCGGAATCGACCGCGCCGCGCACCACCGCCTCGACGAGGCCTGGCTCGCCGCCGCCTGGAGCCACCCCACGACCCGTGTCTTCGTGGTCTCCGGCGGCCAGGTCCTGATCGACGACACCCCCGACGGCGGCACCGGGATCGTGATGACCCCGGCCTTCGAGGCCCCGCTCACCGAGACCCACCGCTACTTCCTCGGCACCGACGAGGACGGCGTACGGTACTTCGCGCTGCAGAAGGACGCCCTGCCGGGCCGCATGGACCAGTCGGCCCGCCCGGCCGGCCTGCGCGAGGCCGGGATGCTGCTGTCCCCGCGCGACGCCGGGCTGATGGTGCACGCGGTGGCCCTGGAGAACTGGCAGCGGATGCACCGCTTCTGCTCCCGCTGCGGCGAGCGCACCGTCGTCGCGGCGGCCGGCCACATCCGCCGCTGCCCGGGCTGCGGCGCCGAGCACTACCCGCGCACCGACCCCGCAGTGATCATGCTGGTCACCGACGACCAGGACCGGGCGCTGCTCGGCCGCCAGGTGCACTGGCCGGAGGGCCGCTTCTCGACGCTGGCCGGGTTCGTGGAGCCGGGCGAGTCCATCGAGCAGGCGGTGGTCCGCGAGGTCTGGGAGGAGGCGGGCGTCCGCGTCGGCGAGGTCGAGTACGTCGCCAGCCAGCCCTGGCCGTTCCCGTACAGCCTGATGCTCGGCTTCACGGCCCGGGCCGACTCCTACGAGATCAACGTCGACGGCGAGGAGATCCAGGAGGCCCGCTGGTTCTCCCGCGAGGAGCTGCGCAGCGCCTTCGAGACCGGCGAGGTGCTGCCCCCGTCGGGGATCTCCATCGCGGCCCGGCTGGTCGAGCGCTGGTACGGCGAGCCCCTGCCGCGCCCGGTCGGATAGCCCGCGGGCGCCGGGCGCCGGCGCGGGACCCGGGGCAGGACGAGCGAAGGGCCCCCGCCTCGGCGGGGGCCCTTCCGCGCGCACGCCCGGCGCGCCGGCCCGGCTCGCGGATCCGGCTCAGACGGCGAGGGCCTGCTGCACCTGGGCCAGGCTCGGGTTCGTCATGACCGACTCGGCGCCCGAGGGGGACACCACCAGCACGGTCGGGACGGTCTGGTTCCCGCCGTTCGCCTTCTCGACGAACGCCGCGGACTGCGGGTCCAGCTCGATGTTGATCTCGTTGTACGCGATGCCTTCCCGGTCCAGCTGGGTCTTCAGCCGGCGGCAGTAGCCGCACCAGGTCGTGCTGTACATCGTGACGGAACCCGTGTCCTGCATGCTGCGCTCCTTCGTGGGGTGGGTGGTCCGGAGTACTCGAACGTACGGGACCCCGCGGCCATTCCCGCACCCGTCGCACGACGCATGCGTCAAGTACGACCAGTGTGACCGCGGCCACCGGCCTGTGGACGGAGCTCCCGCCCGCAGGTCCGGACCTGGCAGCATGGCGGGGTGACAGCAGCAACGCCCTTCCCGCCCTTCCCCGCCGGCGCAGCCGACCCGGCCGACCCGGCCGGCTCGGCCGACGCGGTGCTCCTGGGCCTGGACCCGGAACAGCGCGAGGTCGCCACGACCCTGCGCGGACCGGTGTGCGTGCTGGCCGGAGCCGGAACCGGCAAGACCCGGGCGATCACCCACCGCATCGCCTACGGCGTCCGGTCCGGGCAGCTCATGCCCGCCAGCGTGCTGGCCGTCACCTTCACCAACCGTGCCGCCGGCGAGATGCGCGGCCGGCTGCGCGCCCTGGGCGCGGGCGGGGTCCAGGCCCGCACCTTCCACTCCGCCGCCCTGCGCCAGCTCCAGTACTTCTGGCCCAAGGCCGTCGGCGGCGCGTTGCCCCGGCTCGTCGAGCGCAAGGTCCAGCTGGTCGCCGACGCGGGCACCCGCTGCGGCCTCCGCCTCGACCGCAGCGAGCTGCGCGACGTCACGGGCGAGATCGAATGGGCGAAGGTCACCCAGACCGTCCCCGCCGACTATCCGGCGGCCGCCCTCAAGGCGGGCCGCGACGCCCCCCGCGACAGGGCCGAGATCGCCCACCTGTACGGGGCGTACGAGCAGCTCAAGCGTGACCGCGGCATGATCGACTTCGAGGACGTGCTGCTGCTCACCGTCGGCATCCTCCAGGACCGCCACGACATCGCCGCGCAGATCCGCGCCCAGTACCAGCACTTCGTCGTGGACGAGTACCAGGACGTCAGCCCGCTCCAGCAGCGGCTGCTGGAGCTGTGGCTCGGCGACCGCGACAGCCTCTGCGTCGTGGGCGACGCCAGCCAGACGATCTACTCGTTCACCGGGGCCACCCCGGACCACCTGCTGGACTTCCGCATCCGCTACCCGCACGCCACCGTCGTCAAGCTGGTCCGTGACTACCGCTCCACCCCGCAGGTGGTCCACCTCGCCAACGGGCTCCTCGCCCAGGCCGGCGGCCGGGCCGCCGCCCACCGCCTGGCACTGGTCTCCCAGCGCGAGCCCGGCCCCGACCCGGTCTACGCCGCGTACGCCGACGAGCCCGCCGAGGCCGAGGGCGTCGCCGCCCGGATCCGGAAGCTGATCGCCGCGGGCGTCCCGGCCGGCGAGATCGCCGTGTTGTTCCGCATCAACGCCCAGTCCGAGGTCTACGAGCAGGCCCTCGCCGACGCCGGCGTCCCGTACCAGCTGCGCGGCGCCGAGCGGTTCTTCGAGCGGGCCGAGGTGCAAAGGGCGCTCCTCGCCCTGCGCGGCGCCGCCCGCTCCGCCGGCAACGACCCGCTGCTCGACGACGTCATCGGGCTCGGCGCCCAGGTCCGCGCCGTGCTCAGCGCCACCGGCTGGACCGCCGAGCCGCCCGCCGGCTCCGGCGCCGCGCGCGAGCAGTGGGAATCGCTGGCCGCGCTGGTCCGGCTCGCCGAGGACTTCGCCCGGGCCCGCGGCGGGGCCACCCTCGCCGACCTGGCGGTCGAGCTGGAGGAGCGCCGGGCCGCCCAGCACGCGCCGACCGTCCAGGGCGTCACCCTCGCCTCGCTGCACGCGGCGAAGGGACTGGAGTGGGACGCCGTCTTCCTGGTCGGCCTCACCGACGGCATGCTCCCGATCACGTACGCCAAGACCGACGAACAGATCGAGGAGGAGCGACGGCTCCTCTACGTCGGCGTCACCCGCGCACGGCACCACCTGACCCTCTCCTGGGCCCTCTCGCGCTCTCCGGGCGGCCGTGCCTCCCGTGAGCCCAGCCGCTTCCTGAACGGGCTCAGGCCGGGCTCAGGGGCCCTTGCGGCGTGGGTCGGCTCCCCGGCCGAGCGGGAGGTGGCCGAGCGGGAGACCCGCCGCCGCACCCCGCGCGGCCCCGCCCGGTGCCGGGTCTGCGGCAGAACGCTGACCGCGGCCGGCGAGCTGAAGCTGATGCGCTGCGAGGACTGTCCGTCCGGCATGGACGAGGGCCTCTACGAGCGGCTGTGGGAGTGGCGTGCGACACAGGCCCGGGAGCAGCGGGTGCCCGCGTACTGCGTCTTCACGGACAAGACGCTGATGGCGATCGCCGAGGCCGCGCCCGCGGAGCCGGGCGAGCTCACGTCCATCCCCGGCGTGCCCGCCCGGAAGCTCGATCGGTACGGAGCCGAGGTCCTGGCCATCTGCGCAGGTCAGGGGCCTGACGCTGGGCCCGGGGTCGACGCGTAGAAACTCGTCGGAAAAATAGTTTGCACATGCCCAGTCGATCCCCATAGGTTCTTAGCAACGGAAACGGTGGCTTCTGACGAAGCTTCCGATCCGTGCTGTACTTATCCGAATACGCATGGGACAGGCCCCCGGGCCCGTCCCCGAGACGCCGAGAGGAGGCGAGACCAGTGACCAGCACCATCACCACCACCAAAATGACCGGTCGCTCGGTCGCCGCTTCCTGCACGCTCGGCTCCTCCTCGCTTCTCCCGCTCATGGGCACCGGTCTGTCCGCGATTTCCGCCGACAGCCGCGTCCTGCTGGCCGCCGCGCCCGTCGCGCTGGTCGCGAGCGAGCGGAATGAGCGACCGACCCAGGCACCGGTGGCAGTGCCGGCAGAAGCCCAGGCCCACGCCTATGGCTTCGCCTTCGCGGCCGGTGCCGGATCCAAGACGAAGCAGACGAAGCAGCAGCACCACCTGATGTGGGCCTTCCGTGGGCTCGAACCCTGGAGTGATCCAGCCTGATCCAGCGATCAGGCCGGCGCCTTCAGGGCCGCGGAACCCCACCCGGGATCCGCGGCCCTTCTGTTTGTCCCCGAACGGGGACGACGGCGAGAAGGAGCCTCGGGACTGGCAAGACCAGGTACCAGCCGCCCCCGGCCGAACCGGGCCGGAACGACTAGCCGAACAAGACGAGGAAGAACACACCGTGCAACTCGAAGAGCACGCCCCGTCCGTACCGCAGACCCAGACGATCTCCCCGCCCGCAGTCCCGGAGGACTCCACCTTGACTCCCCTCACCGCGCTCACCGCGCTCGACGACGCCATCGAGAACCTCGGCGTACCGGTCGCCTGCCGTACCTACGACCCCGAGGTCTTCTTCGCCGAGTCCCCGGCCGACGTCGAGTACGCCAAGTCCCTCTGCCGGACCTGCCCGCTGGTCGAGGCCTGCCTCGCCGGTGCGCTCGAGCGCCGCGAGCCCTGGGGCGTCTGGGGCGGCGAGCTCTTCGTCCAGGGTGTGGTCGTGGCCCGCAAGCGTCCCCGTGGCCGCCCGCGCAAGAACCCGGTTGCCTCGGCATGAACGCCATCGGAACCATCGACCGCCCCCTGACGCACGACCCCCTGAAGCAGGCCCCCATGACCACCCACACGACGAGCGAGAAGCCGCACGGCTCCGCCACCGCAGACTTCATCACCACCGGCGCGATCACCTCGCGTCAGAACAGGACCCGCGAAATGCAACTCATCCCAGAAGCCCTGGCCCGTGCGCATATGGACGAGCGCATGCGTGAGGCCGACGCCGAGCGTCGCGCCCTGCGCCTGGTCGCCGCCCGCCGCATGCAGCGGCGAGCCGAGCGCGTCTCCATGCGCGCCCGCCGTGCACTGGCCATGGCCGTCATGCACTGAGACCAGCCCGCCCGCCCCGCCCCCCCGCGGCGCCCCCCCCCCCCCCGGGGGCCCGGGCGCGCCGGCCGCGGCCCCCCGGGGGTGGGGGCCGCGGCCCGCCCCGCGGGGGTGTAGGAGGGTGGGGGGCC
>NZ_JBHXTC010000007.1:98610-105904 GCF_042677605.1 Streptomyces sp. NPDC127106 | reverse complement strand
CCCCCCCCCCCCGCGCCCCCCGCCCGCCGCCGGCCCCCCCCCGGCGCGCGCGGCCCGCCCCCCGGGGGCCGGGCCCGCGCGCCCGGGTCCCCCGGTGCGTTGCGGACCGCTCCGCGCCCGGCGGGGATATCGTCGGAAGGTGGCCCAGCCGACTCCCCCTCCCGAACCGTCGGAACCCGAGGCCCAGCCCGTCGTCTGCGCGCGCTGTGGCACCCGGTCCCCGAACGGCCCCCCGCCCACCTGGACCTGCTCCGTCGAGAACGGGACCAGACAGTACTTCTGCGTGGACTGCGCGCGGGAGAACCTCCGGGCGATCGAGGGCCGCCTCGACTCGTCCTGGTGGTGACCCCCGCCCACGGCCGCCCGCGCCCCCGGGCCGCCCCCCTCACTCCGGCGGCACGAACCCCGGCAGCCAGGCCTCCAGTTCGCCCCGCAGCCGCACCGTCGCACCCAGCTGGCACAGCACCCCGATGGTGCTCAGCGTCACCCGGTGGATCAGCAGGTACGCCGGCGGCAGATTGATCTGCCGTCCCAACTGGTGGGCGGGGGAGCGGGGATCGGCTATCCGCGATGCCTGGCCCCGCAGCCACGACCGGGTGAAGGTGAACTCCTCCACCTCGATGGGCTCGATGATGGGCTTCAGGTAGTCCAGCACCGCCCGCGGGTCCAGCTCGATGGACTCCTTCACGAACCCCTCGGTGGACAGGTGCCCGTACATGCCCTCGGCATCGTCCTCCAGCGTCATCCGCAGCGAGGTCCCGATGGCCTTGGGCCATCCTCCGGGCAGCCGGTCGACCGTTCCGAAGTCCAGCACGCCCAGCCGCATCCGGCCGTCCGTCCCCGTCAGCAGGCGGAAGTTGCCCGGATGCGGATCCGCGTGCAGCAGTCCGGTCCGCGCCGGCCCCGTGAACAGGAAGCGGGCCAGCAACTGCCCCGCACGGTCCCGCTCTTCCTGCGTGCCGTCGGCTATCACCTCCGACAGAGGGGTCCCTTCCAGCCACTCGGTCACCAGCACCTGGTCACCCTGGTGCACCACATCGGGCACCACCACGTCCGGATCGCCCTCGAACGCATCCGCATGGGTGCGCTGCGCCTCGGCCTCCAACTCGTAGTCCAGCTCCTCCACGACCCGGTCGCGCATCTCCTGGATCAGCGGCTTGAGCTCCATGCCCGGGACCAGCGGCCCCAGCAGCCCGGCGAACCGGCTCAGTTGCCGCAGGTCCGACACCAGGGCCTCGCCGGCCCCCGGGTACTGGACCTTGACCGCCACCTGCCGGCCGTCGTGCCACACCGCCTTGTGCACCTGCCCGATCGACGCGGCCGCCGCCGGCTTGTCCTCGAACTCCTCGAACAGGTCCCGCCAGTCGTCCCCCAGACGCTCCGCCAGCACCTGGTGCACCGTCTGCGCGGGCAGCGGCGGAGCCGCCTCCTGAAGCTTGGTCAGCGCCGCCCGGTACGGGCCGGCGAACTCCTCGGGAAGGGCGGACTCGAAGACGGAGAGCGCCTGCCCGAACTTCATGGCACCGCCCTTCAGCTCCCCGAGCGTGCGGAACAGCTGCTCGGCGGTGCGCTGCTGGATCTCACGCGCCACGATCTCCGCCGACTTGCCCCCGATCCGTTTCCCCAGCCCCCAGGTGGCCCGACCCGCGATGCCCAGCGGCAGCGCGGCCAGTTTGACGGTACGGGTGACCGCCTTCCGGGGAAGATCAGACATGCGCCCCTCCAATTCCCAGACAGCCTTGGCGCACGCGGCGGTTCAGGGGTGCCCTCCCCGCGCCTGCGGCCTCCACGCATCCTGTCATGGCCCTTCCGCGCCCTCCGGCGCGCACCGCCCCGCCCTGTCCGAGACCCGAACCGGCCCGTCTCATTACCGTTCCTCCTCCTCCGCCGCCAGCGTGGCCGCCGCACACGGGCAGCCCGGGTGGGGCCGGACCCCGGTGCGCTCCCAGTGCAGCCCCGGCAGAGCGGCCTCCCAGCGGGACGCGGTCGAGGCCGGAAGCTCCCCGTCGACGAAGGACAGGGCGTGCGCCGCGGCCAGCCCGGCCACCGCCGTGGACAGCCCCAGATCGCAAGCTGCGGCGGCCCGTCTGCGGTGCGCCGAGCGCCACTGGACCAGCATCCGAGGCCAGGCGGGGTCCCGCTCGACCCGGTCCCGCTCCATACAGCCCGCACAGGCCGTGGCGCCCGGCAGCACCAGCGGCCCGACGACCCCGGTGCCCTCCAGCACCCCCGCGTACAAGTGCGGGACGCCGGCGGCGATCCAGTCGGCCGCGAGCGCGGGATCCGGGGCCCAGGCAGCGAGTCCGTCCCGCGGCGCGACCACCACCAGAGCAGGCCCGGACGCCGGCCCCTCCCGCTCCGCCGCCCGCGGCGCCCGCCCCGGCGCCGAGGCGCGCACCAGCCCCGCCGCAGCCTCGGAACGGAGCCGGCCGACACTGTCGGCCCCGAGCCCACCCGGCGCCACGTCCGCCGGCTCCACCCGGCCGCCGTCGAGCACCTCCACCGAGCCCACGCCGGCTCCGGCCAGGACCGCGGCGATCTGCCCGCCCACGCGGCCGCTGCCGCGCACCTGGATCCGTATCGCCCGCCGCGCCGCCACCCCCCGCAGGTCCCCGCCGGGTTCGCGGCGCACCAGGGAGAGCGAGCCCAGGTCGGGCCCCAGTCGGTCCAGCGTCTCCGGCCGCTTGCGCACCGCCTGGGCCCTCGGCCCGCCCGCCGTGGCGTCGTCGAGCAGCCCGGCCGCGGCCAGCCGCCGGACCAGCCCGTCCACCTGCCCGTCCGGCAGCCCCATGGCCGCGCCCTCCGTGCGCAGCAGGTCCATGCCGCGGGTCCCGTCGATCCGGTCGATGAGTGCCCCCGTCGCCGTGTCGACCGGGCCGAGCGCGACCGCATGTGCCGGCGTTACCCCGAACTGGACCGTCTGCAGATCCCGCCACGCCCGGGCCAGTGCGGGCTTCACCTTCGGATACACGGCCTTCCCCCTCCTCCTCGTCGGCGCACCGCCCGCGCGGACCGCCCCCGGTCTCCCGCCGTCGGTTTCCCGACGTCGGCTTCCCGTCCCCGCTACAGTGCCCTCCCGCCGCATCCGGCGCGCGAGTTTGTCCACAGGCACGACCTATTGGGCATATGAGATGGAGAAGGGCGCTCCATGCGGCACCCGCCGCGAATGGATCAGGTCCGAACCGCGGAGCAGGGGTCTCCCGTCCACGCCGAGCGGGTACGGTCGTGGGCGTGTCTGCCGACCCCACGCAGCGCGCCGTCGAAGTCCGCCGGAGCGCGCGCCGCCGCAGGACCGTGTCCGCCTACCGCGAGGGGGACCGCACGGTCGTGCTCATCCCTGCCCGCATGTCCGAGGCCGAGGAGCGGCGCTGGGTGGGCGTCATGCTCGACCGGCTGGCCGCACGGGAGACCCGGCGCACCCCCGGGGACGCGGAACTCGCCGAGCGCGCCGCCCGTTTGTCCGAGCAGTACCTCGGCGACCGCGCCCACCCCCGCTCGGTCCGCTGGGTCACCAACCAGAACACCCGCTGGGGCTCCTGCACCCCGGCCGAGGGCAGCATCCGGCTCTCGCACCGCCTCCAGAGGATGCCCGAGTACGTGGTCGACTACGTACTGCTGCACGAGCTGGCCCACCTCCTGGTGCCGGGCCACGGCCCGCGCTTCTGGGAACTGCTGGAGGGCTACCCGCGCACCGAGCGGGCCCGCGGCTACCTGGAGGGCGTGGCCGCGGCCGAGCGCCTGCCCAACGTGCCCGAGCCCCGCGGCGACTGAGCCCGACGGCGACCGAGCCCGGCGGGCCGCGGACCGCCGCGGACCGGGCCCGCCGGTACCGGGCGCCGTGTACCGGGTCGGTACGGACTTGTACCGGGTCGGTACCGACTTGGCCGGATGTCGCCGGATGCGGCTAGCCTGAGCGGCACGCATTTCACTGTCGGGATGGGGGACGGTCTTACGCATGGCCAGGGAATTCCAACGCGGTCACAAGGCCAGGATCAGCGATCTGACGGCGGGTACGGACCTGTACGTGGGCGTGCAGATCGCCGGGCCGGGACTCGCCTTCGACATCAGTTGCTTCGGGCTCGACGCCCACGAGCAGCTCTCGGACGACCGCTACTTCGTCTTCTACAACCAGCCGAAGTCACCGGAGGAGTCGCTCCAGCAGCTCGGCGCGCAGGCCGGCGACACCGAGTCCTTCCGGGTGACGCTGGACCGCATCCCGGCCCACATCCACAAGTTGTCCTTCACCGCCACCCTCGACGGCGACGGCCAGATGTCGCAGATCGGCCCCGGCTACATCCGGATCGTGGCCGGCGGCGAGGAGGTCGTCCGGTACTCCTTCACCGGCGCGGAGTTCAGCACCGAGCGCGCGCTGATGCTCGGCGACTTCTACCTCAAGGACGTGTGGCGCTTCGCCGCGGTCGGCCAGGGCTTCGACGGCGGACTCGCCGCCCTGCTGAAGCACTTCGGCGGCGAGGTGGCCGAGGAGCAGGAACCGGAGCAGGCGCAGCCCGTCCAGCAGGACCCGGCCCAGCCCACGGCCCCGGCTCCCGCCCCGACCTTCGCCCCGCCGCAGGCGGCCGCGCCCGCGCCGTCCTTCGGCGCCCCGGTCCAGGCCCCCCAGGCCCCCCAGGTGCCTCAGGCTCCGCAAGCCCCGCAGGCCCCGCAGGCGCCCCAGCCTCCCCAGGACCCGGCCCCGCAGTACCACCAGCCGGCCCCGCCCGCCCCGGTCCACTCGGCCCCCACCATGGTCGGGCCGATGACCCCGCAGACCCCCCAGCCCCCCGCCGCCCCGTACGGCCAGCCGCCCCACCCGCCGCAGCAGCCGGGCCCGCCCTCCTACGGCCAGGTCCCGCAGCCCTCGTACGGCCAGGTCCCCGGCCAGCCCCAGCCCTCGTACGGCCAGACCCCCGCCCCCTACGGCCAGCCGCAGCCCTCCTACGGGCAGGTCCCCGGCCAGCAGCCGCCCCCGTACGGCCAGATGCCGGGCCAGGCCGCCCCGCACGCCGTGCCCGCAGCCGCCGGCCCCGGCCTCGGCGCCGCGCTCCAGCCGTACAAGGAGGTCCCCACCGGCGTCCGCTGGACCTCGCAGAACCAGCAGCTCATGCGCGTCGACCTGGCCATGGGCGGCCAGCCCGTCCTCGCCCGCCAGGGCAGCATGGTCCTGTACCAGGGCAAGGTCGACTTCAGCTACAAGGGCGCGGGCTTCGCCGGCCGCATCGTCGGCAACGCCACCGGCCAGGAGATGCAGCTGATGCGCTGCAGTGGTCGCGGCCAGGTCTTCCTCGCCGAGAACGGCGCACACCTGCACGGCGTCGAGCTCCAGGGCGACGCCATCTGCGTCTCCTCCGAGAACGTCCTCGCCTTCGACGAGTCGCTCCAGTACGAGGTGCGCCGCATCGAGGGCCACGGCATCCCCGGCGGAGCCCTGTTCACCATGCAGTTCCACGGCACCGGAACGGTGATCGTCAAGACGCACGGCACCCCCGTCGTCCTGCCCGTCACCCCGACCACCTTCGCGGACGCCAACGCCGTCGTCGCGTGGTCGGCGGCCTCCCAGGTGATCGTTTCCAGCCAGGTCCGGCTGCGCCGCAACGCCTATCCCGGCCACAGCGGGGAGAGCGTGAACCTCCAGTTCCGCGGCGCCCCCGGCAACTTCATCGTCGTCCAGCCGTACGAGGTCTGAGGGAGCCCGTCATGAACGCAATGAACCAGCAGCTCGCGGGCTACGCCCCCACCCCGGTCACGGCCCGCATGGAGAACCACGGCCGCGCCATGCTCAAGGTCGCCATGCAGAGCGGCCAGGACCTCTTCGCCCGCACCGGGTCCATGGTGGCGTACGAGGGCTTCATCCAGTACGAGCCCAACCCGCCGGCCATGCGCCAGATGGCCTCCCAGTGGATCACCGGCGAGGGCGCCCCGCTGATGAAGTGCACCGGCGACGGACTGCTCTACCTCGCCGACTACGGCGCGGACGTCGTCGTGGTCAACCTCAACAACGACGCCCTCTCCGTCAACGGCACCAACCTGCTCGCCTTCGACGCCCACCTCCAGTGGGGCGTCGAGCGCGTCAAGGGCATGGCCAAGTTCGCCGGCCAGGGCCTGTTCAACGTGCAGATCGCGGGCACCGGCTGGGTCGCCATCACCTCCCGGGGCACCCCGATCGTCGTCGACTGCGGCCGCGGCGAGGACGAGACGTACGTCGACCCGGACGCCCTCGTCGCCTGGTCCCCGAACCTCAAGGTGAAGGGCAAGCGCAGCTTCAAGGCCTCGTCGATGATCGGCCGGGGCAGCGGGGAGGCCTACCAGATGGCCTTCTCCGGCCAGGGCATCGTCGTCGTACAGCCCAGCGAGGACAGCACCGACCGGCTCCGGACGCGGGGCTGAGGGGGAGCGGACAGATCATGCAGAGCTCACTTTTCGGCTACGCCGAGCAGCAGTCCCAGGAGCGGTACACCGTCCAGAACCCGCAGCTGCTGCGGGTCACCCTGGCCGGGTCCGACGACGTGCTCGCCCGTAAGGGCGCCATGGTCGCCTACCAGGGCATCGTCGACTTCGACGCCGAGTACCAGAGCAGCAACCAGCGGGGCGCCCGCCGCCGCACCGGCGAGGGCCTCGACCTGATGCGCTGCTCCGGGCAGGGCACGGTCTACCTGGCGAACCTGGCCCAGTACGTGCACGTCGTGGACGTCGACCACGAGGGCCTCACAGTCGACAGCAGCTACGTCCTGGCCATGGACTCCACCCTGCACACCGAGGTCATCGCGGTGGACAGCCAGTACGGGATCTCCGGATCCGGCAAGTACCAGCTCAACATCACCGGCCGCGGCAAGGTCGCCCTCATGACCTCCGGGCAGCCGTTGATGATGCAGGTCACGCCCGACAAGTACGTCAACGTGGACGCCGACGCCATCGTCGCCTGGTCCACCTCGCTGCGCGTGCAGATGCAGGCCCAGACCCACTCCACCGGCGTCTGGCGCCGCCGCGGCAACACCGGCGAGGGCTGGGAGCTCAGCTTCCTCGGCACCGGATTCGCCCTGGTGCAGCCGAGCGAGGTGCTGCCGCCGCAGAACGCCCAGATCGGCCAGGGCGTGGCCGCGCAGTTCGGCATGGGCCAGCAGGGCGCCCACGCCCAGAACCAGAACAACGTCTGGAACTGATCCCGGAAGCCCCCCGGACCCCCGGAAGGTCCAGGAAGTCCCCGGAGACGAAGAGGGGCGGGGGGGGGGGGCGCCCCCCCCCCGCGCCCCCCCCCCCCCCCCCGCCAACACCCCCCCCCCCCCCCCCGCCGCCCCCC
>NZ_JBHXTC010000007.1:89014-98600 GCF_042677605.1 Streptomyces sp. NPDC127106 | reverse complement strand
CACCGCTCCTGCCCGTGGTGCTCGCCTTCGAGCAGCGTGAAGGGCTTCCCCAGGGTGCATGCATCTCGGCCCGGGGAGCCGCCCCCTTCTCATGCCTTCATGCCGTCCGTACGGGCGTCACAGCCGCGCCCGCGCCGCCTCCACCAGCCGTACGACCGAGGTGTCGGCCACCGCCGGCACCTCCTCGTACGGGAACCAGCGCACGTCCAGCGACTCCTCGCTGATCTCCGCCACCGCATCCGCCGGGGCCAGCGCCGCGTACTGCACGTCCAGGTGCCAATTGCACGGCGCCGGGATCGGGTGCCGGTCGAGCCGCAGCGGGCCGCCGGGCAGCAGCGCCAGCCCGGAGCCGATGCCGGACTCCTCGACAGCCTCGCGCAGCGCGGCCGCTTCGAGCGTGGCGTCCCCGGGCTCGCAGTGGCCACCCATCTGCAACCACATGCCGAGCTTCTTGTGCAGCGTCAGCAGCACGCGGCCGCGCTCCGGGTCGACCACGAGCGCGCTGCCGGTGACGTGCCCCGCCCGGCAGGGCTTGTAGACCCCCTCCGGATACGCCGCGAGGTGCTCCAGGTACACGTCCCTCAGGGCGCGCTGCTCTTCGTCCCGGCCCTCGTACCCCTTCAGGACGAGCACCGCGTCTTCGTGGAGGCTCACTGCTTCCCTTCGCCCTTGTCGTCGTCGGTCTGCCCGCCCTGGTCGCCCTGCTCGCCCTGCTCGCGCCGCTCCGCCGCCTCGCCGAGCATCTTGTCGATCTCGGAGAAGTCGAGCTGCTCGCGGTGGACGAAGCCGTCCGGGTCGTCGAGGTCGGAGGCCGTCGGCAGCATGTCCGGGTGCGCCCACAGCCCGTCGCGGCCTTCCACGCCGCGCGCGTCGGTCAGCGAGGCCCACAGCCGGGACGCGTCCCGCAGCCGGCGCGGGCGCAGCTCCAGCCCGATCAGGGTCGCGAAGGTCTGCTCCGCCGGGCCGCCCGAGGCACGCCGCCGGCGCATGGTCTCGCGCATGGCGTCCGCCGAGGTCAGCCGGGGCTTGGCCGCCTCGTGCACCACGGCGTCCACCCAGCCCTCGACCAGCGCGAGCGCCGTCTCCAGCCGGGCCAGGGCCGCCTTCTGCTCGGGGGTGTCCTGCGGCTGGAACATGCCGCCCTGCAGGGCCTCCTGGAGCTGCTCCGGGTTGGTCGGGTCGATCTGGCCGACCACGTCCTCCAGCTTCGAGGTGTCGACCTTGATCCCGCGGGCGTAGCCCTCGACGGCGCCGAACAGGTGCGAGCGCAGCCACGGCACGTGCGCGAAGAGCCGGGCGTGGGCCGCCTCGCGCAGGGCCAGGTACAGCCGCACCTCCTCCGACGGGACGCTGAGGTCCTTGCCGAGGCCCTCGATGTTCAGCGGCAGCAGCGCCGCCTTGCCGGCCGGGCCCAGCGGCAGCCCGATGTCGGTGGAGCCGACGACCTCGCCGGCGAGCACGCCCACGGCCTGGCCGATCTGCTGGCCGAACATGGCCCCGCCCATCGAGCGCATCATGCCGAGCAGCGGGCCCGCCATGGCCTGCATCTCTTCGGGCAGCACGCCGCCCATGGCCGCGCCGACCCGCTCGGCGACCGGGTCGACGAGCTCCTTCCACACCGGCAGGGTCGCCTCGACCCACTCGGCGCGGCTCCACGCCACGGCGGTGGTGGCACCCGAGGGCAGCGAGGTGACGTCGTCCAGCCAGTGGTCGGCCAGCCGCATGGCCTCCTCCACCGCGGACTTCTCGGCGATGCCGACGCTGGTGTCCTTCACGCCGTCCGGCGTGCCCTGGGACACCGTCCGGCGCGCGACGTCCTTGGCCATGTCCCAGTTCACGGGACCGCCCTCGTAGCTGAGCATCTGGCCGAGCTGCTGGAAGGCCGCGCCGAGGTCGGCGGGGTTCACGGAGCCGAACATCGCGGCGAACGGGTTGTCCGCGCCGCCCTGGCCGCCGGCGCCGCCGGGCAGGCCGAAACCGCCGAACCCGAACGGATTCGGGCCGCCCTGCCCGCCCTGGTTGCCCTTCTTCTTGCCCTCGTCGCCGCTCTCCGGCTCCTCCGGCGGAAGGCCGAATCCGAATGGGGTGTCGCTCACGGGTTTCCTCGGCTCGTAGGGCCGCCGGCGGGTGCCGGCGGGCAAGTGGTCCCACAACACCAACCAGCGTAGACACCGGACCCGGTTCCGGGCTCGATGCTCCGCCGACTCCTGGGCTGCGGCAGGATGGACATCACCTGGTGGGTACGCGTCACGGCGCGTCCCTACTGAAGACAACCGCTGGAGACGCCTGGTGAGTTCCCCGGATCCGCAGTTTTCGGATAAGCACGGTCGCGCGCCGCACGACGACGAGGACCGCCCCGAGCACGTTGACGACGTTCGCCAGCCGCGTAACCAGGCGGCCGTGCGCCGGCCCAGCCCCGTGATCGCCGTGACCGGCGCCGCATCGGGGGTCGGCGCGGCGCTGGTGCAGCGCCTCGCCGCATCGGACGAGGTCAAGCAGGTCGTCGCGATCGACGAGCGGCGCGGGGACTGCGCCACCGCCCAGTGGCACGTCCTGGACGTACGGGACCCCGCCATCGCCGAGAAGCTGCGCGGCGCGGACGTGGTGGTCCACCTGGCGCTGGACCTCGACCTGGAGACCGACCCCGCGGCCCGGACGGCGTACAACGTACGGGGGACCCAGACCGTCCTGACGGCCGCCGCCGCGGCCGGGGTGCGCCGGGTCGTGCTGTGCACCTCCGCGATGGTGTACGGGGCCCTGCCGGACAACGACATCCCGCTGTCGGAGGACTCCGAGCTGCGGGCCACCGCCGAGGCCACGGGCGTCGGCGACCTGCTGGAGATCGAGCGGCTGGGCCGCCGCGCGCCGCGCGCGCACCCGGGGCTGAACGTCACCGTGGTCCGCCCGGCCGTGCTCGTCGGCGGTACGGACACGGCCCTGACCCGCTACTTCGAGTCCCCGCGCCTGCTCGTGGTCGCCGGATCCCGCCCGACCTGGCAGTTCTGCCACGTCGAGGACCTGGTCAGCGCGCTGGAGTACGCCGCCCTGGAGAAGGTCGAGGGCGAGCTGGCGGTGGGCTGCGAGGGCTGGCTGGAGCAGGAGGAGGTCGAGGAGCTGAGCGGCATCCGCCGCATGGAGCTCCCCTCGGCGGTGGCCCTGGGCGCGGCCGCCCGGCTGCACCGGATCGGCCTGACCCCGTCCCCGGCGGGCGACCTCGCGTACACCATGTACCCGTGGGTGGTCAGCGTCAGCGGACTGCACGCGGCGGGCTGGCGGCCGCGCTGGACCAACGAGGAGGTGCTGGCCGAGCTGCTCCAGGAGGTCTCGGGCCGGCACACGGTCGCGGGCCGCCGGCTGGGCCGCAAGGATGCCACCGCCGCCGGCGCCGCGGGTGCGACGGTCGCGCTGCTGGGCGCCGCCGCGGTGGTCCGCCGGGCCCGCAGGCGGCGCGGGATCTGACCGCGGCGGCCGCGCCCCGCGGATCCGGCCCCGCCGACCCGACCCCGCACGCCCCGCCGGCGGGTCCCGTCCGGCGGCGGTTCCGTCTGCCTCCCCGGCACGGCACCCGGAGCTGCGGGTCCTGTAGGAGGCTCCATACTCCTGCCCCGTACAGCCGGTCGAATCGGCTATACCGCGATGTGAGAGCGGTGGTGCACGATGGCTGCATGGCTCCGCACTTCGACCACCCCGGCGAGCAGGCCGCTCCGGACCCGATCCGGCTGCTCGCGATCCGCGAGACCCCGCTCTCGATCGACGAGGTCTTCCAGGCCGTCGGCGACGACGCGACGGGAGGCACGACGCTCTTCGTCGGCACGGTGCGCAACCACGACGGCGGGGCGGACGTCGACTCGCTGGGCTACTCCTGCCACCCGACGGCCGAGGCGGAGATGCGCCGCATAGCCGAGCGCGTGGTGGAGAAGTACCCGGTACGGGCCCTGGCGGCCGTGCACCGCGTCGGCGACCTGGCCGTCGGCGACCTCGCGGTGGTCGTGGCCGTGTCCTGCCCGCACCGCGGCGAGGCCTTCGAGGCCTGCCGGATGCTGATCGACGACCTGAAGCACGAGGTGCCGATCTGGAAGCACCAGACGTTCTCGGACGGCACCGAGGAGTGGGTCGGCGCCTGCTGACCGTTCCTAGACCGAGCGATGCGGAGACCGCCGTTCCCTTCCAGGGCGCACACGTCCCGCAGCCCGGACACTCATGCCTGCCGGCCAGAGCGCGCCCTTGCACAGTCACTCGCCAGCAGCCCCCACCCCCGGCCGCGGCGGTGTCGGTGCGGGGGAGTAATCTCCCACCCGTTCGGCCGCGCAACACGCCCTCGATTTGCGTAACCCCCCCACGGGCAGGAGCGTTGAAGCCACAACGACACGCACCTTTTTCCACGGGGCTGGGAGGCACGTCCATGGCGTCACTGGCGTGGTTGCTGATTCCGCTGTGCGCCGCCGTCGGAGCGGCGATATGGGGCAGCTGGGCGGCCCGCGACCGCACCCAAGGCGACATATCCGAGCTCGCCGGGTACGCACGTTTCCGCGAGGCGATGGACAAGGCCGACCCGAGCAGGGCGACAGCGGCGGCACACTCCGGTTCCGACCCGGTCTGACGCTCACCGGCGTCCCGCGGAACCTCCCCCGACCCGGGCCCACGACCCCGGCGGACCGGCCCCGGCGGCCGTCCTCCAGGCCCGTCCCGTACTGTCGATCCCATGCCACGCCGCACCGCGACGATGCTCGCCGCCACCCTCATGCTGTTCGGGCTGCTCTGCGCGGGGGTCTTCATCAAGGTTCCGTACTCGGAGATGAGCCCGGGCCCGACCTGGAACACGCTCGGCGACAACCGCGGTGAACCCGTCATCAGCATCGGCGAGAAGCAGACCTACCCGACCACCGGGCACCTCAACATGACGACCGTCCGCGTCACGGGCGCGGACTACGACATGAACCTGCTCGAAGCGGTCTACGGCTGGCTGTCCCGGGACAACATCGTCGTCCCGCACGAGACCCTCTACCCCGACGGGAAGACGGAGGAGCAGTCGACGCAGGAGAACGCCGAAGAGTTCAGCCAGTCCCAGGAGAGCGCCAAGGTGGCGGCCCTGAAGCAGCTGGGCGTCGACGTCCCCACCCGCGTCGTGGTCGCGTCCGTGGTCAAGGGCAGCCCCTCCGAGGGCAAGCTGCACGCGGGCGATGTGGTCCGGGCCGTCGACGGCAGCCCCGTCGGTGCCCCCGGGGACGTCGCGAAGCTGGTCACCAAGCACAAGGCCGGCGAGCCGGTCGAGTTCACGATCGTGCCCGCCGCCGAGGCGGCCGAAGCCCACAAGGCGCACCGCGAGCCCGCCGGCGCGACCAAGGTCACGATCACCTCGGCCAAGGCGGAGGGCGACGGCCACGCCATCGTCGGCATCCGGGCCGGCACCGCCCACACCTTCCCGTTCCCCATCGACATCAAGCTCGCCGACGTCGGCGGCCCGAGCGCCGGCCTGATGTTCGCGCTCGGCATCGTCGACAAGCTCACCCCGGGCAACCTGACCGGCGGGAAGTTCGTCGCGGGCACCGGAACCATCGACGACACCGGCAAGGTCGGCCCGATCGGCGGCATCCAGATGAAGACCATCGGCGCCCGCAAGGCCGGCGCCGAGTACTTCCTGACCCCCGCCGAGAACTGCGCCTCGGCCGTCAAGAACGTCCCCGACGGCCTGACCCTGATCAAGGTCGGCACCATCGGCGACGCCCGGCAGGCGCTCGAGAAGATCGGCAAGGGGGACACGGCCGGGCTGCCGCTGTGCGGCAAGCCCTGACGGCCGGCCCGCCCCCGCCGCAGCCCCGCCGGGTCCTACTCGAACGTCGCGGCGAGCGCCTCGGCGAGGCCGGGCACCAGGCTCGCGCCGGTGAGGACCTCGGTGGCGGAGTCCTTCTCGCGCAGCCGGACCGCCGACTCGCGCGAGCCGTCGCGCAGCACGGCCACCGTCAGACGCACCTCCTGGCGCTCCGGGTGCCCGGCGACCCACTTCGCGAGCTGCTTGTCGCTGAGCCCCTCCGGTACGGAGGCCTCCGCGGACGGCGGCAGCATCAGCCGCTCCACGGTCAGGGCGCAGCCGACGACCGCGTCGGGCCAGGCGACGGTGCCCAGGAACTTGTCGAGGGCGGTTCCGGCGGGCAGCTGGTCCTGCTCGATCGGCGTCAGGGAGGACCGGCCGGCGTCGTCGGTGTCGACGCCGAGCTGGTGCGCGAGGCGGGGCTCCTGCCGGCGCAGGCGGGCGGTGTCGACCAGCGCGAAGAGCCGGGCCGGCTGGTCCCAGCCGAGGCCGGCCGCGTACTCGTCGATCTCGAGGCAGGCGCGGGTGAGCGGGCCGGCCGCCATGGGAGTGCCGGGGGAAGGCGAAACATTGGACATGGACAACATCCTGCCTCGTTTCCACCCCCCGACGGGAACTGAGCAAAGCCTCAGTAAGTTTCTAGGGTGGGCCCTACGATCGGGGGCCCAGCTTGTGAAACGTAACCAGACTCAGCTTTCGAGGTGCGCACCTTGGCTTTCCAGATGCCGGACCGCGGCTCAGGCCCCACGGGGCCACGGATGAGAGTCGGCCGCCCCTCCCGGCGCTCCCGCACTCTCCTGATGACCTTGGGCGTGCTGGCCGTCCTGGGCATGGCCTTCGTCATGTTCGCGGGCTTCTGGACGGACTGGCTCTGGTTCCGCTCCGTGAAGTACTCCACCGTCTTCACCACCACCCTGTGGACGAGGGTCGGCCTGTTCGCCGTCTTCGGTCTGCTCATGGCGGGCGCGGTCGGGCTGAACGTCTGGCTGGCGTACCGGCTGCGGCCGCCGCTCAGCGCGATGTCGCTGGAGCAGCAGAGCCTCGACCGCTACCGGATGAGCATCGCCCCGTACAAGAAGTGGTTGCTGCTGGGCGTCTCCGCGCTCGTCGGCATGATCGCGGGCGCCTCGGCGGCCAGCCAGTGGAAGACCTGGCTGATGTACGTGAACGGGGTGCCCTTCGGCAGCAAGGACCCGCAGTTCCACCTGGACGTGTCCTTCTACACGTTCGACCTGCCCTGGTACCGCTTCCTGCTGGGCTTCGGCTTCGCCGCCGTCATCCTGTCGGTGATCGCCGCCGTCGTCGTCCACTACCTGTACGGCGGCCTGCGCGTGACGAGCCCGGGCGCCCGGGCCACGGCCGCGGCCACCGGACACCTGTCGGTGCTGCTCGGCCTCTTCGTCACGCTGAAGGCCGTCGCGTACTGGCTCGACCGCTACGGCCTGGCCGTGAAGTCCAGCGACTTCAAGGCCGCCGACAACTGGACCGGCCTGCGGTACGTCGACGCGAACGCGTACCTGCCCGCCAAGACGATCCTCGTCGCCATCGCCGCGATCTGCGCCGCGCTCTTCTTCGCGACGCTGTGGCGCCGCACCTGGCAGCTGCCGGTGATCGGCTTCGGCCTGATGGTGCTCTCGGCGATCCTGATCGGCGGGCTGTACCCGGCGATCGTGCAGAAGTTCCAGGTCCAGCCCAACGAGCAGGCCAAGGAAGCGCCGTACGTCGAGAAGAACATCAAGGCCACCCGGGACGCCTACGGGATCGACCAGTCCGAGGTGAAGGACTACCCGGGCGTGCCGCAGACCGATGACAAGGCCAAGCTGCGGCAGGCGGCCGGCACCACCGCCAGCATCCGCATCCTCGACCCGAACATCGTCTCCCCGGCCTTCCAGCAGCTCCAGCAGGTCAAGGGCTACTACGCCTTCCCGTCCACGCTGGCCGTGGACCGGTACAGCGGCCAGGACACCGTCATCGGCCTGCGCGAGCTGAACATCGGCGGCATCCCGAAGAACAACTGGATCAACGACCACTTCAAGTACACGCACGGCTACGGCGTGGTCGCGGCCAAGGGCACCACCGTCGACGACCAGGGCGCCCCCGACTTCACCCAGTCCGACCTCCCCTCCAAGGGGATGTTCGGCACGGGCTTCGAGCAGCGGATCTACTACGGCGAGCGGACGACGCAGTACTCGATCGTCGGCGGCCCGCAGAAGGAGCTCGACTACTCGGACGACAAGGGCGAGAAGGAGACCAGCTACCAGGGCGACTCCGGCGTCAACCTCGACAACCCGGTGAACCGGGCCGCGTACGCGCTGGCCTTCAGCGAGCCTCAGATCCTGTACTCGGGCGCCATCGGCGAGGGCTCGCGGATCCTCTACAACCGCACGCCCAAGGAGCGCGTCGAGGCCGTCGCCCCGTGGCTGACCATCGACGGCGCCCCGTACCCGGCGGTCATCGACGGCCGGATCAAGTGGATCGTCGACGCGTACACGACGACCAACGGCTACCCGTACGCCTCGCGCACCACGCTGGGCCAGAGCACCGCCGACTCGCTGACCAACAGCCAGCGCGCGGTGGTCGCGCAGGAGAACCAGGTCAACTACATCCGCAACTCGGTCAAGGCCACCGTCGACGCCTACGACGGCACGGTCACCCTGTACCAGTGGGACGCCGAGGACCCGGTCCTGAAGACCTGGATGAAGGCGTTCCCCGGCACGGTCAAGGCCAAGAGCGAGATCTCCAAGCCGCTCATGGACCACCTGCGCTACCCGCAGGACCTGTTCAAGGTCCAGCGCGAGCTGCTGACCCGCTACCACGTCACCGACCCGCAGACCTTCCTCAGCGGCAGTGAGGCCTGGGCCGTCCCGGACGACCCGACCACCAAGGCCGGTACGGCGGTTCCGCCGTACTACCTGTCGATGAAGATGCCGGGCCAGACGGAGAAGGACCAGGTCTTCTCGCTCACGACGACGTTCACGCCGAACGAGCGGGACAACCTCAGCGCCTTCATGGCGGTCAACGCCGACCCGGGTACCCCTGACTACGGCAAGATCCGCATCCTGAAGCTGCCGACCAGCAAGCCGGTCGACGGCCCGAAGCAGGTGCAGAGCAAGTTCCAGTCGGAGCCGAAGATCGCCGAGTCGATCCGGCTGCTGCGCGGCGGCGACTCCGAGGTCGAGTACGGCAACCTGCTCGCAGTGCCGCTCGAGGGCGGGATGCTGTACGTGGAGCCGGTGTACGTGCGCAGTTCAGGCCTGAAGTACCCGCTGCTGCGCAAGGTGCTGGTGACCTACGGCGGCCAGACCGCCTTCGAGGACACCCTGGACAAGGCGCTGAACGTGGTCTTCGGGGCCGAGGCGCCGACGACGCCCGTGAACCCGCCGCCGGGTGAGGGGACCGTCACGCCGCCGACCGCCCAGAACCCGACGGTCAAGGCGGCCCTCGCGGACGCGCAGAAGGCCATCGAGGAAGCCGACAAGGCGATGAAGGCCGGCGACTGGGCGGCCTACGGCAAGGCGCAGAGCGACCTCCAGGCGGCGCTGAAGCGGGCGATCGACGCGGAGGCGAAGCAGTCGGCCCCGAAGCCGGCGGGCTGAAAGCGGTAATGGCTCGGTCCCGCGTCGTGATACTGTGGTCTCACCGACGCGGGGTGGAGCAGCTCGGTAGCTCGCTGGGCTCATAACCCAGAGGTCGCAGGTTCAAATCCTGTCCCCGCTACTGAAAACGAAGGGCCCCCGACGAGGGGTCCGGGCGGGGGAGCTTCCCGGCAGTGCACAC
>NZ_JBHXTC010000007.1:86668-89004 GCF_042677605.1 Streptomyces sp. NPDC127106 | reverse complement strand
CGCCGCGCCACCCCACCTCCACCGCTGTCATCCCTCCCCCCCACCCCCCCACACACATCCCCCCGCCCCCCCGCCGCCCCCCCCCCCCCCCCCTTCGTCATGTCCGGAATGGACACGTGGGGGGCATGAGGTAGCTGGGGCGGGTGAGTTGCTGTGGGACCGTGTTTGACTTGTCTCTCTGTGGGCATGTCGACAAAACGCTGAAGTGACCTCACAGGCTGCGACATACCAGGTGTACGCGGGTAGCAGGTGATGCGACGATGGGATATATGGGGGACAGGTCAACTCTGCTGGAGACAGGGCGGTTTGTGAGGGCGGCCGGAGCAGAGTCGGATGCAGCAGTCAAAGAGGAGGCTCAGGCCGTTAACGCGCAGACCCCACTGACCGATGCGGGTTTCGCGGAGGAAATGTTCGCCGAGGCCGACACGGCCAGCGACACCGAGCTGGAGGCGCGCCACCGGGTCGCGGCCAACCGCGGTGACCCCGGAGCGATGAGCGTGCTCGGAGCCCTGCTGCTGCGCCGCGGCGACCTGGACGGGGCCGAGCCGTACCTGCGCGGCGCCACCGCGGAGGGGGACCGCGCCGCTGCGAACAACCTGGGCGTACTACTGCTGCAGCGCGGCTACCCCGACGAGGCCGCCGACTGGTGGCGGGTCGCCGCCGTCGCCGGATCCGCCCCCGCGGCCCACGCCCTGGGCCGCCACTTCCGCGAGCGCGGGGACGAGCCCGCCGCCGAGTACTGGTTCCGGCAGGCGGCGGAATCCGGCCACGCCCTCGGCGCGTACGCACTGGCCGACCTGCTGGAGCACCGCGGCGACAAGGGCATCGAGCGCTGGCTGCGGCAGGCCGCCGAGCAGGGCCACCGCGAGGCCGCGTACCGCCTGGCCCGCCACCTGCGCAAGGGCGACCCCGCCGAGGCCGAGCAGTGGTACCGGCAGGCCGCCGCGCGCGGCCACCGGCGCGCCGCCCTACACCTGGGCGTGCTGCTGGAGGCCCGCGGCGAGTTCAAGGAGGCCGGGCGCTGGTACCTGACCTCCGCCAAGCAGGGCGAGGCGCGGGCCGCGTGCGCCCTCGGCTTCCTGCTGCGTGACGCGGGGGACGAGGAGAGCGCGATCGCCTGGTGGAACCGGGCCGCGCAGGACGGAGACGGCAACGCCGCCAACGCGCTCGGCGCCCTGCACGCCGCCCGGGGGGAGACCGAGACCGCGGAGAAGTGGTACCGGACCGCCATGGACGCCGGTGACCAGAACGGGGCGTACAACCTCGCCCTGCTGTGCGCCGCGCAGGACCGGACCGCGCAGGCCGAGCAGTTCTACCGGCGGGCGGCCTACGCCGGCCACCGCGAGGCGGCCAACGCCCTCGCCATCATGCTGCTCCAGGGCGGCGACGCGGCCGGGGCCGAGCCGTGGTTCTCGAAGGCGGCCGAGGCGGGCAGCGTGGACGCCGCCTTCAACCTCGGGATCCTCTTCGCGAGCCGTGACGACGACCGCACGGCGCTGAAGTGGTACGAGCGGGCGGCCTCGGCCGGCCACACCGATGCCGCCCTCCAGGTCGGCATCGCCCTGGTGCGCGACGGCGAGGAGCGGGCCGCCGAGCGGCACCTGCGGTGCGCGGCCGGTGGCGGCAGCGCGGAGGCGTCGTTCCGGCTGGCCGCGCTGCTGGAGTCGCTGGCCCCGCCGCCGGAGCCGCCGGCCCTGGGCGAGCCCGTCGGCGGCCCCGCGCGCACCGAGAGCGAGGAGTGGTACGGGCGGGCCGCCGAGCAGGGGCACCGTCGCGCACAGGTGCGGGTCGGGATGCTGGCCGCGGCCCGCGGTGACATGGCGGTGGCGGCGCGCTGGTACCGGGAGGCGGCGGAGGCCGGCTCCCGCAACGGCGCGTTCAACCTCGGGCTGCTGCTCGCGCGCGAAGGGAACGAGCCGGAGGCCGCCCTGTGGTGGACCCGGGCGGCGGTGGCCGGCCACGGCCGCGCCGCGCTGCGCCTGGGGCTGCTCGCCGCCCGGCACGGGGACCTGGCCGAGGGGCAGAAGTGGTGCGTGCGCGCGATCGAGCTGGGGCCGGCCGAGGTCGCGGAACGCGCCGCCCGGCTGCGCGACGCGCTCGCCGAGGAACTGTCCGTGTAGTCCCGGTGCCGCGTCCGTTAAGCGATTTGCATCTGCCGGGCGGCCTCGCGTAAAGTCGTGTTCACCGACGCGGGGTGGAGCAGCTCGGTAGCTCGCTGGGCTCATAACCCAGAGGTCGCAGGTTCAAATCCTGTCCCCGCTACTGATGACGAAGGGGCCGGTGGGCAGGATACCGGCCGGGGTGGGGGGGGCCCGGGCCCGGGGGGTGGGGCCCCG
>NZ_JBHXTC010000007.1:84288-86658 GCF_042677605.1 Streptomyces sp. NPDC127106 | reverse complement strand
TTGTTTTTTTTTTTTTTATACAACACCCCCGTGGGTGCTTTTTTAAAACTCCGCCCCCGTCTGTGTCCCCGCCCGCCCTTCTCCGGCTCCCGCGGCCCTTTCGTCGTGTCCGCACGAGCCGTGCGTGTCCGCACGAGCCGTGTACGAAGGGGCCCGGGAGCCGTCGCTCCCGGGCCCCCTTTCGTCGTCGTCAGGCGCCGGAGCAGTCCGGGCACACGCCGCGGTAGGTCACCTCGACCGCCGACACCACGAAGCCGAACCGCTCCGCGTCCGGCAGGTCGGCCAGCGGGTTGCCCGCCGGGTGCACGTCGCGGATCGCCCCGCACTGCGCGCACACCAGGTGCTGGTGGGGCTTGTGTGCGTTCGGGTCGTAGCGCTTGGCCCGCCGGTCCGTGGAGACCTCCAGGACCTCGCCGAGGGTCACGAGTTCACCGAGCGTGTTGTAGACGGTCGCCCGGGAGATCTCGGGCAGCTTCTCCACGGCGCGCGCGTGCACTTCGTCCGCCGTCAGGTGGACGTGGTCACCGTCGAGCACCTCGGCCACGACGCGCCGCTGTGCGGTCATGCGCCATCCGCGGTCGCGAAGTCGTTCCAGCAGGTCACTCATGGACACCAGCCTAACAGCGAGGGACCGGGTGCAATTCCCGAGCCCGTACGGACTTGGATACTTACTTGACTTAGACAAAGTCCATCGTAGGATCGAGTACGGCAAGGGCCAAGGACAGACACGGGTACAGGCACAGGCCGGGACAGGACACGGCAGCAAATGACGCAGGAGGCGCACGTGACGCAGGGACCGCTCACCACGGAGGCCGGGGCTCCGGTCGCCGACAACCAGAACAGCGAGACGGCGGGCGTCGGCGGTCCGGTCCTGGTCCAGGACCAGCTGCTGCTGGAGAAGCTCGCCCACTTCAACCGCGAGCGCATCCCGGAGCGCGTGGTGCACGCCCGCGGCGCCGGCGCCTACGGCACCTTCACCGTCACGGCCGACGTGACGCCGTACACCCGCGCCGCGTTCCTCTCCGAGGTCGGCAAGGAGACCGAGGTCTTCCTGCGGTTCTCGACCGTGGCCGGCAACCTCGGTGCCGCCGACGCCGTGCGCGACCCCCGCGGCTGGGCGCTGAAGTTCTACACGGAAGAGGGCAACTACGACCTCGTCGGCAACAACACCCCGGTGTTCTTCATCAAGGACGCCATCAAGTTCCCCGACTTCATCCACACCCAGAAGCGCGACCCGTACACCGGGTCGACCGAGGCGGACAACGTCTGGGACTTCTGGAGCCTGTCGCCCGAGTCCACCCACCAGGTGACCTGGCTGTTCGGTGACCGTGGCATACCGGCCTCGTACCGCCACATGAACGGCTACGGCTCGCACACCTTCCAGTGGAACAACGAGGCGGGCGAGGTCTTCTGGGTCAAGTACCACTTCAAGACCGACCAGGGCATCAAGAACCTCACCCAGGCCGAGGCCAACGCCCTCGCCGGCGAGGACCCGGACTCCCACCAGCGCGACCTGCGCGAGGCCATCGAGCGCGGCGCGTTCCCGACCTGGACCGTCCAGGTCCAGATCATGCCGGCGGCGGACGCGGCGGCCTACCGCTTCAACCCGTTCGACCTCACCAAGGTGTGGCCGCACGAGGACTACCCGCCGATCGAGATCGGCAAGCTGGAGCTCAACCGCAACCCGGAGAACGTCTTCGCCGAGGTCGAGCAGAGCATATTCAGCCCGGCCCACTTCGTGCCCGGCATCGGCCCGTCCCCGGACAAGATGCTCCAGGGCCGCCTCTTCGCCTACGGCGACGCCCACCGCTACCGCGTCGGCATCAACGCCGACCACCTGCCGGTGAACCGCCCGCACGCCACCGAGGCGCGCACCAACTCCCGTGACGGCTTCCTCTACGACGGCCGCCACAAGGGTGCGAAGAACTACGAGCCGAACTCCTTCGGCGGCCCGCACCAGATCGACCGCCCGCTGTGGCAGCCGATCCCGGTCACCGGGGTCACCGGCGATCACGCCGCCCCGGTCCACGCCGAGGACGACGACTTCGTCCAGGCGGGCAACCTCTACCGCCTGATGTCCGAGGACGAGAAGGGTCGCCTGATCGAGAACCTGGCCGGCTTCATCGCCAAGGTCTCCCGTGACGACATAGCCGAGCGCGCGATCGGCAACTTCCGCCAGGCGGACGGTGACTTCGGCAAGCGGTTGGAGGTCGCGGTCCAGGCCCTGCGCGGCTGAACCGACCGCTTTGCCGTAGGGAGGCGGGGGGGGGGGGGGGGGCGGGGGGCCGCCCCCCCCCCGCCCCCCACCCCCCCCCCCGGGGGCGGCGCGGGGGGGGGCCCCCCCCACGCCGGATTTATCGCGCGGGGACC
>NZ_JBHXTC010000007.1:73317-84278 GCF_042677605.1 Streptomyces sp. NPDC127106 | reverse complement strand
TCTGCGGCCCGGGGTGGGGGGGGGCGGCCCGGCCGCGGCGGGCTGGACCCCCCGGTTTGGCGGTGGGGGGGGGGGGGCCGGGATTCCCGGGGGGCCCGCCCCCCCGCCGTTCTCCTATGCCGCCACGGTGCTGCTGCGCCGGGAGGGCACCCAGCAGCGGATGATGTCGCGGACGGACACGATGCCCACGGGGCCGCCGTCCTCGACGACGATCAGATGCCGGAAGCCGCCGTTGGCCATCGCCTCGGCGGCATCCAGCAGGGTGGTCTCCGGGGTGCAGAACACGACGTTGTTCGTGGTGTGCGCACCCACGGACTCCCGGTCGGGGTCGTGGCCCGCACCGATGGAGTTCAGGACGTCCCGTTCGGTCAGGATGCCGATTCCGCTGTGGTCGGGGTCGAGGACGACGGCCGCGCCGACGCGGCGGCCGGACATCAGGCAGGCCGCCTGTCGGATGGTGTGGGCGGGGCCGAGGGTGAGGATCACGGTGCTCATGGCGTCACGGACGAGCATGAAGAGAGCCACCTCCTGGGAGAGTCCTCCGCTTGAGAAGTCATTCACAAGTGCACAAGCGGGGGAGTTTCAGACTCCCACGGCCACGGAGGGTCATCAAGGGGGCGTGCTCGGTTGACCGGGCGCAGGTACGGGCGCAGGTACGGGCGCAGGTGAGGGCGCACGTGCGGGCGCAAGTGCGGCTGCCCCCAAGCGCAGGTGCAAGCGCGGGCCCGCACCGGGCGCGGCTCAGGCGCGGGGGCGCAGGTGGTCGAGCATGCGTTCGTGCAGCAGCCCGTTCGAGGCCGCCGCGTTGCCGCCGTGGACGCCGTCCACCCCGTCCAGGCTCGTGAAGCGGCCGCCCGCCTCCTGGACCACGACCGCGATGGCCGCCATGTCCCACAGGTTCAACTCCGGCTCGGCGCACAGGTCGAGCGAACCCTCGGCGACCATCATGTACGGCCAGAAGTCCCCGTAGCCGCGGGTCCGCCAACACTGCCGGGTCAGCTCCAGGAACCCGTCGAGCCGGCCCTGCTCCTCCCAGCCGCTCAGCGAGGAGTACGCGAACGACGCGTCGCCCAGGGAGCCCACCTGCGACACCCCGACGCGCTGCGGTTCGCCGCCCAGCGCGCCGCCCGCGTACGCGCCCCCGCCCTGCGCCGCCCACCAGCGGCGGCCCAGCGCGGGCGCCGAGACCACCCCGACCACGGGCCGGAACACCCCGTCGGAGCCCTCCGCCATCAGGGAGATCAGGGTCGCCCAGACGGGCACGCCGCGCACGTAGTTCTTCGTGCCGTCGATCGGGTCCACGACCCAGCGGCGCGGGCCGCTGCCCTGCAGGCCGTACTCCTCGCCCAGGATGGCGTCCCCGGGCCGCGCGGCCTCGATCCCCGCCCGGACCGCCTCCTCGGCGGCCCGGTCCGCCTCGCTCACCGGGGTCATGTCCGGCTTCGTCTCGACCTTCAGGTCGAGGGCGCGGAAGCGCTCCATGGTGACGGCGTCCGCCGCGTCGGCGAGTTCCAGGGCGAGGCGCAGGTCATCTTCGTACTCGGGCATGCCCCGAACAGTATCGGGAGGCGCGGGGGCGGGCGAGCGGCGTCCACGGTGCGACCGGGCAGGCGCCCTTGACAGGATCTGTCGACCCGTCAACTCTGGCGGAGGAGTCGAGCGGGGAGGCGCGATGCCGGCAGCCCGGGAGTCCTTGCTGGAAGCGGCGTCAGTGGCGCTGTTGGCGCGCCCTTGGCCGTCCGTGCGGATGGTCGACGTGGCGGCCGCCGCCGGT
Source organism: Streptomyces sp. NPDC127106 (assembly GCF_042677605.1). NCBI lineage: Bacteria > Bacillati > Actinomycetota > Actinomycetes > Kitasatosporales > Streptomycetaceae > Streptomyces > Streptomyces sp. NPDC127106. Next base: position 82,504 of record NZ_JBHXTC010000007.1, on the reverse strand, counting down.
GTGTCCCGGCAGACCCTCTACAACGAGTTCGGGGGCAAGGCGGGCCTCGGCCGCGCCCTCGTGCGCCGCGAGGCCGACTGGTACCTCGACGGGATCGACCGGGTGCTGCGCGCCCCGGCCGCCAGCGGGGGAGACCGGCTCGCCTCGGTCGCGGAGTGGACCGTACGGGCGGCCCGCGCGCGCCCCCTCGTACGGGCCCTGTTGACCGGGTCCTGGGACGGCACCCTGCCGGTGCCGCCGGGGCAGAGCGCCCGGCCGGGCGTCCCCGCGCCCGCACCCGGGGAGCTGGCCCGGGCCGTGCGGGAGCGGGCGGCGGCCGTGCTCGCGCCGGGCGACACGGCGCAGCGGTGCGAACTGGCCGTGCGGCTCGCGCTGTCGTACGTGGTGGCTCCGGCGCGGGAACCGGGGCTCGGGGAACTACTCGGGCTGCTGCGGTTGCTCAGTGGCCCGACCCGGACAGCTGGAGGCCGATGACCCCGAGGATCACCAGCGTGATCGAGACGATCTTGAGGGTGGAGACCAGGTCGCCGAGGAAGAGCATGCCGTAGACCGCGGTCCCGGCCGCGCCGATGCCGGTCCACACCGCGTACGCCGGCCCCACGTCCAGCTTCTTCAGGGCCAACGTCAGCAGGCCGAAGCTGCCGAGCGCGAAAGCGGCGAAGGCGATCGTCGGCCACAGCCGGGTGAACCCGTGGGACAGCTTCAGGCAGACCGCGAACCCGGTCTCCAGCAGTCCGGCGACGACGACCAGCAGCCACGCCATGGCGAATGCCTCCCCGCGTCACGTGACATCGCGTCACTCAGTGCGATTATGCATTCACCAGACGATGACCCCGGCAAACCCGTGCGAACCCCGCCGGACGATCAGTCGCCCTCGCGCCGCTCCCGCGTCCCCAGCAGTCGCCGCAGCGAGTCCAGCCGGGCCGGGTCGGCGTGCCCCTCCGCCACCCAGGCGTCGAGCGCGCAGTCCTGCTCGTCGTGGCTGCACGCGCGCGGGCAGTCCTCCGTACCGGGGACCAGGTCCGGGAAGGCCAGGATCACCCGCGAAGGGTCCACGTGGTGCAGGCCGAACGACCGCACGCCCGGGGTGTCGATGACCCAGCCGTCACCCGACGGCAGCGGCAGCGCCAGCGCCGAGGTGGTGGTGTGCCGGCCGCGCCCCGTCACCGCGTTGACATGGCCGGTCGCTCGCTGGCGGCCCTTGCCGACCAGCGAGTTCACCAGGGTCGTCTTGCCGACTCCCGAGTGGCCCACGAAGGCGGTGATCCGGCCGGCCAGCCGCTCGCGCACCCGCTCGGCGGCCTCGCCGGCCGCCAGTTCCTCGCGGTTGGTCACCACGTAGTTCAGGCCCAGCGTCGCGTAGATCTCCAGGATCTTGTCCGCGGACGTCAGGTCCGACTTCGTGAGCACCAGCAGGGGCTCCAGCCCGGCGTCGTACGCGGCCACCAGACAGCGGTCGATCATGCGCGGCCGCGGCTCCGGGTCCGCCAGCGCGGTGACGATCGCCAGCTGGTCGGCGTTGGCGACGACCACCCGCTCGTACGGGTCGTCGTCGTCCGCGGTGCGCCGCAGGACGGACCTGCGCTCCTCGATCCGGACGATCCGGGCGAGGGTGTCCTTCTTCCCGGACAGGTCGCCGACGAGCCACACCCGGTCGCCGACCACCGCGGCCTTGCGGCCGAGCTCGCGCGCCTTCATGGCGACCACCGTCCGGTCCTCGACCAGGCAGGTCAGCCGGCCGCGGTCGACGGTGAGGACGAAACCCTCCGCCGCGTCCTCGTGCTTGGGCCGCTTGCTGGTGCGGGGCCGGTTGCCCTTCGGGTTGGGGCGGGACCGGATGTCGTCCTCGTCGGTGTGCTTGCCGTACCTGCGCATGACGGACCTACGCTCCCGATCCCGCGAGCATGTCCGTCCACATCCTCGGGAAGTCCGGCAGTGTCTTCGCGGTCGTCGCCACGTTCTCGATCTGCACGCCCTCGACCGCCAGGCCGATCACGGCGCCCGCGGTGGCCATCCGGTGGTCGTCGTACGTGTGGAACACACCGCCGTGCAGCGGGCGCGGGCGGATGTGCAGGCCGTCGGCGGTCTCCGTGACCTCGCCGCCCAGCCCGTTGATCTCCGCGGTCAGCGCCGCCAGCCGGTCCGTCTCGTGCAACCGCAGGTGCGCCACCCCGCGCAGGACGGACGGGGAGTCGGCCAGCGCCGCGACGGCCGCGATGCCCGGCGTCAGCTCGCCGACCTCGCCGAGGTCCACGTCGATTCCGTGGATCTTGCCGGTGCCCGTGAAGACCAGGCCCCCGTCGGTCAGCTCGCAGGAGCCGCCCATCTCCGTGAAGATCCGGCGCAGCTCGTCGCCGGGCTGCGTGGTGCGGCGCGGCCAGTCCGGGATGGTGACCGTGCCGCCCGTGATCAGGGCCGCCGCCAGGAACGGCTGCGCGTTCGACAGGTCCGGTTCCACCACCATGTCGCGGCCCAGCAGCGCGCTCGGCGCCACCCGCCACACGTTCGGCTCGCCGCCCGCCTCCGGCGTGTCGACCCGGGCGCCCGCCGCGCGCAGCATCTCCACCGTCATCCGGATGTGCGGCATCGAGGGCAGGGTCGCCCCGACGTGCCGCACCTCCACGCCCTGGTTGAACCGCGGGGCCGCGAGCAGCAGCGCGGAGATGAACTGGGACGAGTTGCTGGCGTCGAGCTCGACGGAGCCGCCCTCCAGCGCCCCGCCGCCCTGCACGGTCAGCGGCAGCGCGCCCCGGCCGCCGTCGTCGATGCGGGCGCCCAGACCCCGCAGGGCGGTGATGACCTGGCCGAGCGGCCGCTCGTAGGACCGCGGGTCGCCGTCGAAGCGGATGTCGCCGTCGGCGAGCGTGGCGACCGGCGGCAGGAAGCGCATAACCGTGCCGGCGTTGCCGACGTCGACGGTGGCCGGGCCGTGCAGGGCCGCCGGAATGATCCGCCAGGCCTCGCCGCCGGCGCCGTGGCCGGAGCTGGAGGAGACGGTCTCCTCGATGCCCACGCCCATCGCCCGCAGGGCGTCCGCCATCAGCTGCGAGTCCCGCGAGCGCAGCGGGCGGCGCACCCAGCCGGGCTCCGCCGAGAGTGCCGCGAGGACCAGGGCCCGGTTGGTCACCGACTTCGACCCGGGCACGGTGACGGTGGCGTGGACGGTGCCGTCGGCGTGCGGGGCAGGCCAGAGGGCGGGGAGCGCGGGGGTCTGGGTCATGGCCACCACTTTAGTGGCTCCGCCCGGGCGCTGATCGTGATCGAGCCGCGGCCCGGCGGCCGGTCTCAGAGCGTGAGAAGCCAGCGTGCGCCGCCGATCAGCGAACACAGCGCGACGGCGTGGAAGAGGAACAACCACAGCACGGGGTGCGTGTGGGTGAGGCGACCCAGCTGGTCGGCGTCCGAATCCGGCGCCCCGCCGTGCCGGCGCTTGGCCCCCAGCTCGAACACCGGCCGGACCCCGCCCAGCAGCAGGAACCACACGGCCGCGTACGCGAACGCCGCCTGCACCTCGGCCGCGGCGAGCCAGGACACCAGCACGAACGTGCCGCCGGCCAGCACCACCGTCAGGGCGCCGTACGCGTTGCGGATCATCACCAGCATCGCCAGCAGCAGGGCGGTGGCCGCCCACAGCAGCAGCGTGATCCGGTGGGCCGACAGCAGCGCGGCCCCACCGAGCCCCAGCAGCGAGGGCGCCGTGTACCCGGCGGCGGCCGTCAGGATCATCCCGAGGCCCGTGGGCTTGCCGCGGCTGACGGTGACCCCGCTGGTGTCCGAGTGCAGCCGGATCCCGTCGAGCCGCCGGCCCGTCAGCAGCGCCAGCAGGCCGTGCCCGCCCTCGTGCGCGATGGTCACGGCGTTGCGGGACACCCGCCACACCGGATGCGGGGCCACGAGCGCCAGCGCGGCCAGGCCCGTCACGATCACCAGCCACAGGGCCGGCGGGGTCTGTATGCCCGTGAGCCGGTCCCACAGGCCGGCCGGCGTGGTGCTGTCCATAAAGCGGCGGACTCCTTGCGATGGTGGTCAGGGGGCACCTCCCAGCGGTAGCCGGGGGCGACATGGCAGTGTGGCAGCCATGTGCGGACGGTATGCAGCGGGCCGCGGGCCCGAGGACCTGGCCCGGATCTTCGGGGTCGAGCGGTGGGAGCCCGAGGAGACCCTGGCCCCCGACTGGAACGTGGCGCCGACGAAGGAGGTCCACGTCGTCCTCGACCGTCCCCTCAAAGACGCCCCCAGCCCGCGTCCGGTTCGCCAGCTGCGCGTCCTGCGATGGGGCCTCGTCCCGTCCTGGGCCAAGAACCCCGACGGCGCCGCCCGGATGATCAACGCCCGGTCCGAGACCCTCGCCGAGAAGCCGTCCTTCCGCCGCCCCTTCATGCAGCGCCGCTGCATCATCCCCGCCGACGGGTACTACGAGTGGGTCACCGCCCACGACGAACGCCGCCTGGAGGTCGAGGGGAAGCGGAAGCGGGCCCGCAAGCAGCCGTACTTCGTGCTCCCCGCCGACGGCTCCGTCTTCGCCATGGCCGGCATCTACGAGTTCTGGCGCGACCGGACCCTGCCAGACGAGCACCCCCGCGCCTGGTGGGCGACCTGCTCGGTGATCACCGCCGAAGCCGAGACCGCACCCCTGGCCGGCGCCCCGGCCGACGGGCCGCGCGCACTCTCCGAGATCCACCCCCGGATGCCCCTGATGCTGACCCCGGACCGCTGGGACGCCTGGCTGGACCCGGCGAACACCGACGCCGACGGCTCGCTGCAGGAGCTGCTCGCGCCGCCGCCCGGCGGGCTGATGCGCGCCTTCCCGGTCTCCACCGCCGTGAGCAACGTGCGCAACAACGGGCCGGAGCTGCTCCAGGAGCTGGACGCGCCGGAGGAGGGCACCCTCTTCTGATCCTGCCCACCGCCGGCGGCGGGCAGGATGGGGGGCATGACCACGCGTCCGCGCACCGAGAGCGTCCCCACCCCGGCGGGCGAGGCCCGCATCACCTGGCACACCGCGCCCGAGGCCCGGCTCGTCCTGGCCCTCGGCCACGGGGCCGGCGGCGGCATCGAGGCGCGCGACCTGCAAGCGCTGGCCGCCGCCCTGCCCGCCCGAGGGACCACCGTGGCCCTCGTCGAACAGCCCTGGCGGGTCGCCGGCAAGAAGGTGGCCGCCGCGCCCAAGGTGCTCGACGAGGGCTGGCACGGGCTGTGGCCGGCGCTGCAGCGGCCCGGACCACCCGTGGTGGCGGGCGGCCGCAGCGCCGGGGCGCGGGTGGCCTGCCGGACCGGCGCCGCACTGGGCGCGGCCGGCGTGCTGGCGCTGGCGTTCCCCCTGCACCCGCCGGGCAAGCCCGAGAAGTCCCGGGCCGGGGAGCTGACCGGGGCCGGGCTGCCCACCTTGGTGGTCCAGGGCGGCCGGGATCCGTTCGGGCGGCCCGAGGAGTTCCCGCCGCCGGCCGGGCCGGAGCCGTACGAGATCGTCGAGGTGGCTCACGGGGACCACGGCTTCGCCGTGCCGAAGAAGGCGGAACTGACCCAGGACGAGGCACTCGCCGTGATCACGGAAGCCGTCGCCGCCTGGCTGGAGGCACTGCCCCGCTGAAACCCGCTCACCGAAGCCGAAAGGGCGCCCGCTGATCCGCGCCCGCCGTGCGACGTGACACAGACCGCGACCGCGCATGCCCCCGCGGGAATGCCCGGCCCGACGCTTCTGTTGTGCCGGGTGTCGGAACGCACGGGAACTCGTCGGAGGAGAGGGAGCGCATGACCCAGGTCATCGGCCAGGACCGTCCGCAGGCTGCTGGGCTGGAATGGACGGTCCTCCCCGCGCCCAAGCGCAGCCCGCTCCGGGCAGCGGAGGGTCGGGATGGTCGACTATTCTCCGATTCGAGCGGGTCCGATTTCGGAGCCGTCGCGCAGTCGGAGGAGGTGGGTCCTGTCGCTGGGACCGAGGAAGGCCACGCGGAGGAGACGACCGCCGAGCGCAACGCGCGCTTCGAGCGGGACGCCCTCGGTTACCTCGACCAGATGTACTCGGCCGCGCTGCGCATGACGCGCAATCCGGCCGACGCCGAGGACCTGGTCCAGGAGACGTACGCCAAGGCGTACGCGTCCTTCCACCAGTTCCGTGAGGGCACCAACCTCAAGGCGTGGCTCTACCGCATTCTGACCAACACCTTCATCAACTCCTACCGCAAGAAGCAGCGCGAGCCGCAGCGCAGTGCGGCGGAGGAGATCGAGGACTGGCAGCTGGCGCGCGCCGAGTCGCACATGTCGACGGGACTCCGCTCCGCCGAGTCGCAGGCGCTCGACCACCTGCCCGATTCCGACGTGAAGGAAGCCCTTCAGGCCATTCCGGAGGAGTTCCGCATCGCGGTCTATCTTGCCGACGTAGAGGGGTTTGCGTACAAGGAGATCGCGGACATCATGGGTACACCCATCGGTACGGTCATGTCGCGACTGCACCGTGGCCGCCGTCAACTCCGCGGCCTGCTGGAGGACTACGCCCGTGAGCGCGGGCTGGTCCCGGCCGGCGCGGGAGAGTCGAACGACCTGAAAGGCTCGGGCTCATGAGCTGCGGAGAGCCGCACGAGACGGAGTGCTCGGAGGTACTTGACCACCTCTACGAGTTCCTGGACCACGAGATGCCGGACAGCGACTGCACGAAGTTCGAGACGCACTTCGGCGAGTGCAACCCCTGTCTGGAGAAGTACGGCCTGGAGCAGGCCGTGAAGAAGCTGGTGAAGCGCTGCTGCGGCTCGGACGACGTGCCGAGCGACCTGCGCTCCAAGGTGATGGGGCGGATCGAGCTGATCCGCTCGGGACAGGCGGTGCCCGACCACGACGTCACCGCCGATCCCGCCGCCGGCTGACAGGCCGCCGACCGAGGGTGGATCCGCCCCCGGGGAAGGCCCTTCGTTCACCCGAAGGCGCCAATCCCGGGGGCGTTCGTCTGCCGGCGGGGGCTGCCCCGCCGGGGTTCGGGCCAGGGGCGGACGTGACAGAGTTGATCCCCTCCCGCCTGGGTAACCCATGGGTAATGAGCGGCCGTCCGAGTGGGCATGGTTGGATGCCAGTAGGAGCGTCCGTGAGGGTGTCCGCAAAGGCTGCACCGTTGTCCCCCCAGCCACCGCTGGGGGCGCCCCCAAGCAGGCGGGAAACGTGAGGATCTTCGGGAAGGTACGGCATAGGCCCTCCGCCTCGTGGCGGCAGGCCACCGACCGCGCGTTCACGCTGATCGGCGACGGCCGGTACGAGGACGCGGGTGCGCTGCTGACCAGGGCCGCCGACTTGGAGCCCTGGCTGTCGGAGTCCTGGTTCAACCTGGCCCTGCTGCACAAGTTCCGGCACGACTGGGAGCAGGCACGGGCCGCCGGGCTGCGGGCCGTCGCCCTGCTGGACCGCGAGACCGGTGCCCCGGACTGGTGGAACGTCGGCATCGCCGCGACCGCGCTCCAGGACTGGCCGCTGGCCCGGCGCGCCTGGCAGGCGTACGGGCTGAAGGTGCCCGGGGACCCGCACGGCAAGGGCGGCGAACCCGTCGGCATGGAACTCGGCAGCGCCGCCGTCCGGCTGTCCCCGGAGGGCGAGGCCGAGGTGGTCTGGGGCCGCCGGCTGGACCCGGCCCGCATCGAGGTGCTGTCCATCCCGCTGCCCTCGTCCGGGCGGCGCTGGGGCGAGGTCGTCCTGCACGACGGGGTGCCCAACGGCGAGCGGGTCACCGCCGCCGGCCCCGCCTACCCCGTCTTCGACGAGATCGAGCTGTGGGCGCCGTCGCCGGTGCCGACCTGGGTGGTGCTGCTGGAAGCGGCCACCGAGACCGACCGGGACGCCCTGGAGCAGCTCGCCTCGGACGCCGGCTTCGCCGCCGAGGACTGGTCGTCCTCGGTGCGGCTGCTGTGCCGGACCTGCTCGGAGAGCGTGATGCCGAGCGGCGAGGGCGACGGCGAGCACCTGGATCCCCACGACCACAGCGAACCGGGCCACCCCGGCCCGCTCGGCCACCGCACGGCCGGCTCCGGCTCCCTGTGGGTCCCCGAGCGCGAATGCGGCATCGCCGCACCGGCCGGGCTGGTCCGCGGACTGCTCGACGGCTGGGTCGCCGACAGCCCGGACACCCGGGAGTGGCGGGATCTCGAAGAAGTCTGCTGACCGCGCACCGTAGGCTATACCGGCACATCGTGAACGGGTGGACTTACGGAAGGCGTACGGCGGACATGGCGCAGCAGGAAAACGAGGTCATCGCAGTGGACGACGACGGTTACGTCGTGGACACCGAGGACTGTGAGGCGCGCGAGCTCGCCCACCGGGAGCGCGGCACCGCCCGCCCGATCACCGTCGTCGGCAACCCGGTGCTGCACCGCGAGTGCAAGGACGTCACCGAGTTCGGCGACGAGCTGGCGCAGCTGATCGACGACATGTTCGCCAGCCAGCGGGCCGCGGAGGGCGTCGGCCTGGCCGCGAACCAGATCGGCGTGGACGCCAAGGTCTTCGTGTACGACTGCCCGGACGACGAGGGCGTCCGCCACACCGGTGTCGTGGTCAACCCGAAGCTCGTGGAGCTGCCGGCCGCCTCCCGCGTGCTCGACGACTCCAACGAGGGCTGCCTGTCGGTCCCGACCGCGTACGCCTCGCTGGCCCGCCCCGACTACGCCGAGGTCACCGGCCAGGACGCCCAGGGCAACCCGATCAAGGTGCGCGGCACCGGCTACTTCGCCCGCTGCCTCCAGCACGAGACCGACCACCTGCACGGCTACCTGTACATCGACCGGCTCTCGAAGCGGGACCGCAAGGACGCCCTGCGCCAGATGGCCGAGGGCGCCCCGCGCTACGAGACCGTCCCGAACGAGTAGCCCGCCGCGCGGTCCTCGCCGACCGGGGCCACAGTGGAGGTATGGACACCGTCCTGGGCTGTCTGGCGGTCCTGGCCATGATGGCCGTGGTACTCGCCCCGGCCCTCGTCGGCCTCCGGCACGACCGGGTGGTCGACCGCCTGCTCCGCGAGGCGCGACGGCACCCGCCGAGCGACCCGACGCACGGCCTCGGCCCGCGCCTGAACCACGTCCCGCGCCCGCACGCCCCCGGTGACTGAGGGGTCCGCTCACGGAACGCACAAGGGCCCCGGGGGGCGGCCCCCCCCCCCCGGGGGCGGCGCCGCCCGCAGCGGGGGGGGGCCCGGGGGGACTGGCAGCGCGCCACT
>NZ_JBHXTC010000007.1:36263-73307 GCF_042677605.1 Streptomyces sp. NPDC127106 | reverse complement strand
GGTTTTCTGGGGGGACCGAACAGCTCCCCCACCCGCGCCGCGCCCGCCCACCAGGGCGCCGGGGGCCCTCGCACACGTACGGGGACGGACCGGCGGGACTAGAAGTCCTCGTCCAGGTCGACCGTGCCCTCGACGGCGACCTGGTAGGCCGACGGGCGGCGCTCGAAGAAGTTCGTCAGCTCCTGGACGCCCTGCAGCTCCATGAAGGAGAACGGGTTCTGCGAGCCGTACACCGGCGGGAAGCCGAGGCGGACCAGGCGCTGGTCGGCGACGCACTCCAGGTACTCGCGCATCGACTCGGTGTTCATGCCCGGCAGGCCGTCACCGCACAGGTCGCGGCCGAACTGCAGCTCCGCCTCGACGGCTTCCTTCAGCATGTCCGTGACCTGCTGCTGGAGCGCGTCGTCGAAGAGCTCCGGCTCCTCCTTGCGGACCGTGTCCACGACCTCGAAGGCGAAGTTCATGTGCATGGTCTCGTCGCGGAACACCCAGTTGGTGCCGGTGGCCAGGCCGTGCAGCAGACCGCGCGACCGGAACCAGTACACGTACGCGAAGGCGCCGTAGAAGAACAGGCCCTCGATGCACGCGGCGAAGCAGATCAGGTTCAGCAGGAAGCGGCGGCGGTCGGCCGCCGTCTCCAGCTTCTCGATCTTCTCGACCGAGTCCATCCACTTGAAGCAGAACTGCGCCTTCTCGCGGATGGAGGGGATGCTCTCGACCGCGGCGAACGCCGCCGCGCGGTCGTCCGGGTCGGGCAGGTAGGTGTCCAGCAGCGTCAGGTAGAACTGGACGTGCACGGCCTCCTCGAACAGCTGGCGCGACAGGTACAGGCGCGCCTCCGGGGAGTTGATGTGCTTGTACAGCGTCAGGACCAGGTTGTTCGCCACGATCGAGTCGCCCGTCGCGAAGAACGCGACCAGCCGGCCGATCATGTGCTGCTCGGCGGGCGTCAGCTTCGCCAGGTCGGCCACGTCCGAGTGGAGGTCGACCTCCTCCACCGTCCACGTGTTCTTGATCGCGTCCCGGTAGCGCTCGTAGAAGTCCGGGTAGCGCATCGGGCGGAGCGTCAGCTCGAAGCCCGGGTCGAGGAGGTTCTTGTCGGGGGTGGGCATTACTGGCAGGCCTCGCAGGACTCGGGGTTCTCAAGGGAGCAGGCCAGCGCCTCGGCGTCGAGGGCCTGCGGGAGGGGCGTGGCGGAAGCCGGGACGGCGGCACCGCCGGACGCGGCGCGGGCGATCTTCGTCGCCGGACGCGAGCGCAGGTAGTACGTGGTCTTCAGACCCTGCTTCCAGGCGTACGCGTACATCGACGACAGCTTGCCGATGGTCGGCGTCTCCATGAACAGGTTCAGCGACTGCGACTGGTCCAGGTACGGCGTACGGGCCGCCGCCATGTCGATCAGGCCGCGCTGCGGGATCTCCCACGCCGTGCGGTACAGCTCGCGGACCTCGGCCGGGATCCAGTTGAAGCCCTGGACGGAGCCGGAGGAGTCGCGCAGCGCCTCGCGGGTCTGGGCGTCCCACACGCCGAGCTTCTTCAGGTCCTCCACCAGGTAGCCGTTGACCTGGAGGAACTCACCCGACAGCGTCTCGCGCTTGAACAGGTTGGAGACCTGCGGCTCGATGCACTCGTACACGCCCGCGATCGAGGCGATCGTCGCGGTCGGCGCGATGGCCAACAGCAGCGAGTTGCGCATGCCGGTGGTCGCGATCCGGGCGCGCAGCGCGTCCCAGCGCTCCGGCCAGGTCAGCTCGACGCCGTAGTGGTCGGGGTGCAGCACGCCCTGGGCGGTACGGGTCTGCTCCCAGGCCGGGAGGGTGCCGTGCTTCTCGGCGAGGTCGGCGGAGGCCTCGTACGCGGCGAGCATGATCCGCTCGGCGATCTTCGTGGAGAGGGCCTTGGCCTCGGCGGAGTCGAAGGGCAGGCGCAGCTTGAAGAAGACGTCCTGGAGGCCCATCGCGCCCAGGCCCACCGGGCGCCACTTGCCGTTGGAGCGGCCGGCCTCCTCGGTCGGGTAGAAGTTGATGTCCACGACCCGGTCGAGGAAGGTCACGGCGGTGCGGACGGTCTCGTCCAGGCGCTCCCAGTCCATCGCCCCCTCCCCGCCGCCGGCTCCTGCCAGCACGAACGCGCCGAGGTTGACCGAGCCGAGGTTGCAGACGGCCGTCTCGCCGTCGTTGGTGACCTCGATGATCTCGGTGCACAGGTTGGAGGAGTGGACGACCGTGCCCGGCAGGGCGGTCTGGTTCGCGGTCCGGTTGGAGGCGTCCTTGAACGTCATCCAGCCCTGGCCGGTCTGCGCGAGGGTGCGCATCATGCGGCCGTACAGCTCGCGGGCCGGCATGGTCTTCTTGGCCAGGCCCGCCTGCTCGGCCTTGACGTAGGCGGCGTCGAACTCGTCGCCGTACAGGTCGACCAGCTCGGGCACGTCGGCCGGGGAGAACAGCGACCACTCGCCGTCGGAGTTCACGCGGCGCATGAACTCGTCGGGGATCCAGTGCGCCAGGTTCAGGTTGTGCGTACGCCGGGCGTCCTCACCGGTGTTGTCGCGCAGCTCCAGGAACTCCTCGATGTCCGCGTGCCAGGTCTCCAGGTAGACGGCGGCGGCGCCCTTGCGGCGGCCGCCCTGGTTCACGGCGGCGACGGAGGCGTCGAGGGTCTTCAGGAACGGGACGATGCCGTTGGAGTGGCCGTTGGTGCCGCGGATCAGCGAACCGCGGGCGCGGATGCGGGAGTACGACAGCCCGATGCCGCCGGCGTGCTTCGACAGGCGCGCGACCTGGTGGTAGCGGTTGTAGATCGAGTCGAGCTCGTCCAGCGGGGAGTCCAGCAGGTAGCAGGAGGACATCTGCGGGTGCCGGGTGCCGGAGTTGAAGAGCGTGGGGGAGGACGGCAGGTAGTCCAGGCGGCTCATCAGCCGGTACAGCGAGGCGACTTCCTCGACGGCCTCGATGCCGTCGTTCTCGGCCAGACCGCAGGCCACGCGCAGCATGAAGTGCTGCGGCGTCTCGATGACCTGGCGGGTGATCGGGTGGCGCAGCAGGTAGCGGCTGTGCAGGGTGCGCAGGCCGAAGAAGCCGAAGCGGTCGTCGGCGCCCTCGCCGAGGGTGTGCTCGACCAGCGCGTCGAGGCGGGTGGCGTGCAGCCGGACGAACTCGGCGGTGCGGTCCGCGATCAGGCCCTCGCGGTGGCCGACCTCGACCGAGGCGGAGAAGGACGTGGCGCCCTGGCCCGCGGCCTCCTCGGCGACGGTGATCGTCAGCAGCCGGGCGGCGAGCCGGGAGTACGCCGGGTCCTCGGAGATCAGACCGGCCGCGGCCTCGGTGGCCAGCCCGCGCAGTTCGGCCTCGTCGGCAGCGGCGCTGCGGCCGCGCAGGGCGGCGGCGGCGACCCGGCCCGGGTCGGTGTCGGGAAGGTCGGCGGTCAGCTCGGTGAGGGTGCGCAGCAGCGCGGCCCCGGGGCCCCCCTCAGTTCCGTTGTCGGACGGGTCGGACTCGGCGCGCGGTGCGGAAGGCGCGATGGTCACGGGGGGAGCTCTCCCTCGCTCGGCTCCGGGACGGCGGCGGTGCGGGCGCGAGCGGGCGCGCGCGGGCAAGGGGCCCCGAGGGCAGCACCGCGCGACGTCCGCAGGCCCTACCGCGAGGCCCGGACGTGGTCGGCACCCGGTTCGGTCGAGCCGGGCGCGCCGTCGGCAGGTCGTCGGACTTCGGTGACACCGATGGGTGTACTTCATACCGTTGCGGGACAGTTCCGGATTCGCACCGGATTCCCCTGCGGCGACAGCGAGGACGAGCATACATGTGGGGGGAGGTTTCTGTGCGACCCCCTAGATGTTGTGTCCGGCCCTTTGCTGAGCGTGGCCTCACAGCTCCAGTCGGTAGGTGAGCAGGGTCAGTGCGGGGATCGGGGACCAGTCCAGTTCCGGGGTGCGGACGAAGCCCAGGCGGGCGTAGATCCGCTGGGCGCCGCGCATCGCCGGCTGGGTGGACAGGGTCAGCGCGGTGACCCCGTCGAGGGCGCGGGCCCGCTCGATGCACGCCCGTACGAGGGCCTCCCCGACGCCCGTGCCGCGCGCCTCGGGCGCCACGGCCAGCATGCGGAACTCGGCCTCGTGCGGCCCGGCGACGTCGGCGAGCGGGCTCCCGGGCGGGGCGAAGGTCACCCCGCCGAGCATCTCCCCGTTCCGTACGGCGACCAGCACCTCGCCGGCGGCGGCCCGGCCGGCCACGTCGCGCAGGACGTTCAGGTAGGTGTCGTCCTCGTTCTGGTCGAGCAGCCCGTCCCCGGTGTAGGCCTGCCCGGTGATCTCTCCCAGCCGTTCGTACTCGGCGGTCGCGGCACTGCGGATGTCGAAGTCCATGCTGCCGAGTGTGCCGGACGGGGGCCGCCGCCCGGCGCTATCGTCGGGAGCAGCACCGTCGAGAAAGGCGAGCGAGGCATGACCGTGATGACCGACCGGCCCCACATGCTGACCGACGAATTCGAGGCCCTCGCGCGCATAGGCGCTCGGGAGATCGAGGGACTGCGGCTGGAATTCATCGACGGTGTCATCAGGAGCAAGGCCATGCCGGACGGGGACCACGGGCGGATCATCCAGTGGCTCACGCGGATCTGTATCCAGCACCAGCCCGAACTCTGGCTGCACCAGGGAATGGGGATCAAGGCGCAGGAGTACCGGACCGGGCGGGCGATCCCTGATGCCGTACTGGCACATGAGGACGCTTTCGTGGGGCAGGGCGACTGGGCTGACGCCGAGCCGATCCTCATGGCCGTCGAGGTGACATCCTGGGATTCGGACACCCACCGGCGTGACCACGTCGAGAAGCCGCGGGCCTACGCGGAAACGGGCATCCCTGTCTATCTGCTCATCGACAGGGCCAAGTGCGAGGTCTCCGTCTACAGCCAGCCGAACGGCCGCCGGTACGAGAACGTTCACATCGTGCCGTACGGGTCGGACATCGTCCTCCCGGAGCCCGTCGGCATCACCCTCCAGACAGAGGTCCTCAAGGACTGGGTGCGCTGACAGTCGGCTGTACGCGCGAGGGGCCCTGCCGAATACGGCGGGGCCCCTGTACGTGCGCCGGTGCGGCAGCGCTCAGCAGCAGCGGAAGCCCTCGCGGGGGTCCGCCTCGCGGGCGTCGGTGCGGGTGCGTTCGAAGGCGCGGCGGGTCATGACCTCGGCGTCCGGGTCGTGGGAGCGGGCGTGCGCGACGTACCGGTCGTACGCCGCCTCGCCGGAGAACTCCCGTACGTAGAACCGCGCCTTCGCCAGCGCGCCGCGCACCCCGCCGCCGCTCACGCCACGGGCTCCTTCGCGCGGCCGCCGCCCGAGTCGAGGCCGGCGGCGGCGAGTTCGGCCCGCTCCTCCGGCGTCGCGATGAGCCCGGCGGGGGCGAGGATCTTCGACTCGGTCCACGGGACCTCGGTCAGCCGGACCGTCTCGGGGCTGCGGACGGCCCGGAGGCAGGTGCGGGCCGCGTCCAGCAGCACGATGATGATCAGGACGGCGAACAGCCCGGCCAGGACGCCGTCGACGGTGGCGTTGGTGACCACCGTGTGCATCTCGTCCATGTTCTTCGCGGGTGCGAGCACCTTCCCCGCGTCGATGCCGTCCTGGTACTTGTCGCGCTGGGCGAAGAAGCCGACCTTCACGTCGTCCGAGAAGATCTTCTGCCAGCTCGCGGTGAGGGTGACGGCCACGTCCCACACCAGCGGGACGCCGGTCACCCAGGCCCACTTGAGTCGCCCGGACTTGACCAGCAGGGTCGTGCAGACGGCCAGGGCCACCGCCGCGAGCAGCTGGTTCGCGATGCCGAACAGCGGGAAGAGCTGGTTGATGCCGCCCAGCGGGTCCTTGACGCCGACCCACAGGAAGTAGCCCCAGCCGCCCACGACGAGGGCGCTGGCCAGCCAGACGCCGGGCTTCCAGCTGACGTCCTTGAAGGACTTGTGCACGTTGCCGAGGGTGTCCTGGAGCATGAACCGGCCGACGCGGGTGCCCGCGTCCAGCGTGGTCAGGATGAACAGCGCCTCGAACATGATGGCGAAGTGGTACCAGAAGGCCTTCATGCCCGCACCGCCGACGACGGCCGAGAAGATCTCCGACATTCCGAGTGCGAAGGTCGGTGCGCCGCCCGTACGGGACAGCAGGGTGGCCTCCTCGACGTCCTTCGCGGCCTGGGCGAGGAACTCCGGCGAGACGGAGAAGCCGAAGTTCGTGACCGCCTCCGAGGCGGTCTGGACGGTCGTGCCGACGACCCCGCCGGGGGAGTTGACCGCGAAGAACAGGCCGGGCTCGATGATGCACGCGCAGATCATCGCCATCACCGCGACGAACGACTCGGTCAGCATGGAGCCGTAGCCGATGACCCGGACCTGGGTCTCCTTCTGGATCATCTTCGGGGTGGTGCCCGAGGAGACCAGGGAGTGGAAGCCGGACAGTGCGCCGCAGGCGATGGTGATGAAGACGAACGGGAACATCGACCCGGCGAAGACCGGGCCGTCCCCGCGGGCGGCGAAGTCGGTGACCGAGGGCATCTTCAGCGTCGGCATGGCGATGACGACGCCCAGGGCGAGCATCGCGATCGTGCCGATCTTCATGAAGGTGGAGAGGTAGTCGCGGGGCGCGAGCAGCATCCACACCGGCAGCACCGAGGCGATGAAGCCGTACGCGACCATCCAGATGATCAGCGTCTCCTTCTCCAGGGTGAAGGTGGCGGCCAGCGAGGACTCGGCGACCCAGCCGCCGGCGACGATGGCGAGCAGCAGCAGGGCCACGCCGATGACGGAGACCTCGGTGACCCGGCCCGGCCGCAGCACGCGCAGGTAGAAGCCCATGAACAGGGCGATCGGAATGGTCATGCCGATGGAGAACACGCCCCAGGGCGAGTGCGCCAGCGCGTTGACGATCACCAGGGCGAGCACCGCCAGCAGGATGATCATGATGGCGAACACGGCGACGAGGGCGGCGGCTCCGCCCACGGGGCCGATCTCGTCCCGGGCCATCTGGCCGAGCGAGCGGCCGTCGCGCCGGGTGGAGAAGAACAGGGTGACCATGTCCTGGACGGCACCCGCGAAGATGACGCCGGCGACGATCCAGATGGTGCCGGGCAGGTAGCCCATCTGCGCGGCGAGCACCGGGCCGACGAGCGGTCCGGCACCGGCGACGGCGGCGAAGTGGTGGCCGAACAGCACTCGGCGGTCGGTCGGGTGGAAGTCGACACCGTTGTCAAGGCGTTCGGCGGGCGTGGCCCGGGTCTTGTCGACCCGCAGGACCCGGTGCGCGATGAAGCGCGCGTAGAAGCGGTAGCCGATGGCGTACGAGCCGAGTGCGGCGGCGAGCAGCCAGGCGGCGGAGATCTCCTCGCCGCGGGAGAGCGCGAGCACGGCCCAGCCGATGGCCCCGATGAGGGCGACGAGCACCCACACGGCGATCGACTTCGGGGTCATGCGGCCTGATGCGGAAGGCGAGTCCGGTGTCGTTCCCGAACTCGCCGCGTCCCGTTGGGTGTCTGTTGCTTCCGGTTCCGGCATGATCCTCGTCCCCTCGTTGATCATCTGCGCAAGCGCAGGGAATCTACGGGGGCCGACCGCTGAACGTAAGCCCCCGTCCGTATAGCGGAACGAGAGTCAACTACGGATCAGACGGCGGGGCGCTGGAGTCGGGCAACGAACTTGTATCGATCTCCGCGGTAGACCGACCGCACCCACTCGACCGGCTCCCCGTCGGCGTCCAGGGAGTGCCGGGAGAGCATCAGCATCGGCAGGCCGACGTCCGTGCCGAGCAGCCCGGCCTCGCGGGGGGTGGCCAGCGAGGTCTCGATGGTCTCCTCGGCCTCGGCGAGCCGCACCCCGTACACCTCGGCGAGGGCGGTGTAGAGCGAGGTGTACTTGGCCAGGGAGCGGCGCAGGGCGGGGAAGCGCTTGGCCGACAGGTGGGTGGTCTCGATGGCCATCGGCTCGCCGCTGGCCAGGCGGAGCCGCTCGATGCGCAGGACGCGCCCGCCTGCGGCGATCTTGAGCAGGCCGGCCAGGGTGTCGTCGGCGGTCACGTAGCCGATGTCCAGGAGTTGGGAGGTGGGCTCCAGGCCCTGCGCGCGCATGTCCTCCGTGTAGGAGGACAGTTGCAGCGGCTGGGAGACCTTCGGCTTGGCCACGAAGGTGCCCTTGCCCTGGATGCGTTCCAGCCGGCCCTCGACGACGAGTTCTTGGAGGGCCTGGCGCACGGTGGTGCGGGAGGTGTCGAACTCGGCGGCGAGGGTGCGCTCGGGCGGGACGGGCGTACCGGGCGGCAGCGTTTCCGTCATGTCGAGCAAGTGTCGCTTGAGTCGGTAGTACTTGGGCACGCGCGCGGTGCGCGTGGCCGCACCGCCCTCCGGCTCGGTCGCCCCTTCGGTGGCCATCGCCGCCCGCCTTCCCGACTCCAGTTTCGCTGCCGTCACCGGCTCCTCCGATATGTGCGGTCACATGGTGACACGGGTGGGGGGACGGGCCCCCGTCCTCCCCCAGGTGTCGGTCCGGTAACGGACGCGGCACCCGATCATTAGACCCTTGACACCCCTATAGGTCTAGGCCAAGCTCCCGGTACTGGTCTACACCAATATGGATCAGATCCCGGCCCCACGGGCAGTACTTGTGCAGTACTCGGTGCATCACCGCGGCGGGCGAGGGAAGTTGCAGGCAGCATCCCTGAGGAGGGTGGCGTGAAGCGCAAGCTCATCGCGGCGGTCAGTGTCGCGGGCATGATGGCCGGTGTCGCGGCGTGTGGCAACGGGGGCGGCGACGACAAGGGCACGGCCGACGCGGGCGGCGCCAAGGAGATCACCGTCTGGGTGATGGACGGCTCCGCGCCGAAGGCCTGGATCGACGAGGTGAACAAGGAGTTCTCGGCCAAGCACCCCGGCGTCACCGTCAAGGTCGAGGTCCAGGCGTGGAAGGGCATCCAGGAGAAGGTCACCACCGCCCTGTCCGAGAACACCCCGCCGGACGTCCTGGAGCTCGGCAACACCCAGACCGCGGGCTACGCCGTCACCGGCGGCCTCGCCGACCTCACCAAGGAGAAGGGCAAGCTGGGCGCCGACGCCTGGCAGAAGAGCATGCTCGCCTCCGCCGAGTACGAGGGCAAGCTCTACTCCGCCCCGTGGTACGCCGCCAACCGCGTCGTCGTCTACGACAAGAAGGCCTTCGCGACGGCCGGCGTCACCCCGCCCACCACCCGTGACGAGTGGCTCGCCGGCCTGGAGAAGCTCAAGGCCGCCGACCCGTCCACGCAGCCGATCTACCTCCCCGGCCAGAGCTGGTACGTCCTCGCGGGCTTCCTCTGGGACGAGGGCGGCGACCTCGCCGTCAAGGACGGCGGCAAGTGGAAGGGCGGGCTCGGCACCCCGCAGGCCGCCTCCGCGATGGAGTTCTACAAGAAGCTGCAGTCCTACTCCACCGCCCCGAAGGACAAGGACGAGGCCACCCCCCAGCAGTCCACCGACATCGTCCCCAAGGGCGGCGTCGCCTCCTGGATCGGTCTGGGCTGGGAGGCCGGCGGCGCGGAGAAGGCCCTGAAGGAGGCGGGCAAGGAGGCCGACTTCGGCTACTTCCCGATTCCGGGCAAGACCGCCGACAAGCCTGGCACCGTCTTCCTCGGCGGCTCGAACCTCGCCGTCGCCGAGCGCTCCAAGAACAAGGAGCTCGCCAAGGAGTGGCTGGCCCTGGCCGCCGGCAAGGACCAGATGACGAAGTACGCCGCCGAGGTCAAGGGGGCGTCGCTGCCGAACCAGGCCGCCGCCAACTTCACCCCGGCCGCGGACTCCTTCGCCGAGGCCATGGGCAAGGCCGGCGTCAACGGCAAGATCACCCCGGTCACCCCGGGCTGGGCGAACGTCGAGACCGAGCCCAACCCGATCAAGGAGTTCATGACCAAGGTCCTCAAGGGTGAGGACGCCGCCAAGGCGGGCGCGGAGGCGGACAAGGAGATCGCGAGCCGCATCAACAAGTAACACCCGCAGCACACCTGCACCGGGGGGTGCGGCAGGCGCCCGGCTGCGCCCGCCGCACCCCCGGTCGCACGGACAGCCGTACGCGACGCCCGCCCGCTGCCGACCGGGTGCGACGGACGCCGGTCGCCACAGCCAACCGCGAGGAAACAACACATGACCGTGCACTCCCAGGGAGCGGCGACCGCTCCACAGGACGCACCACACGAGTCCGGCGGGCCGCACACGTCGGGGGCGCCACAGCAGCCGCAGCCCTCCGGCGCCGGGAACAAGGCCCGGACGAAGGCCCGGACGAAGGCCCCGTCTCCTCGCGGTGCCACGTCCTCGCCGCCCTCGGGATGGCTGCCGTACCTGCTGGTCGCGCCGGCGGTGCTCAGCATGGCCGCGCTGCTGCTGTACCCGCTGGCCAAGAACGTCGTCCTGTCCTTCCAGAAGGTCGACAGGATCGAGTTCATCCAGCGCAAGGCGCCCTTCAACGGCGTCGAGAACTACACCCAGCTGCTGGCCGACGGGCACTTCTGGACCGTCGTCGTCCGCACCTTCGCCTTCACCGCCGCCAACGTCGCGCTCATCATGGCGATCGGCAGCCTCCTCGGCCTCCTGCTCAACCGGCTGGGGAAGTGGATGCGCCTGGTCCTGTCGATGGCCCTGGTGATGGCCTGGGCCATGCCGATCGTCGCGTCCGTGACCGTCTTCCAGTGGCTGTTCGACGAGCAGTTCGGCGTCATGAACTGGGTCATGCGCACGCTCGGCTTCTCCGGCTACGAGCAGCACAACTGGTTCGAGACCGGCTGGTCGACCCTGGTGATCATCACGATCCTGGTGGTCTGGGGTTCCGTCCCCTTCGTCGCCCTCAACATGTACGCCGGCCTGACCACCGTCAGCGCCGAGCTGTACGAGGCCGCGCGGATGGACGGCGCGAACGGCTGGCAGACCTTCTGGCAGGTCGTCTTCCCCAACCTCAGGCCGTTCTTCCTCGTCACCACCTTCCTGGAGGTGATCTGGGTGTTCAAGGCCTTCACCCAGGTCTACGCGATGAACCGCGGCGGCCCCGACCGCGCCTCCGAGACCCTGCCCGTCTTCGCCTTCGTCGAGGGCCAGAGCCAGGGCCACTACGCGCTCGCGGCAGCGATCTCCGTCCTGACGATCGTGATGCTCGTGGTCGTCATGTCCTTCTACTTCCGCCTGATCCTGAAGCAGGAGGAGGAGCAGTGAGCACCACCACCGCCCCGAAGCCCGCGCCGCGGCTGCGCACCCGGCGCCCGCTCCGCCCGGCAGCCGTCGCGAAGAACCTCGCCGCCCTGCTCCTGGCCGTGGTCTTCGTCTTCCCCGTCTACTGGATGTTCTCCTCGGCCCTCAAGCCGTCCGGCGAGATCCTCACCAAGGACCCCGTCTTCGTCTTCACCCCCACGCTCGACAACTTCACCAAGGCCACCGGCGTCGAGATGTTCTGGACGTACGTGCAGAACAGCCTGCTGGTCACCGTCGGAGCCGTCCTGCTGGCGCTGCTCGTGGCCCTCGCCGCGAGCTTCGCGATCGCCCGCATGAGGTTCAAGGGCCGCAAGGGCCTCGTCCTCGGCGTGATGATGGCGCAGATGGCCCCCTGGGAGGTCATGGTCATCGCGATGTACATGATCGCCCGCGACGCCGAGATGCTGAACAGCCTGGGCCTGCTGACCGCGATCTACTTCGTGATGGTCCTGCCCTTCACCATCTGGACCCTGCGCGGCTTCATCGCCGCCGTCCCGGTGACGCTGGAGGAGGCCGCCCAGATCGACGGCTGCACCCGCGGCCAGGCCTTCCGCAAGGTGATCTTCCCGCTGCTGGCCCCCGGCCTGATGTCCACCTCGCTCTTCGGCTTCATCACCGCCTGGAACGAGTTCGCCATGGTCCTGATCCTGAACAAGGAGAAGACGGCGCAGACCCTGCCGCTGTGGCTGACCCAGTTCCAGACCGCCTTCGGCAACGACTGGGGCGCCACCATGGCCGCGTCCTCGCTCTTCGCGGTCCCGGTCCTGGTCATCTTCGTCTTCCTCCAGCGCAAGGCCGTCGGCGGCATGACCGCCGGCGCCGTGAAGGGATAACGGCCCGTGACTGTCCTTGCGCACCGCACCGACACCCTGACCCGCGACGCGCTCGCCGTCCTCCAGCCGGGCTTCGAGGGCACCACCGCCCCCGCCTGGGTGCTGCGCCGGGTCGCCGAGGGCCTCACCGCCGTCGGCCTGTTCGGCCGCAACATCGCCTCGCCGGAGCAGCTCGCCGCGCTCACCGCGCAGCTGCGGGCCGAGCGGGACGACGTCCTCGTCGCCATCGACGAAGAGGGCGGCGACGTCACCCGCCTGGAGGTCCGCGGCGGCTCCTCCTTCCCGGGCAACCTGGCCCTGGGCGCCGTCGACGACACCGGACTGACCCGCGGGGTGGCCCGCGAGCTGGGGCGCCGCCTCGCCGCGTGCGGGGTCAACCTCAACTGGGCCCCGTCCGCGGACGTCAACTCCAACCCCGACAACCCGGTCATCGGCGTCCGGTCCTTCGGCGCCGACACCGGCCTCGCCGCCCGGCACACCGCCGCGTACGTGGAGGGCCTGCAGGCCGCCGGCGTCGCCGCCTGCACCAAGCACTTCCCCGGCCACGGCGACACCAACGTCGACTCGCACCACGCACTGCCGCGGATCGACGTGGACCTGGAGACCCTGGCCGTCCGCGAACTGGTCCCGTTCCGGGCCGCCATCGAGGCCGGCACCAAGGCCGTGATGAGCGCGCACATCCTGGTGCCCGCCCTCGACCCCACCCGGCCGGCCACCCTCAGCCCGCAGGTCCTGACCGGACTGCTGCGCAAGGAGCTCGGCTACGAGGGCCTGATCGTCACCGACGGCATGGAGATGAACGCCATCGCCGGGACGTACGGCATCGAACGCGGCTCCGTCCTCGCCATCGCCGCCGGCGCCGACGCGATCTGCGTGGGCGGCGGGCTCGCCGACGAGGCCACCGTGATCCGTCTCCGCGACGCCCTGGTCGCCGCCGTACGCGAGGGTGCGCTCCCCGAGGAACGGCTCGCCGACGCGGCCGCCCGGGTCCGGGCACTGGCCGAGTGGACCCGCTCGACCCGGCCCGCCGCCGCCGTGCCGGGCCGGCCGGAGGGGGGCGCGCCCGGCATCGGCCTGGAGGCGGCCCGCCGTGCGCTGTTCGTCTCCGGCGGTCGGACGCCGGTCTCCGCCCCGCCGTACGTGGCCACGCTCGCCCCCGTCGCCAACATCGCGGTGGGCGACGAGACCCCGTGGGGCGTGGCCGCCGAGCTGGCCGCGCTGGTGCCGGGGACCGCGTCGGGCGTGTACCCGCAGGGCGCCGCGGCCGGGGACGTCCTGGCGGCGGCCGGTGACCGCACGGTGGTCGTCGTGGTCCGCGACGCGCACCGGCACCCGTGGATGGTCGAGGTCCTGGACGCGCTGGTCGCGGCCCGGCCGGACACGGTCGTGGTCGAGATGGGGCTGCCGCGGGCCGAGCCGCGCGGAGCCCTGTACATCGCCACCCACGGCGCCGCACGGGTGTGCGGGCGCGCGGCGGCGGAAGCCATCGCGCGCGGCTAGCAGTGGCGCCGGCCGGCCGGACGGAGGGAAGGCCGGACGGACGGAAGGCCGGGCCCTGTGGAGGGGGCCCGGCCTTCCGTCCTTTCGTGCGGCCGCCGTGCGTCGCCCTGCGGCCTGCCGCCTCCTGGCCTACAGGCCCTGCCAGGCCGGCTTGTTGGCGTAGGTGTGGCGGAAGTAGTCCGCGAGCTTCAGCTTGGCGGCGGCGGCCTCGTCCACGACGACGGTCGCGTGCCGGTGCAGCTGTAGCGCGGAGGCCGGGACCAGTGCGGACAGCGGGCCCTCGACGGTCTGTGCGACGGCCTCGGCCTTGCCCTCGCCGGTGGCGAGGAGGACCAGGTGGCGGGCGTCGAGGATGGTGCCGATGCCCTGCGTGATGACGTGGTGCGGCACCTGCTCCAGGTCGTCGTCGAAGAAGCGCGCGTTGTCGACGCGGGTCTGCTCCGTCAGGGTCTTGATGCGGGTGCGGGAGGAGAGCGAGGAGCACGGCTCGTTGAAGCCGATGTGCCCGTCGGTTCCTATGCCCAGCAGCTGGAGGTCGACTCCGCCCGCCTCGGCGAGCGCGCGGTCGTACTCCTCGCACGCGGCGACGAGGTCCTCGGCGGAGCCGTCGGGGCCCATGAAGGACCCCTCGGACAGGCCGAGGGGCTCGACGACCTCGCGGAGCACGGTGGCCCGGTAGGACTCGGGGTGGCCGGCCGGCAGGCCGACGTACTCGTCGAGCTGGCAGACGCGGGCCCGGGAGACGTCGACCTCGCCGGCCCGCACCTTGGCCGTGAGGGCCGCATAGACGGGCAGCGGGGTAGAGCCGGTCGCCACGCCGAGCAGGGCGTCGGGCTTGCGGCGCAGCAGCGCGGCGACGGCCTCCGCGATGAGCTCTCCGCCTGCCGTGGCGTCCGGGACGATGACAACTTCCACGCGGTGCCTGCCGATCTGGAGTGCGGGTATGTGGTATAGACCAATCTAGCAGAGCCGGGGCCGCTCCGGCCGCGGAATCCGCCCCGGATCCATGGTCGTCCCGAACCTCGCACCCGGCCTCCCGGCGCGCCGCCCCGAGGCGGGTGTGCCGGGCCCCGCGACCCGCGGGCGCCGGGCCCGGCCCGTCCCCCCGCCGTTCGTCCCCGCACCCTCAGAGCAGGGCCAGTTGGAGGCCTCCCGTCGCGTTCAGGTGCTGGCCCGTCACCCAGCGGGAGTCCGGCGAGGCCAGGAAGGCCACCACGTCCGCGACCTCCTCCGCCGTGCCCAGCCGGTTGAAGACCGAGCGGGAGGAGGCGTGCGCCCGCGCCGCGGGGTCCGCCAGCCAGCCCGCGTTCAGGTCGGTGTCCGTGATGCCCGGGCCCACCGAGTTCACGGTGATCGCGCGCGGGGCCAGCTCGGCGGCGAGCGACCGGGTGAGCGCGTTCACCGCGCCCTTCGCCGCGATCGTGGCCAGGATCGCCGGCAGGGCGATGTCGGGGGTGCTGGTCACGTTGATGATCCGGCCGCCGTCCCGCAGCCGGGCCAGCCCGTGCCGGATCACGAAGAACGGCGCCTTCGCGTTGAGCGCCTGCACCCGGTCGTAGGTCTCCTCGTCCGTCTCCGCGATGCCCGCGAAGGCCGGGGCGCCCGCGTTGTTGACCAGGACGTCGACGTTCTCGGTGTGCAGCGGGTGGGCCGCGTACGCCGCCCAGAGCGCCTCGGCGTCGCCCGGCACCCCGAGCTCCGCGCGGATGGCGAACGCCCGCCCGCCGGCCGCGGTGATCGCCGCCACCGTCTCCTCGGCCGCCGCCCCGTTCCGTCCGTAGTGCACCGCGACCAGTGCCCCGTCCCGTGCGAGCCGCTGCGCGATCGCCCGTCCGATGCCCCGGCTGCCGCCCGTGACCAGTGCCGTCTTCCCCTTGAGCACGCCCATGGCGCGCCCCCTTCCGCATTCAGTAGTGGTCGCTACAGAAAGGGACCGTACCAGATTCCGTAGCGACCGCTATAGAATCGGGGCATGGTGACCGGACAGCGCGGCAGACCCCGCTCCTTCGACCGCGACGCCGCCCTCGACAAGGCGATGCTCGCCTTCTGGGAGAACGGCTACGAGGCGACGTCGATCTCCGACCTGACCGCCGCGCTCGGGATCAGCGCGCCCAGCCTGTACGCGGCCTTCGGCGACAAGCGCAAGCTCTTCGACGAGGTCGTGGTTGTCTACGGCGGCCGGTACGGGGATTTCGCGAGCGTCGCCCTGGCCGAGGAGCCCACGGCCCGCGCCGCGATGGAGCGCATCCTGCGCGAGGCCGCCGAGGTGTACACCGACCCGGCGCACCCGCGGGGCTGCATGGTGATCAGCGCGGCCGTCAACACCACCTCGCAGGAGGTGGCGGACGCGCTGCGCGCGCGGCGCGCGGCCAATGTGGCGCTGTTCGAGAGCCGGCTCCGGGCGGACGTCGCGGCCGGCGTGCTGCCCGCGGACACGGACGCGCGGGCGCTGGCCCTGTACGCGGTGTCGGTGCTCCAGGGGATGTCGCAGCAGTCGCGCGACGGGGCGACCCGTCAGGAGCTGGAGGCGGTCGCGGAACTCGCGGTGCGCGCCTGGCCGCACTGAGCGGATTTCCTCTGGGCCACGGTGCCGGGGCGGGACCCTCAACCCGCCCGGCACCGTAGCCCGGAGTACTTACGGCCGACGGGTGTGCGGTTCCCGGCGGCCGGTTGGGAGGTTGCCTGCGCGGTCAGGGCAGAGCGCGTGGCCCACCTCGATCCGTCCTCCTGTGCGGGGAGGGCGGAAGCTTACGTCAATTGTGGACTAGACCATTCTGTTCTGTCCATCCAATGTCGGGCACCGGAAACCCGTGACTTCCTCCAACACTACGCGGAGTGGGCCCTTCCTGGATACTCCCGGGTAGTCGCCGTGGGGAAAGTCATGGCCCGAGCCCGAGGTACGCTCGCCACGTGCCCTCCATGAACGACCTCGTACGCCAGCACACCGCTCTGGGTGAGACCGACCTGGAGTGGCTCCACCTGCTGGTCTCGGAGTGGCAACTGCTCTCCGACCTCTCCTTCGCCGACCTGGTGCTGTGGGTGCCCACCCTCGACGGCACCCGGTACGTCTCGGTCGCGCAGATGCGCCCCAACACCGGGCCCACGTCCTACCAGGACGACATGGTGGGCCACCTCGTGCCGCGCGGCCGGCGCCCGCTGCTCGACGCGGCCCTCGACGAGGGCCGGATCGTGCGTGAGGGCGACCCGGAGTGGCGCGAGGAGGTACCCGTCCGCGTCGAGTCCATCCCGGTGCGCCGCGAGGGCCGGGTACTCGGCGTGATCGCGCGGAACACCAACCTGCTCACTGTGCGTACACCGAGCCGGCTGGAGCTGACCTACCTCCAGTCCGCCTCCGACCTGGCGCAGATGATCGCGGCGGGGTCCTTCCCGTTCCCCGGGCAGCAGGTCGACATGGACGCCTCCCCGCGCGTCGGGGACGGCCTGATGCGGCTCGACGCCGAAGGGGTCGTCACGTACGCGTCCCCCAACGCGCTGTCCGCGTACCACCGGCTCGGCCTCGCCTCCGACCTCGTCGGGCAACACCTGGGCACCATCACCGCCGAACTCGCCCCGTCCCGCGGCCCGGTGGACGAGGCGCTCGTCAAGCTCGCCAGTGGCTGGGCCCCGCGCGAGACCGAGATCGAGGGCAACGGCGGGGTCATCCAGCTGCGAGCCATCCCGCTCAAGCCCAAGGGCACCCGGATCGGCTCCCTCGTCCTGTGCCGCGACGTCACCGAGCTGCGACGTCGCGAACGCGAACTGATCACCAAGGACGCGACCATCCGGGAGATCCACCACCGGGTGAAGAACAACCTCCAGACCGTGGCCGCACTGCTGCGGCTGCAGGCCCGCCGGATGGATTCGGAGCCCGGCCGCGAGGCGCTCAACGAGGCCGTGCGCCGCGTCGGTTCGATCGCGATCGTGCACGAGACCCTGTCCCAGAACCTCGACGAGCGGGTGGAGTTCGACGAGATCGCCGACCGTGTGATCGCGATGGTCGCCGAGATCTCGCCGGGCAAGGTGGACTGCCGGCGCATCGGCCGCTTCGGGATCCTGGACGCGGAGGTGGCCACCCCGCTGTCGATGGTGCTGACCGAGATCCTGCAGAACGCCCTGGAGCACGCCTTCACCCAGGGGGAGGGCGGCACGGTGGAGGTCACCGCGGCCCGCAGCGGCTCCGGCCGGGCCGACGGCCGGTTGCTCATCACGATCCTCGACGACGGCTCCGGACTGCCCGAGGGATTCGACCCGCAGAAGGCCGGCAACCTCGGTCTGCAGATCGTCCGCACCCTCGTGGAGGGCGAGCTCGGCGGCACGTTCGACATGGTGCGGGCGGAGCCGCGCGGCACCAAGGTCGTCCTCGACGTCCCCGTCAGTCCGCAGAAGTAGCACGTACGTCCCGTCACGGAGCGTGACGGGCCGTGGGGTGGCGTCGGGCGCGGACGGAGGTGTCCACGGACGGAGGTGTCCACGGAGGTTGTCCGCCGGACAGCACTGAGCCCCGGAGGGAATGTCCAGCGGTGGCTGGGGGAGTTCCCGTCCGGGGCTCAAGAGCACGTTGCTGAGCGCTATCAGGTGTTACTACGCGCTGCGGCTCGAGGCTCGAAAGTCGATGTCAGGCGCTGGCGTTGCGCGCCCGGTTGCGAGCGGCGCGGCGCTTCATGGCGCGGCGCTCGTCCTCGCTGAGACCGCCCCAGACGCCGGAGTCCTGGCCGGACTCGAGCGCCCACTGCAGGCACTGCTCCATGACGGGGCAACGGCGGCAGACGGCCTTGGCTTCCTCGATCTGCAGCAGCGCAGGACCGGTGTTGCCGATGGGGAAGAAGAGTTCCGGGTCTTCCTCGCGGCAAACGGCGTTGTGACGCCAGTCCATGGCTGCTCCATCTCCTTGTATTGCGGGCAGGTTGCTTGTGAATGTGAACGCTTTCACGAATCCCCCCGTGAGGGAAGGGCGACCGCCCAGGGGTGGCGGGTGGTCAGTCAGAGACTCGTGGGGGTTCTGGCGGTCTTCTTGGGAGCCGGTCCTGCGGGCTGTCCCGATCGCCATGAAGAGATTCGCAAACCTCGGACGGGGATACAACCCCTTCCGGAAAGTTTTTTTTGATTCATCGGTGTCTACTAGGTCACAGCCCTACATCCTTAGGGTGGACCGGCGCGTAAACGTTCGACTGAAAGGACTTTGGGCCCTTCTACTCACACAATCACACGCAGTGCACGGCGAACGCCTGTGAACTGAACGCTGGTCCGCAATCCGAGGTGGTCTCCGTCCATCTGGAACGGAAGCGGCACCTTCGAATGCAAGGTGAAGTCGGTCAGATCGTGCAGAGTCACCGCATCCTTGCCGCGCGGGCCGCGTTCAGGAGTCGAGGTCAGGAGCTGTGTGGCGTAGCGAGCGACCGCCGGAGTTGACAAACGGCTGAGCGCCAGCACGTCAAGTGCGGTGTCGAACGACGCCTCCGGAGACGCGTACAGCGGCCGATTCCCCAGGTAGGTCCACGGAGAGGTGTTGCAGACTATGGACAGCACCAGGTCCGCCACCGGATCCGCGCCCGGGCGCTCCAGCGTCACCGTGCCGCGCCGCCGGTTCGGCTCCTCCCAGAACTGGCGCATGAGCTGTCGTACATAAAGGGCGTGCGTCGAACGCTTGCCGCGCTCCCGCTGCTGCTCGACCCGCCCCACCACCCCCGCGTCGAAGCCGAAGCCCGCGCAGAACGTGAACCAGCGGGCCGGGACCGACTCGTCCTCCGAGCCCGGCGCACCCGCCGCCAGCCCCAGGCCCACCGTCCGCTCGCGGTGCTCGCGCAGCGCGTCCAGCAGCGCGCCCGTCGCCTCCACCGCATCGTTGGGCAGTCCGAGCGCGCGGGCGAACACGTTCGTCGAGCCGCCCGGCACCACGGCCAGCCGGGGCAGCCGCTCCGGATCGGGGCCGTTGTGGAGCAGCCCGTTGACCACCTCGTTGACGGTGCCGTCGCCGCCCAGCGCCACCACGAGGTCGAGGCCGTTCTCGGCCGCCCGCCGACCCAGGTCCCGCGCGTGCCCCCGGTACTCGGTCGTCACCGCCTCCAGCTTCATCTCGCTGGCCAGGGCGTGGATCAGGACGTCGCGCGTGCGCGCACTGGTGGTCGTCGCTGCTGGGTTGGCCACGAGGAGTGCACGCATGACCGCCAGCCTACCGACCCGTTCGTACCGCTCCCATACTGCCCGCCCGCACTGCGCGGCCGTCAGCCCCGCCCCCGCCGCCGGCGCGACCGCGCGGCTACCCTGCTGGGGTGAGTACGAAGCCCACCCCCGCCCCCGCCCCGGACAAGCCGACCGCCGCGCTGCCCGGCCGGCTCACCGCCGCCGCCGCGCTCACCGCCCTCGAAGGCCTGGCCCTCGCCGGCCTCGGCATCTACATGCTGTTCGTCGGCATCGCCGGCGACGCCGACTCCCCGCAGCAGGCGGAGACGGGCGGACTGACGCTGATCGCGCTCGCCGCCCTGCCGCTGGTCGCCGCCCGGGGGCTGCGCCTGGCCCGGCGCTGGAGCCGCGGCCCCGCGCTGATCACGCAGCTGATGGCGCTGCCGGTGGCCTGGACCCTGTACACCACGGGCGGCGCGATGATCGCCGCCGCCGTGGCGCTGGCCGCGACCGCCGTCGCGGTGGTGGCCCTCCTGGTGAACCCGACGGCAACCGAAGCCCTGGGAATCGGGCAGCCCTCTTCTTAGGGCTCGGTTCGCCTCCGGGCGCCGAGCCCGGCTCACAGGGGCGCCCCTTCGGCGCACTCGCCGGGCCGGGCGGTGGTTCCCCTGTCGCCGGGGCGGGACCGCTATTCCTCCACGAGGAGCTTTTCGCGGAGCTGGGCCAGGGTGCGGGCCAGCAGGCGGGAGACGTGCATCTGGGAGATGCCGACCTCCTGCGCGATCTGCGACTGCGTCATGTTGCCGAAGAACCGCAGCAGCAGGATCCGCTTCTCCCGCGGCGGCAGTCCCTCCAGCAGCGGCTTGAGCGACTCGCGGTACTCGACGCCCTCCAGCGCCTCGTCCTCCGCGCCCAGGGTGTCCGCGACCGCCGGCGACTCGTCGTCGGTGTCCGGGACGTCCAGGGAGAGCGTGCTGTAGGCGTTGGCCGATTCCAGCCCCTCCAGCACCTCCTCCTCCGAGATCCCCAGCCGCTCGGCCAACTCGTGGACCGTGGGGGAGCGGCCGTGCTGCTGGGACAGCTCGGCCGTGGCCGTGGTCAGCGAGAGCCGCAGCTCCTGGAGGCGCCGGGGGACCCGTACCGCCCAGCCCTTGTCGCGGAAGTGCCGCTTGATCTCCCCGACCACGGTGGGCGTCGCGTACGTCGAGAACTCGACCCCGCGGTCCGGGTCGAACCGGTCCACCGACTTGATCAGGCCGATCGTCGCGACCTGCGTCAAGTCGTCGAGCGGCTCGCCGCGGTTGCGGAACCGTCGGGCCAGGTGCTCGACCAGCGGCAGGTGCATCCGCACGAGCCGGTTGCGCAGCTCCGCCTTCTCCGGCGAGCCGTCGGGCAGCGCCCGCAGCTCGACGAACAGGGCCCGCGCACCGCTGCGGTCACGGGGATCCGGCAGCGGCGGCAGCGCCGTGTCCGCCTCCAGGTCCAGGCCCTCGGCCGCGGGTGGCTGTGACACCTGTGGTTGTTCGTGTTGGTTCTCGCTCATGGGGCCCGCCCGTCGCTCCGCCGAGTCCAAAAAGCCGTGTTCCGCATCCGCGTCAGCCGGGTGCGGCCGGGCGCGCTGCTGCTCCGGGATGCCGCCGTCGACCTCGTGCCGTACCCGGGGCCGGTCCCCGCCCCGCACCGGGGTCTCCCCGCCGCTCACGCCGGGCCTGGACCCGCGCCGCGCTGTTTGTAGAGGCTGATGCTCACCGTCTTGTCCTCCTCGACCGTGGACTCGACCTTGCCGGCCAGCGCCGACAGGACGGTCCAGGCGAACGTGTCGCGCTCGGGCGCGCGGCCGTCCGTGGTGGGCGCCGAGACGGTCACCTCCAGCGAGTCGTCGACCAGTCGGAACACGCAACTGAGGACGGAGCCCGGCACGGCCTGCTGGAGCAGGATCGCGCAGGCCTCGTCCACCGCGATGCGGAGATCCTCGATCTCGTCGAGGGTGAAGTCCAAACGTGCTGCGAGGCCGGCCGTGGCCGTTCGCAGCACCGACAGGTAGGCACCCGCAGCGGGCAGCCGGACTTCCACGAAGTCCTGGGTCCCGGGCTCGCCTGCGATCTGGGACACCCTCACCTCCAAGGTGGTACGAGCTCTCTTCGCCGGTGACGCTACCGCGATCCGGGCGATCGTGTCGCGGCACCCCTCATGGAGCCCGATCGGGACACCCACGCCTACGGCCGGTGACAGATGGTATGCCTACGGGTACGCACAGTGGCTAGGGGTCTGCGGGGCTCAAATCCGGGGAGCCGGCGGAGGTTTGACCTACCCCGCCTCAGACGATCGAACCGTCGACAAAACACCACCGCCAGGTCTCGCCCGGCTCGAAGCTGCGCATCATCGGGTGGCCGGTGGTCCGGTAGTGCGCGGTCGCGTGCCGGTGCGGTGAGGAGTCGCAGCACCCCACGTACCCGCACCACAGGCACATCCGTAGCTGCACCGGATGACTGCCGAGCACCAGACATTCGGGGCAGGTCTGGGCAGTCGGCACGGGCTCGGGGCGCGGCAGTTCGGGAACGTGGATGCACTCGCTCATGATGGCCAGCGTACTGACGTACGGGCACCGCAGGACGAAGTCCGATCAGCAGCGACGAACGAGGGTGGGTTGCCGATGGAGGTCATGCCGCTGGTGGCGCTGATCGCGGTCAGCGCCGCCGTCGCGGGCATCGCGCGCCGGACGCCGGTGCCCGCACCGCTGCTGCTGGTCGCGGCGGGGCTCGGGGCCTCGTACGTGCCCGGGGTGCCCGCGTACGTCCTCGACCCGCACATCGTGCTGCCGCTGCTGCTCCCGCCGCTGCTGTACACGGCCGCGGTCGACAGCTCGTACCTGGACCTGCGGGCGAACGCCCGGCCGATCGCGCTGCTCTCCGTCGGGTACGTGCTCTTCGCGACGCTCGCGGTCGGGTACGCCGTGTACCTGGCGGTACCGGGGCTGTCGCTGCCGGTGGCGCTGGTGCTCGGTGCGGTGGTCGCCCCGCCCGACGCGGTCGCCGCGACCGCCATCGCCCGGCGGCTCGGGCTGCCGAACCGGATCACGACCATCCTCCAGGGGGAGTCCCTCGTCAACGACGCGACCGCGATCACCGCCTACAAGGTGGCGCTGGCCGCCGCCGTCGGCACCAGCGCCGGCTGGGCCGGCGGCATCGCGGAGTTCCTGCTGGCCTCGGTGGGCGGCGTCGGCATGGGCCTGGTGCTGATGGTGCCGATCCACCAGCTGCGCACGCGGCTGCGGGAGCCGCTGCTGCAGAACACCCTGTCGCTGCTGATCCCGTTCGTGGCGTACGCGGCGGCCGAGCGGGTGCACGCGTCGGGCGTCCTCGCGGTGGTCGTGGTGGCGCTGTACCTCGGGCACCACAACTGGCAGGTCGACTTCGCGACCCGGCTCCAGGAGGAGGCGGTGTGGAAGATGGTCGCCTTCGTCCTGGAGTCGGTGGTCTTCGCGCTGATCGGGCTCCAGCTGCCGGTCGTCCTGCGGGGGCTGGTGGAGTACGAGGGCGTCGAGGCCGCCTGGTACGCGGCCCTGGTGCTCCTGGTGGTGGTCGTCGCCCGGTTCGTGTGGGTGTTCCCGGCCACCTTCGTGCCGCGCTGGCTCTCGGCGCGGATCCGGGAGCGGGAGCCGGAGACCACGTGGAAGGCGCCGGTGGTGGTGGGCTGGGCCGGGATGCGGGGCGTGGTCTCGCTCGCGATCGCCTTCTCGGTGCCGATGGACGTGCCGCACCGCGACCTGATCCTCTTCCTCACCTTCACCACGGTCATCGGCACCCTCGTCGGGCAGGGGCTGACCCTGCCGCCGCTGATCCGGCTGCTGCGGCTGCCCGCCCGGGACGCCACGGCGGAGACGCTCGCCGAGGCGCAGGCCCAGAGCGAGGCCTCGCGGGCGGCGGAGGAGCGGCTCGACGAGCTGCTGGCCACACCCGAGAACGCCCTGCCGCCGCCGCTGGCGGAGCGGCTGCGCACCGTCCTGGAGCGGCGGCGCAACGCGGTGTGGGAGCGGCTGGGCGAGGTCAACCCGCTCACCGGGGAGTCCGCGGACGACGTCTACCGGCGGCTCTCGCGGGAGATGATCGAGGCGGAGCGCGAGGTGTTCGTGTCCCTGCGGGACCTGCGGCGGATCGACGACGAGATGCTGCGGACACTGCTGCGCCGGCTGGACCTGGAGGAGGCGGCGGCGTACCGCGAGGAGGCCCCTTAGGCCGTCCGGGCGAGCGGACCGGCGGGTTCGGGGTCGGTGGGCCGGCCGGTGACGACCGCGGTGACCGAGGCCCCCGCGGGGAAGGCGCCGGTCGCCGCCAGCTCGGTCAGCGCCCACAGCAGTTTGGCCACGTAGATCCGCTCGACGGGGAGGCCGTGACGGTCCTCGAAGTCCGCGGCGAAGGCCTCCAGGGCGGCCGGGACGCGGGCGTAGCCGCCGTGGTCGAAGCCCTCGGCCAGGCTCCAGTCCCCGGCGGGGCCGCCGAAGGCCTGCTCCTGGAGGGAACGTATCTCCGCGGCCAGGAAGCCGCCCGCCAGGACGGGCACCCCGAGGGCCCGCTGCCCCGGGGCCAGGCCCGCGGCCAGCCCGGCCAGGGTCCCGCCGGTGCCGCAGGCCACCGCGACCACGTCGGACGCGCCGCGCAGTTCGCGGCCGAGCTCGGCGCACCCGTGCAGGGCGAGCGCGTTGCTGCCGCCCTCGGGCACGGGGTACGCCCCGGCGGCCCCGGCCGCGGCGATCAGCTGCCGCGCCGCCCCGGGCTCGCCCTTGCGGCGGTACGCGGACCGGGGCACGAAGTGCAGCCGCATCCCGTCGGCGGCGCAGCGGGCGAGGGACGCGTTGAGGGGCCGTCCGGCCAGCTCGTCCCCGCGCACGATGCCGGTGGTGGCGAGCCCGAGCAGCCGTCCGGCCGCGGCCGTGGCCCGCAGGTGGTTGGAGTACGCCCCGCCGAAGGTCACGAGCCCCCGGTACCGGCCGTCGACGGCGGCCCGGAGGTTGGGTGCGAGCTTGCGCCACTTGTTGCCGGGCAGCTCCGGATGGACGAGGTCGTCACGCTTGAGCAGGAGCCGCACGCCGTGCCGCTCGAACCGCTCGTCCCGGACCTCCCGCAGCGGCGACGGGGGCCGGTCCTGCAGCAGCACATCGGGGTTCAGGGGGCGTTCCACCTGCCCATTGTGCGCTGCCCGCGCACGCACCCCCGCACGTCCGGGCCTGCCGTGCCCGTTGCCCCGGTCGACGGCATCGCGTGGCGGGCGCCGGACGGCAACGGGGCGGGCGGCCGCGGGGGCCGCCCGGTGGGGTCAGTTGAGGCGGGCGGCCACGCGGCCGCGGAACGAGGCCATCGTGAAGCCCTTCGGGTCGATCTTGCCGGGGCGCCATTCCAGGTGGCCGATCACCGAGCGCTCGGTCCAGCCGTGCACCCGGCACACGGCGGCTGCCGCGCGGGCCATCGCGTCGAGCTGGACCGCCGGCCAGGGGTCCTCGCCGTCGCCGAGGTTCTCGCACTCGAAGCCGTAGAAGTGGCGGTTGCCGTCGGCGTTGGCCTGGTTGTCGGGCGGCAGCCGCTTCTCGGCGATGACGGCCGCCAGGACGTCGGCGTCGCCCGCGCCCGCGTGGTTGGCCCGGCCGTAGCCGACCAGGTGGACCCGGCCGTCCTTGGTGATGACGCCGTGGCAGAGGGGGCCGGGCAGGTCCTCGTCGCCGGTCCGGCAGAGCTCGACGGTGTACGCCGTGCCGCGGGTGACGGTGTGGTGGATCACGACCCCGTGCACCGGGCCCCAGGGTCCCTTGTGGTTGCGGTTGTGGGTGCGCCAGGCGCCGACCTCGACGACGGTCAGGCCCTCGTCGCGCAGTGCGTTGATGAACCGGTCCGCTGACATGGGTGCGGCCATGGCCGCCTCCTTTGCGGGTGCGTGGCGGTCACCTTGCGTGGCCGCCTCGTTGCACCCGGTGTAATGGAGGGGCTCCTTCCACGGCTAGGGCACTCGCACAGCGAGCGAGCCGATCCGGACACTCGTCCCGACCGGCCCGCCCGCCACGGTCGTCACTCCGAGGCCAGCCAGAGGTCCGGGCCGAACACCTCGTAGTGGATGTCCGCGGCCGGCACGCCCCGGGCGAGCAGCTGCGTGCGCACCGCCCGCATGAAGGGCAGCGGCCCGCACAGGTAGGCCTGGGTGCCCGGAGCGACCGGCACGGCCGTCAGGTCCATGCGGCCCTCGCCGTCGCCGGGTTCGGCGTCGGCCTCGTACCAGAACCGGGCGGTGCCGTCGGTCAGCTTGAGCGCCAGCGCCCGGTGGTCGTCGCGCCGCGCGTGGTCGGCGGGGGAGCGGTCGGCGTGCAGGACGGTGACCGGCGCGGTCCGCCCGGACTCCGCCAGGTGCTCCAACATCGACAGCATCGGGGTGCAGCCGATGCCGGCGGAGGCGAGCAGCAGCGGGGCTGCGGTGTTCCGCAGGACGAGGTCGCCGTACGGGGCCGACAGGCGCAGGGGGTCGCCCACCTCGACCCGGGAGTGCAGGTGGTTCGAGACCTCGCCGTCGGGGCCGAGGGCGGACGGGCCGTGGATCCGCTTGACGGTGATCGTGCGTACGGGTGCGTCGGGTGCGCCGGTCAGGCTGTACTGGCGGATCTGGCGGGCGCCGTCGGGGAGTTCGACCTGGACCGAGACGTACTGGCCGGGCTTGAAGTCCGGTGCCGGGGCGCCGTCCGCGGGGACCAGGTGGAAGGTGGTGCAGTCGGCGGTCTCGGCGACGCGGTCGGTGACCGTCCACGGGCGCCAGACGTCGCCGGCGAGGACCTGCTGCTCGGCGTAGAGCCGCTCCTCGATGGTGATGAGCGCGTTGGCCATCAGCCAGTAGACCTCGTCCCAGGCTTCGGCGACGTCGGGGGTGACGGCCTCGCCGAGGATGTCGACGATCGCCTCGAAGAGGTACGTGTGGACGATCGAGTACTGCTCGCGGGTGACGCCGAGGGAGGCGTGCTTGTGTGCGATGCGGTTGAGCATGACGTCGGGGCGGTCGTCGGGCCGGGCGACGAGGTGGGTCGCGAAGGCGGCGATGGAGCCGGCGAGGGCCTGCTTCTGGAGGCCGGCGTTCTGGTTGCCCCGGTTGAACAGGTCCCGGAGCAGCTCGGGGTGGGCCGCGAAGAGCTTCGCGTAGAACAGCTCCGTGATGTCGCCGATGGCGGCGCCCACGGCGGGCAGGGTGGCGCGTACGGTCTCTGCCGACTTCGCGGAAAGCATCAGAAGGTCCTCGCCTCGGTGTGAGTGCTGCGTTTAATTGGTATATGAGATGCAAGTTTTTGGGTGCGGGTGGGGGTGCATCCGTTCGGGTCATCGCCCGGCATCACCCTAGGTCTGCACCCGGCCGGTCCGAACCGGCCATCCGGCCCCGCGTTCAGGGACTTTCGGCCCGTCCTGCCGCCCCGCTGCCCGAGATGCCCAGGAGGAGGGGCCCGGTGGGCGCTGCGACCAGGTCGTTCACCGTCAGCGGGTCCAGCGTCGCGAAGAACGCCTCCTGTGCCCGGCGCAGGGCGCCGCGCAGGATGCAGGCGCCGCGCAGGGGGCAGGGCGTGCTGCCCTCGCACTCCACGACGTCGCCGGCCCCCTCCAGTTCGCGGACCACCCCGCCCACCGAGGCCGCCCGCCCGGCGGCGGTCAACGCGAGCCCGCCGCCGCGGCCGCGCCGCGCCTCGACCAGGCCGAGGTGCTGCAGGCGCGCCACGACCTTGGCCGTGTGCGTGTACGGGACCTCCATCGACGCCGCCACGTCGCGCGTGGTGGGGAGGTCCTCCTCGGCGACGGCCAGGCGCATCAGGGTGCGCAGGGCGAGGTCGGTGAATCGGGTCAGCCGCATGGCACCACCGTAGAAAACTTGCATCTGAGATACAAGTTAAGGGCGGTACGGGACCGGTGGCCGGAAAGCGGCTGTGTCGGGCGGGGCTCATGGGAAGAGAGGTAACTCCAGAGGGTGCCCAGCGCTCCGACGACGTAGTCCACCCGTTTGTGTAATGGTCCCACCACGCGGCGTGCTGAAAGGCTTCTCCAGCAGATCCATGGAGTGATCGAAAGGGATGCACATGTCGGTCCAGGCAGGTTCCGAACCCGAGGTCCGGACTCCCCAGCAGAGTCTCGCGACGTCGGCCGCACGGAACTTGGCAACCACGACCAAGTCCGCACCGCAGATGCAGGAGATCACCTCGCGGTGGCTCCTGAAGGTGCTCCCGTGGGTGCCCGTCCAGGGCGGCACGTACCGGGTGAACCGCCGGCTCAGCTACTCCGTCGGCGACGGCCGCGTGGAGTTCGTCAAGACCGGGTCCCGGGTCCAGGTCATCCCCGCCGAACTGGGCGAGCTCCCGCTGCTGCGCACCTACGAGGACCTGGACGTGCTCACCGAGATCGCCGGGCGGTGCCGCCAGGTCGATTTCGAGGCCGGTCAGGAGCTGACCTCCTTCGGCAGCCCGTCCGACCGGGTGTTCCTCCTCGCGCACGGCCGCATCGACCAGATCGGCCCCGGACCGTACGGCGAGGACGCGGTCCTGCGGACCGTCGCCGACGGCGCCTACTTCGGCGAGGACTCCCTCGTCGACGACGCGGCCGTCTGGGAGTACACCGCGCGCGCCACCACCCGCGGCACCGCCCTCGTCCTGTCCCGCCAGGACTTCCAGGTGCTCGCGGACCGCGTCGACTCGCTGCGCCGGCACGTGGAATCCGTACGGGCCGAGCCCGAACGGCACACCAACGCGCACGGCGAGGCCGCCATCGACCTCTCCGCCGGCCACCGCGGCGAGCCCGCCCTCCCCGGCACCTTCGTGGACTACGAGGCCCGGCCGCGCGAGTACGAACTCTCCATCGCCCAAACGGTCCTGCGCGTGCACACCCGCGTCGCCGACCTCTACAACCAGCCGATGAACCAGACCGAGCAGCAGCTGCGGCTCACCGTCGAGGCGCTGCGCGAGCGCCAAGAGCACGAGATGGTCAACAACCCGGAGTTCGGCCTCCTCCACAACGCCGACTACGGCCAGCGCATCCAGCCGCACGACGGCGCACCCACCCCGGACGACCTGGACCAGCTGCTCAGCATGCGGCGCGGCTCCAAGCTCTTCCTCGCCCACCCCCGGGCCATCGCCGCCTTCGGCCGCGAGTGCAACGAGCGCGGCCTGCACCCGGAGACCGTCGACGTCGATGGGACCCGGATCGCCACGTGGCGCGGCGTGCCGATCTTCCCGTGCGACAAGATCCCGATCAGCAGCGCCCGGACGACGTCCATCCTCTGCATGCGCACCGGTGAGGACGAGTCCGGAGTGATCGGCCTGCACCAGCCCGGCATCCCGGACGAGATCGAGCCGAGCACGTCGGTGCGGTTCATGGGCATCAGCGAGCAGGCGATCACCTCCTACCTGGTCACGGCGTACTTCTCCGCGGCGGTGCTGGTGCCGGATGCGCTCGGTGTCCTGGAGAACGTCGAGATCGCCCGACGCCACTGAGCGACCGGGCCGGAGACGGAGACGGAGACGGAGACGGAGACCACCAGGGGATCGGGGGCAGTCATGGGCACCACTGAGGCGATCACGACCAGCGAGGGGCAGGAGGCCGCAGCCCTGCTGGAACGGGCACGACAGGCGGTCGATCCGGAGCTGCGCCGGGCGCTGGAGGGCCTGCCCGGCCCCATGCGCCGCGTGGCCATGTACCACTTCGGGTGGGAGCAGGCGGACGGCACCCCGGCCGCGGGCAGCGCGGGCAAGGCCATCCGGCCCGCCCTGGTGCTCGCCGCGGCCCGGGCCCTGCGCGGCGGCGGGGACGGACCGGACGGCGGTGTGCCCGACGGCGCGGCGCGGGCGGCGGCGGCCGTGGAGCTGGCGCACAACTTCACGCTGCTGCACGACGACGTCATCGACGAGGACGTGACGCGGCGCGGCCGGGCCACGGCCTGGACCGTGTTCGGGTTGCCGGACGCGGTCATCACCGGCGACGCGATGGCCGCGCTCGCGCTGCGGCTGCTCGCGCAGGACCCGCACCCCGCCTCGGCGGCCGCCACCGCGCGGCTCGCGTCCTGCGTGATCGAGCTGTGCGCGGGCCAGCAGGCCGACTGCGCCTTCGAGCAGCGGCCGTACGTCCCGCTCGACGAGTGCCTGGCCATGGCCACGGCCAAGACCGGGGCACTGCTGGGCTGCGCCTGCGCGCTCGGCGCGCTGTACGCCGGCGCCGGGCCGGACGAGGTGGAGGCGCTGGACGCCTTCGGGCGCGAGGCGGGTCTCGCCTTCCAGCTGATCGACGACCTGCTCGGCATCTGGGGGGACCCGGGGCACACGGGAAAGCCCGCCGGGGCCGACCTGATCGCCCGCAAGAAGTCCCTGCCGGTCGTGGCCGCCCTCACCTCGGGCACCACGGCGGGCGAGGAGCTGGCCGCCCTGTACGCGGGCCCCATGGCCGGGGACGACGTACGGCGCGCCGCGGACGCCGTGGAGCGGGCCGGCGGGCGGGACTGGGCGCAGGCCCACGCCGCGGACCGGATGGGCCGGGCCGTCCAACAGCTGTCCCGGGCGGTGCCGGACCTCGGGGCGGCGGGCGGACTGCTGTCGCTGGCGGAGTTCGTCACGCGCCGCACCCGGTGAAACCGGCATCCGGTGAACCCGGAACCCGGTGAACCCGGCACCCGGTGAACCCGCCGGGCTCGTCCGCGGCCCGTAACGCGGGACGAGCGGTGTGCAAGCCCTGTTCCGGCACCGCATGGTGCCGGAACAGGGCTTTCTGCCGCCGCCGGCCCAACTCTAGGATCGCTTGCGGTTGTTGGCGCGTGAGCGAAGGGTGTGACCAGTGGTGCTGGAGATACGTCGAGCGGACCAGTCCGACCGGGACGCGGTGGCGCGGCTGCTCGACGAGGCGTTCCGCGAGGACCCGGTGAGCAGCTGGGTCTTCCCCGACCCGGAGCACCGGGCCGCCGTGCACGGCGCCTTCCTCGGGGTCTTCGTCGACGTGGCGCTGGAGGAGGGCCGGATCGACCGTGCCGCGGACGGTTCGGCGGCGGCGCTGTGGCTGCGCGTCCCCGCGGGCGATCCGGAGGGCGGGGCCGCCGAGGACGATGTCCCGGCCCGGATGCGCGCGGCGGCCGACCCGGACAACGAACGGTGCGAGCTGGTCGGCCGGCTCACGGGGGCGGTGCATCCGACGTCCGAGGAGCACGAGTACCTGCTGATGATCGCGGTCGCCCCGGGGCGGCAGGGCGAGGGGCTGGGGACCGAGCTGATGCGGCCGGTCCTGGAGCGCTGCGACCGGGAGGGCGTGCCGGCGTACCTGGAGGCGAGCAGCGAGCGCAGCATGCGCCTGTACGAGCGGCTGGGCTGGGAGTTCACGGGCGAGGCGGTGCGGCTGCCGGACGGGCCGCTCATGTGGCCGATGTGGCGCAAGCCGCAACTGCTTGCCTAGCCACTTCAATTGAAGTACTTTACTCGGCGTGCCCCCGGTGCGGTGGCACCCTCCGACGAAAGAGACCCGCTTGCGCAAGCTCACGTACTTCATCGCCACGTCCGTCGACGGCTTCATCGGAGACCCGGACGGCGACGCCGACTTCTTCAACCAGCAGCTGGACCCGGAGTACCGCGCCGCCCTCGCGGCGGAGTACCCCGAGACCCTGCCCACCCCCGCCCACGCGATGTTCGGCATCCCCGAGGACTTCCGGGCCCGCCACTTCGACACCGTCGTGATGGGCCGCGGCACCTACGAGCCGGGGCTCAAGGTCGGGTTCACCAGCCCGTACGCCCACCTCGACCAGTACGTGGTCTCCCGGTCGCTCGCCACCGCGCCCGACCCGGCGGTGAAGGTGATCAGCGGCGACGTCGTGGCGCGGGTGCGCGAGCTGAAGGCGCAGCCGGGCCTCGGCATCTGGCTGTGCGGCGGCGCCGACCTGGCCGGTCAGCTCGTCGAGGAGATCGACGAGTTCATCGTCAAGACCTACCCGGTGTTCCTCGGGTCCGGCATGCCGATGTCCCGCGCCGGCTTCGGGCTCCGGGAGCTGGAGCTGACCGGCTTCACGACCCACGGCGGCGGCCAGACCGTGGCCACGTACGCACGCAAGCGGTGAGCCCCGCGGGCCGGCGGACCAAGAACCGGCGGCCCGTGACCCCGCGGCGCCGCCGAACGCGCGAAACCGGCCTACCGTGGAGGTATGGCCGGTGAACAGCGACGCTCCGAGCGCCACCCGCCGCCGCACGTGCCCGCGGTGGTCGCCCCGCACGCCGGGCACGAGCAGCGCTCGTGCGCGGCCTGCGGGCGCCCCGTCGACACGCTCGTCCGGCGGCGCAAAGTGCTCGGGATCTTCATCCCGGAGTGGGTGCCGGGCCCCTGCCGGAACCCGGACTGCCGGGAGTACGCGCCCGATGCGGGTGAGCTGCCCTAGCCCCGGGCCGGTGCAGGGTGCCGCCGTCCCGGAAGGTCCCGCGGGGATCCGG
This sequence comes from Streptomyces sp. NPDC127106, assembly GCF_042677605.1. NCBI lineage: Bacteria > Bacillati > Actinomycetota > Actinomycetes > Kitasatosporales > Streptomycetaceae > Streptomyces > Streptomyces sp. NPDC127106. The sequence continues at coordinate 41,160 of NZ_JBHXTC010000007.1, read as the reverse complement.
ACGGGTCCGGGCGGGTCCGGGCGGGTCCGGGAGGCGGCCCCCGTTCCGTGACGGGTGTCAGCCCTTCGTGCCCAGGCCCGAGGCGGCGAACCCGTTGGCCCACAGCTGGTTGACCCGGGCGCGCTCGGCCCCGTTCGGGTAGGCGTTGGTGCACGAGGTGCCCGGCCCGCCGCCCGACATCAGCTCGGAGCAGGGGCCCGAGTAGTGGTCGGGCAGGCCCAGCACGTGGCCGGTCTCGTGCGCGGTCACGCGGGTGGAGTTGTACTGCTGGTTCTGGCGGTAGTCCAGGAAGATGTAGCCGCGGCCGTGCCCGTCGGTGCTCGCGTACGAGCCGCGCGAGTCGTTGCCCTCGTAGTACGCGAAGTTCCCGCCGGAGGAGACCTCCTGGAGCCTCACGTTCGACACGGAGCCGTTCCATATCTGCGTGGAGCGGGCGATCTGGGAGCGGAAGCTCGGCGCGTTGCGGGTGTTGTAGGTGACGGTCACGACCAGGGCGCCGGGGTTCGCGGCGCGCTGCTCGGCCACCGAGCGCTGCACGGCCTCGAAGAACGCCTTGTTGGCGGCCTGGTTCTCCTGTGAACGCTCGTACGCGGCGTAGGACGCGGCGTTGCCGGCCGGGGCGGACGCGGCGCTGGCGGTGGGGACGACACCGCCGAGGGCGGCGGCGAGGGCCAGGCCGACGACGGCAGCCGGCAGGCTCTTGCGGGGCGTACGGGAGTGGCGCATGTGGGGGGCTCCTACTCGATCCGGTGTGGGGGGTGGGTCGTTCGGTTTACCGGAGTCTGAGGGAGCCGCAGGGCCCGGCGGATGATGTCAGCCAGCGATAACACCGTCCTATCGGGAGGGTGTCCACAGGCCAACTTCCTTGAGAATGGCGTGATTCGATGGGGTGTCAGTGGCTGGTGAAGTGTGCGGGCGCCGCCCTACCCTCGGGACATGGAGCTCGAGGTGAGGCACTTGCGCGCACTGTGCGCCATCGCCGACGCCGGCAGCCTGCACAAGGCGGCGCGGCAGCTCGGCGTGAGCCAGCCCTCCCTGACGACCCAGCTGCGCCGTATCGAACGCGCCCTGGACGGCGAGCTGTTCCTGCGGGAACGGACCGGATGTCGACCCACTCCTTTCGGCCGCACCGTCCTCGGCCGGGCCCGTCCGCTCGTCGACGGCATGGCCGCCCTCGTCGCCGAGGCCCGGGCCATGGCCCGCGGGCCGCGGCTGCGCATCGGCTCGACCGCCAGCCGCGCCCTGCCCGGCTGGCTGCGCCGGCTGCACCGGCGGTGGCCCGACACCGAGACCTCGCTGGTCGTGGACGGATCCCCGAACGCCCTGCTGCGGATGGTGGCCTCGGGCCAGCTGGACGTGGCGTTCGTACACGAGGTGGAAGGCAGTCCGCTGCGGGTGCCGCCCGACCTGGAGGTACGGGTGCTGATGGAGCGGGAGCCGCAGTTCGTGTCGATGTCCCTGGACCACCCGGCGGCCGCCCGGCCGGTGGTCGAGCTGCGCGACCTCGCCGAGGACCGGTGGACCGTCGACCCCTCGGTGGACGGCGAGTGGGACGGCCTGCGGCGGGTGTTCGCCGGGGCCGGGGTCGACCCGCCCGTCCTGCACGCTGACTACCACACCGCGGCCTCACTGATCGTCTCCGGTGAGGCCGTCGCTCCCTGCCAGCCGACCTCCGGGCCGCGCACCGACATGGCGATCCGGCCGCTGGCCGGAGACCCCCTGGCCGTCCGGCTGCTGCTCGCGACCCGGCCCGGCGAGCACGCGGAGGCCTACGAGGACCTCCGCGCCGCCTACCGTGAGGCCGCCCTGAGCGCCCCGCCCTACCGGGCCTGGCTGCGCCATCACGCGAGCCCCCTGCTGGCCGCCTCGTAGCCCTTCCGCGCGGACTCCCGCCGCCACGGCCACCCGCCGTCGCCGACTCCCACCCCTGACCCGCGCCCGCCGCCCCTGACCCGCGCCCGCCGCCGCGGACCGGCGCCGGGCGCTTCGGCATGCCCGCGCCGTGGGTCGCGACCGCCCGCACGCCTTGACTTCGCACGACCGCGATATATCGTGTTATCCAGAAGACGCGATATGTTGCGTGGCCGTGTCCGGACGCCCAGCGCGCGTCCGTGCGCAGAGGAGGAGCGAGCCATGGCAGAGCAGAAGACGTGGTCGGTGGGCGAACCTCAGAAGCTCGCCTTCGACGAGCCGGTGACCGAGCTGCGCGTCCGCCTCGTCGGGGGCACGGTCAACGTCGTCGCCGACGAGGGCCCGGCCCGCCTGGAGGCGACCGCGATCGACGGACCGCCCCTGTACGTGGTCCAGGAGGGCGGCACGCTCACCGTCTCCTACGAGGACCTGCCCTGGAACGGCTCGCAGGGCTTCAAGAAGTGGTTCGAGTCCAAGCCCTGGAAGGCCTGGACCGGCTCCAACGAGGAGGGCCGCAAGGCCTGGGAGCGCAGCGCCGCCGTCACCCTCACCGTCCCCGCCGCCACCCGGGTGCGCCTCGCCGCCGTCAGCGCCGCCGCCGTGGTCTCCGGCGTCCGCGGCGGCACCGACGTGAACGGCGTCTCCGGCGACGCCACCCTGGTCGGGCTCTCCGGCCGGGTCAGCGCACACACCGTCTCCGGCGCCGTGGAGGCCCAGTCCGTCACCGGCGAGCTCGGCTTCCGCTCGGTCTCCGGCGGGCTGACCGTGGTCGACGGCGCGGGCCTGACCGTACGGGCCGACTCGGTCAGCGGCGACATGCTGATCGACCTGGAGGCCGACCCGGCGGCGCCCGGCGGCGTGGACATCGCCCTGAACTCCGTCTCCGGCCAGCTCGCGATCCGCCTGCCGCACCCCGCCGACGCGCGGGTGGAGGCCAACACCGCCACCGGCGGCGTCTCCAACGCCTTCGAGGACCTGCGGGTATCCGGCCAGATGAGTGCCAAGCGGATCACCGGAACCCTGGGCGCCGGCACCGGCAGCCTGCGCGCCACCACCGTCTCGGGCTCCATCGCCCTGCTGCGCCGTCCGCCCGCCGACGCGCCGGCCACCCCCCTCGTGCTCGACAAGAAGGTGCTCTGACATGCCGCCCGTCTTCGCCCACGGACGTCTCCGCCTCTACCTCCTCAAGCTCCTCGACGAGGCCCCCCGCCACGGCTACGAGGTGATCCGGCTGCTGGAGGAACGCTTCCAGGGCCTGTACGCGCCCTCCGCGGGCACGGTGTACCCGCGGCTGGCCAAGCTGGAGGCCGAGGGGCTGGTCACGCACGCCACCGAGGGCGGCCGGAAGGTGTACTCCATCACCGACGCCGGCCGCGCCGAACTGGCCGACCGCAGCGGTGAACTCGCCGACCTGGAGCTTGAGATCCGCGACTCGGTCTCCGAACTGGCCGCCGAGATCCGCGACGACGTGCGCGGCGCGGCCGGCGCCCTGCGGCGCGAGATGCGGGCGGCGGCGTCCGCCTCGGAGACCCGCGTGGAGGACGAGTCCTGGGCGGCGGCCAAGGAGGAGCTGCGCCGGGCCAGACAGGAGTGGAAGGAACAGGCGCGCCGGGCGAAGGACGAGAGCCGCCGGGCCCGCGAAGAGGCCCAGCAGGCCCGCCGCCAGGCCAAGGAGGCCCAGGAGCGGGCCCGCGAGGAGGTCATGCGGATCGCGAGCCAGCTCCAGGAGCAGTTCGCCAGGTCCGGCGGGGTCCTCGGCACCCTGGCCGGAAGCTGGCTGGGCGGCGCCACCGGCACCACCGGCCCCACCGGCAGCCCGTCGGGCCCGTCCGGCGCATCCGGAACGTCCGCCACGTCCACCGCGACCGCGGACACCGACGGCGCCGCGGCCGCCGGCCCGCACCCGCGCTGGGCCGAGGACCTCGGGCCCACCGGCAACCCGGCCCGTGACCTCGACCGGCTGCTCGACCGCTTCCGCGACGACGTCCGCGACGCGGCCCGCGACCACGGAGTCACCGGGGACCAGCTGGCCGAGGCCCGGGCCCACCTGGCCGTCGCGGCAGACCGCATCGCGGCCGTCCTGAGGCCCTCCCGCTAGACGCCTGCTCCGGCTAGGCCGCCGAGCCGGCCTCGGCCGCCGCGTAGGTGACGCCGTGGTCGGCCAGCACCTCGGCGGCCGTGCCCGGTCGGGAGAGCAGGGCGAGCAGCACGTGCAGGGCGGTGATGTGCTTCTCGCGACGGCCGAGCGCGATGCGCAGGGACTGTTCGAGGGTCTTCTTGGCGCCCTCGCCGAAGGGGACGTGGCGCTCGGCCGGCTCGGGGCGGCCGAGCGCCGAGCGCAGCGAGGACCCCAGGGTCCGCCGCTGAGGTGCGGCCGGGGTCAACGCGCCCGCCCCGTGGACCTCCTCGACGCGGGAGACGATCTCGGCGACGTCGATCCCGAGGCCGGCGAGGGCCTCCTCGTCGGCCCGGGTCATACCGCCCCGGCGCCGGGCCGCCGCCAGGTCCGCGGCCACGGCGGCCCGGTCCACGCCGAGCGGGTCCAGTGCCCCCTGGTCCAGCAGCGCCCGCAGCAGGTGCTCCTCGGTGACCGTGGTGTCCCCGGACCGCCGGGCCTCGGCCACGGCGCCGGTCACGACGTCCCGGGCGTCCCGCGTGAAGCGTTCGAACATCAAGCCCTCCCGTGCTTCTTGTGCACGGCCTGCCGGCTGACGCCCAGCTCGGCCGCGATCTCCTGCCAGGACCACCCCTGTGCGCGGGCACTGCGCACCTGTACGACTTCCAGCTGCTCCAGCAGCCGCCGGAGCGCGGCGACGGCGCGCAGACCCACCCGTGGGTCGCGGTCGCCGGCCCGCTCGGCGAGATCGGTCGCTTCTGTCATGCATGTCAATGTAGGTTGACACCCTCGGGGGGTTAAACCTGATTTTGAAAACAACCGGGGGGTCCCCCGACAAAAAACTGAGTTAGACCATTGCGAACAGGTCGC
>NZ_JBHXTC010000007.1:27616-36253 GCF_042677605.1 Streptomyces sp. NPDC127106 | reverse complement strand
GGGCGGCGGGCCCCCCCACCCGGGGGGGGGGGGGGGCCGCGGCCCCGGGGGGGGGGGGGGGTGTTTTTTTTCATGATTATTATTGTTGGACCACACCGGGGGGTGAACACGGTTTACCCCCACACGACCGGGCGGGTCCCGCGACTAAACGGTCAGTACGACCTTGCCGAAGAGGTCGCCCGACGCGAGCTTCTCGAAGCCCTCCCGGGCCCGGTCCAGCGGCAGGACCTCGTCGATCACCGGCCGCAGCCCGGTCGCCGCACAGAACGACAGCAGGTCCTCCAGCTCGTCCTTGGAGCCCATCGTCGAGCCGACCACCTTGAGCTCCAGGAAGAAGATCCGGGTCAGCTCGGCGTGCGCCGGGCGGTCGCCGCTGGTGGCGCCCGAGATCACCAGGGTGCCGCCCGGGCGCAGGGACTTGACCGAATGCGACCAGGTGGCCGCGCCGACCGTCTCGATCACCGCGTCCACCCGGTGCGGCAGCCGCGCGCCCGGCTCGAAGGCCTCCACGGCGCCCAGTTCCACGGCCCGCTTGCGCTTGGCCTCGTCACGGCTGGTCGCGAAGACCCGCAGGCCCGCCGCCTTGCCCAGGGCGATGGCCGCGGTGGCGACCCCGCCGCCCGCGCCCTGGACCAGGACCGAGTCGCCGGGTCGCACGCCCGCGTTGGTGAAGAGCATCCGGTACGCCGTCAGCCACGCCGTGGGCAGGCAGGCGGCCTCCTCGAAGGACAGCTCGGCGGGCTTGCGCAGCACGTTCCACGCGGGGACGGTCACCTGCTCGGCGAACGTGCCCTGGTAGCGCTCGGTCAGGATCGACCGGGGCTCGTCCGGGCCGACGCCGTGGCCGCTCTGGCCGATCACGGAGTGCAGGACGACCTCGTTGCCGTCCTGGTCGATGCCCGCGGCGTCGCAGCCGAGGATCATCGGGAGCTTGTCCTCGCCGAGGCCGACCCCGCGCAGCGACCAGAGGTCGTGGTGGTTGAGGGAGGCGGCCTTGACGTTCACGGTCACCCAGCCGGGGCGGGCCTCGGGGGCCGGGCGCTCGCCCAGCTCAAGGCCGCTCAGCGGCTGGTCACGGTCGATTCGGGCGGCGTAGGCAGCGAACATGCGGCGACGCTACCGCCCGGTAGCCGGGTGGGCCACCCCTGACGGGTGTTCGGTCGGTGAGGTCTTCGTCGCACCGGCCCGCCCGCGAAGGGGCGCGGCTCGCGGCGTGCGGCCGGGAACCGGGACCGTGTCCGGCTGCGTCCAGGACGGTGGTGAACAGTGGGTGCTTGGATCATGAACGGAACTGTCCGTCTTGCATTCAACTACGGGCTGTACCTGTGGTCTTGGCCTTCAAAGCGCGATAAGCGGAATGACAAGATCAAGCCTGTGGGGGGAGTAGTATTCAGGCCAGCGGCGGCTCGTCATGAGCCTGTCATCCGCCGCTCTCCTCTTCCGAGGCTCGCCTCGTACGACTCGCCGACGCGGCGCGACCCCTCCCGGTTCGGGGGCGGGGAGGGTGCGCCCGCGGGTGGGCCCGCACGTGAAGGGGCCCGGCCGGAGTGATCCGGCCGGGCCCCTTCACGCACAGCGGTACGGTCAGCCCAGTCGGGCCACGCCGTCGGCCTTGGCGGCGGCCGCGACCGCGGCCGCCACCGCGTCGGCGACCCGCTCGTCGAACGGCGACGGGATCACGTAGTCGGCGGCGAGGTCGTCACCCACGACGCCGGCGATGGCGTCGGCGGCGGCGATCTTCATGCCTTCGGTGATCCGGCTGGCACGGACCTTCAGGGCGCCCGCGAAGATGCCCGGGAAGGCCAGCACGTTGTTGATCTGGTTCGGGAAGTCCGAGCGGCCCGTGGCCACGACCGCCGCGTACTTGTGCGCGACGTCCGGGTGGACCTCCGGGTTCGGATTGGCCATGGCGAAGACGAAGGAGTCCTTCGCCATCGAGGCCACGGCCTCCTCGGGCACCGTGCCGCCCGAGACCCCGATGAACACGTCCGCGCCGGCCAGGGCCTGCTCCAGCGAGCCGGTGAGCCCGGACCTGTTGGTCAGGCCCGCGATCTCGGCCTTGACGTCCGTCAGGTCGCCGCGGTCGGCGGACACGACGCCCTTGCGGTCGGTGACGCAGACGTCGCCGATGCCGGCGTCCACGAGGATCTTGGCGATGGCGATGCCCGCCGCCCCCGAGCCCGAGATCACGGCGCGCAGGTCGCCGAGCGTGCGCCCGGTGAGCTTGGCGGCGTTGCGCAGGGCGGCCAGCGTCACGATGGCCGTGCCGTGCTGGTCGTCGTGGAAGATCGGGATGTCGAGCGCCTCCTGGAGGCGGCGCTCGATCTCGAAGCAGCGCGGCGCCGAGATGTCCTCCAGGTTCACCCCCCCGAAGGAGGGTGCGAGGCGGACGACGGTGTCGACGATCTCGTCCGTGTCCTTGGTGGCGAGCGCGATCGGAACCGCGTCCACACCACCGAACTGCTTGAAGAGGATGGCCTTGCCTTCCATCACCGGAAGGGAGGCCTCGGGCCCGATGTCGCCGAGTCCGAGCACGGCCGTGCCGTCGGTGACGACCGCGACCACGTTGGACTTCCAGGTGTATTCGTTCACCAGCTCGGGCTGCTCCGCGATCGCGGTGCAGACCTTTGCCACGCCGGGCGTGTAGGCGAGGGACAGGTCGTCCTTGTTCTGGACCGGCACGGTGGCCTGGATGGCCATCTTGCCGCCCCGGTGCAGTGCGAACACCGCGTCCGGGTTGTTGTCCGTATCGCTGTCGCTGCGAGGATTGACGATCTCCGCTGCCACTGTTCTAGACCCCTTAAGTCTTCTGTCGTTGAGGGTGGCCACTCCTGGTTAAGGGGTGGGCGGGCACCGCGTACGTACTCCGCATCGACGGTTGGCCCGTCTCCGCGAAGGGGAGGCTCGTACGCGCGGGGCGCGCCGCACGCGCGCCCTGAGCCCCGGATGAGGGGTGTAAGGATCCGTTGTACCCGAAGAACACTCACCCAGACGAGTCGCTTCCCACGGGACTGGAGGTCTCTTGTCCCGATTTCGGCGAAAGGTCCAAACGGGTCTGTCCGATTGGCGAGACGCACCGCAAATAGTTCATCAAAAAGGCCAGGTCACAGCGGTTTCTTCGGTCCACGGGCGCGCTTCCCGCAGGCAAGTTGGACACTCCGGGACACCCGTTATCCGATTTTGACCTGACGAACTGCCTGAATGCGTCAGTCCGAATGGCAAGATGCGGATTCACACGAGGTCGCGACACTCGAAGATGCGTGCCCGACCGCTCTCGCTTGCTTTCCCCAGTCAGCCGGAGGAACCAGCTCATGACCGCAAGCACCACCCGTCGTACGACCGCCGCCCGGTCCCGGATTGCCGCGGTCGGCGCGATCGCGGTCGCCGGCGCCCTGATCCTGACCGGTTGTGGCGACCAGACCGACAAGGCCTCCACGACCCCGTCGGGCCAGGCCGCGAACAGCTCCGCCCCCCTCTTCGCCAAGCTGCCGAAGAAGATCCAGGACGCGGGCGTGATCAAGGTCGGTACGGACGCGACGTACGCCCCGATGGAGTTCACCGAGGGCGGCAAGATCGTCGGTGTGGACCCCGACGTGGCGGCGGCGCTGGCCAAGCAGCTGGGCGTGCAGTTCAAGTTCGAGTCCGGCACCTTCGACACCCTGATCGGCAGCATGCAGACCGGCCGCAGCGACGTGGTCATGTCCTCGCTGACCGACACCAAGGCCCGCCAGGAGGGCCTGGACGACAAGGGCAACAAGACCGGTGCGGGCGTCGACTTCGTCGACTACTTCTCCTCCTCCACCGCCCTGCTGGTCAAGAAGGGCAACCCGGAGGGCCTCAAGACCCTCGCCGACCTGTGCGGCAAGAAGGTCGCCGTCCAGCGCGGCACCACCTACGAGCAGGCCGCCAAGGACCTGGCCGAGAAGTGCAAGGCGGACGGCAAGGGCGAGCTCTCCATCGAGTCCTTCCCGACCGACGCCGAGGCCCAGACCCGCGTGAAGGCCGGCGGCGCCGCCGCCGACCTGAACGACTCCCCGGTCGCCGCGTACATCGCGAAGACCGCGGGCGGCGGCAACGACTTCGAGGCGATCGCCGACCCGACCGACGCCGGCCTCTTCGGCATCGCGGTGGACAAGAAGAACACCGAGCTCCGCGACGCGCTGAAGGAAGCGCTGGACGCGATCATCAAGGACGGCACCTACAAGGCCGCCCTGGACAAGTGGAACGCGGGCTCCGGTGCCGTGACCGAGGCCAAGGTCAACGCCGGCCAGTGACCCCCCGGAGTACTCCCCTCGTACTTCGTTCTCCTTGCACCATCGAAGGGCAGTCACTGTGACTGACAAGCTCGACAAGGCCTCCGGCCCGGCGGACAACCCGCCGGCCGGGGCCGTCCCCCACGAGGCGATCCGCGCCATCCCCGTGCGCCACTACGGCCGGTGGATCAGTGCCGTGGTCGTCCTCGCGCTCGCCGCAGCGCTCGTCTACGCCTTCTCCCAGGGCAACGTGCGTTGGGCCACCGTGCCCGAGAAGATGTTCGACCCCACGGTCCTCCAGGGCCTGGGCAACACCGTCTTGATCAGCATCGCCTCGATGGCGCTGGGCCTGGTCCTCGGTGTCGTCTTCGCCGTGATGCGGCTCTCGAAGAACCCCGTGACCAGCACGATCGCCTGGTTCTACATCTGGTTCTTCCGCGGTACCCCGGTGTACGTCCAGCTCCTCATCTGGTTCAACCTCGCCCTGATCTTCCCGATCCTGAACCTCGGGTTCTACAAGGACGAGATGACCCAGGTCATGACGCCGTTCCTGGCCGCCCTGCTGGGCCTCGGCCTGAACGAGGGCGCGTACATGGCGGAGATCGTCCGCGCCGGCATCCAGTCCGTCGACGAGGGCCAGACCGAGGCCTCGCACGCCCTGGGCATGACCCAGACGCAGACCATGCGCCGCGTGGTCCTCCCGCAGGCCATGCGCGTGATCGTCCCGCCGACGGGCAACGAGTTCATCAACATGCTCAAGACCTCGTCGCTGGTCGTGGCCGTGCAGTACTTCGACCTGCTGCGGGCGGCCCAGGACATCGCGTCCACCTCGTTCGCGGTGATGGAGATGTTCTTCGTCGCGTCCATCTGGTACCTGGCGCTGACCAGCGTCTTCTCGGTCGGCCAGTACTACCTGGAGCGGCACTACGCCCGCGGTGCGCTGCGCACCCTGCCCCCCACGCCGTGGCAGAAGCTCAAGGCGAACCTCTCCCGCTTCTCGAACCGCAAGGCGGTGGCCTGATGACGACTGCCATGGTGAAGGCCGAGGGCGTCCACAAGTCCTACGGCGCTGCGCACATCCTCAAGGGCATCGACCTGGAGGTCGCCCCGCGTGAGGTGTTCTGCCTGATCGGCCCCTCGGGTTCGGGCAAGTCGACCTTCCTCCGGTGCATCAACCACCTGGAGAAGGTCAACGGCGGCAAGCTGTACGTCGACGGCGAGCTCGTCGGCTACCGCCAGAAGGGCGACAAGCTCTACGAGCTGAAGGACAGCGAGGTCGCGGCCCAGCGCCGGGACATCGGCATGGTCTTCCAGCGCTTCAACCTCTTCCCGCACATGACGGCGATCGAGAACGTCATGGAAGCGCCGGTGATGGTCAAGCGCGAGTCCAAGGCGGTGGCCCGTGAGCGCGCCATCAAGCTGCTCGACCGGGTCGGCCTCGGCGACAAGGGCGGGAACTACCCCTCCCAGCTCTCCGGCGGCCAGCAGCAGCGCGTGGCGATCGCCCGCGCGCTGGCCATGGAGCCGAAGCTGATGCTCTTCGACGAGCCCACCTCGGCGCTCGACCCCGAGCTCGTCGGCGACGTCCTCGACGTCATGCGGGACCTGGCCGAGTCGGGCATGACCATGGTCGTGGTCACGCACGAGATGGGCTTCGCCCGCGAGGTCGGCGACAACCTCGTCTTCATGGACGGCGGCGTCGTGGTCGAGTCCGGCAACCCGCGCGACGTGCTGGGCAACCCGCAGCACGACCGGACGAAGGCGTTCCTGTCCAAGGTGCTCTGAGTCGGCCGGGCCACCGCCCGACACCCCGGGAGGGGCGGTACGGATCCCCGTACCGCCCCTCCCGCGTTGTGTGAAGTTCTCGCTTTCCTCCGAAGGCTCCTACTTCAGACCGAGGACCAGCGAGTCGGAGGGGGAGCACCAGACCGCACGCGCCTCCGCGAAGCCTGCCTCGCGCAGGGTGCGGGCGTGCCAGGCCGCGTCCGGGGTGTCCCCGTCGGCGTGCTCGCCGTAGATCTCGTAGCGGCGCTCGGTGGGCTCGGCGAGCACCGGGTCGGCGGCCGCGACCGCCCACCACTCGGCCCAGTCGAGGGCGCCGGCAGCGCGGGCCCGGTCCAGGGCGGCGTGCCGCATCGTGCGGTCGGCCTCGTTGATCCGCGGGGTCGAGGCGTCGGGCATGTGGTCGGCGTTCATGAAGACCCCGCCCTCCCGGACCAGCGGGGCGAGCTGCCGGTAGAGGACTTCGAGCTGGGGGCTGTGCAGCCAGTGCAGCGCGGTGGCCGTCAGTACGGCGTCGTACGTGGCGTGGGGGAGCGCCGCGGTCCAGTCCGGGTCCTTGAGGTCGGCGGTGACGAGACGGACCCGCTCGTCGCCCGCGAAGTGTCCGCGCGCGATGGTCAGCAGTGCCGGGTCCAGGTCCACGCCGGTGCTGGTGGCTCCCGGGAACCGCTTGAGGACGCGGTCCGTAATACTTCCCGTACCGCACGCCAGATCCAGCACCCGGGGGGTGGGGCCGACGAACCCCTCCAGCACGTCCAGCATCACGCGGAACCGCTCTTCGCGGTCCGGCATGTACGCCTCCTGCTGACGGTCCCAGCTGTCCTGCCAGGCCTGCCAGTCGGTCGTCGTACGCGGCATCGCGACCCCCTCCATCCGTAATACCCTCGAATACGTAGCAGCTGTTACCGAGACCCTAATCCGCATCCGTAAGGACTACAAGTGGAACTGGCCCATTACTCGGACTTCGCCGTGCGCCTGGTCAACACCGAGGAGCCGGCCCGCAACAAGGACGCGCTCACCTCGGTCGACGCCGTGCGCGGCCTCTTCGGCGCCAGCACGCAGATGGCCCGCCGGGTCACCGACACCGACGTGACCCGCTTCCGCAACGTCCGCGGCCGGCTGCGGGCCGTCTTCGAGGCCGCCGACAGCGGCGACCACGTCCTCGCGGTCGACCTGCTCAACTCCCTGCTCATGGAGTTCCCGGTCAGCCCCCAGGTCTCCGGCCACGAGACCCTGGACGACGACGGCACCCCCAAGTGGCACATCCACCTCGCCGACCACCCCTCGAACGCCTCCGCCGGCTACGCGGCCATCGCGTCCTTCGGCCTGGCGTTCCACCTCACCGAGCACGGTCCCGACCGCCTCGGCCTGTGCCAGGCGCCGCCCTGCCGCAACGCCTACCTGGACACCTCCACCAACCGCTCCCGGCGCTACTGCTCCGACCGCTGCGCCACCCGGGCGAACGTCGCCGCCTACCGCGCCCGCAAGCGGCTGGAGGCCGAGGCGTCCGTCCACAGCGGTCGCAGCGCCGACACCGCCCAGGACAGCCGCGCCCTCAGCGAACTCTGATCCTCCGGGCGCGGCCGGAACCGCAGCACCGCCGTCGCCAGCACCAGGTCTTCGGGCACCGCCCCGTAGTCGGTGCTGTCGCCGGTCTCGTTGAACGGGTTGTCCCCGAGCACCCACCAGCCGCCCGGCCGCCGCTCCACCGCCCGCTTCACCACCAGCAGGTCCTGCTGGAACGGGTGGCGCAGCACCACCACGTCACCCGGCCGGACGGCCGCCCCGTACCGCACCACCAGCCGGTCGCCGTGCAGCAGGGTCGGCGCCATCGACGGCCCCGCCACCTCCAGCACCTCGAACCGGGAGCCGCCCCTGCCCGCCGCCTTGCCCACCATGCGCGACCTCCTCGCCCGCTCGTTCCTCACCGCGCATGCTGCCGCACCGTGCCGTACGTTCGCTCACCACGACATGACCCGCCCTGGACTTTTGTCCTAAGCCCACGGGGCCGCTCGCGAAATCCGCTTTCCCACGGAGTAAGGTCCCCTCCTGAGAAGACGATCACGAGGAGGAGAATCTCCATGCTTTCCCGCCTCTTCGCCCCCAAGGCGAAGGTCTCCGCCCACTGCGACCTGCCGTGCGGCGTGTACGACCCTGCCCAGGCCCGCATCGAGGCCGAGTCGGTCAAGGCCGTCCAGGAGAAGTACCAGGCCAACGAGGACCCCGACTTCCGCGCCCGCGCCATCACCATCAAGGAGCAGCGCGCCGAGCTCGCCAAGCACCACGTCTCCGTGCTGTGGAGCGACTACTTCAAGCCGCCGCACTTCGAGAAGTACCCGCAGCTGCACACCCTGGTCAACGACACCCTGAAGGCCCTCTCGGCCGCCAAGGCGTCCAACGACCCGGCGACCGGCCAGAAGGCCCTCGACCTCATCGCCGAGATCGACCGCATCTTCTGGGAGACCAAGGCCGCCTGAGGCGCGCCTCCCCCCTGACGCGGGGGGGGGGGGGGGGGGCGGCCCGCCGCGGGCGCCCCCCCCCCCCCCCCCCCCCCCCCCCCACCCCCCCCCCCCCCGCCCGCCGCCCCACGCGGACTCCCGCG
>NZ_JBHXTC010000007.1:0-27606 GCF_042677605.1 Streptomyces sp. NPDC127106 | reverse complement strand
AAGGTGCGCAGCTGCTCGGCCAGCCACTCGAAGGTGACCTCCTCCTCGCCGCGCCGCTTCTCCAGCTCCTCGATGCCTCGATCGGTGAAGTACAAGTCGGGCTCCGTGCCGTGATGAAGATGTGCATGCGGATGTTTCCCGCCAGGATAATCCGCATAACCGGCGAGACCTCCCCTCCCAGCGGCCCCGGCGCTAGCCTGGAGTGCCTTTCCAATCGCGAGAGGGGCGGGGGATGCCAGACGCGCGCACCGGCGGCACCGCACGCGCATACGAACTCCTCGAACCCCTCGTCCAGGCCGCGACCGTACGCGTCCACGCCGCCCCCGACGGGTATGCACCCCCTGGGACCGGTCCCACCTGGGGAAGCGGCTTCTTCATCGCGCCCGGCTGGATCCTGACGTGCGCGCACGTCGTCGGCGAAGGGGGTGCTGCGGTGCGTCTCGTGGGACGTGAGCTCGGCATCACCTTCTCCTCCGGCCCCCGCACCACCGGGACCGTCACCGGCCGCGTCGAATGCGTCCTGCCCGAACGGCTCGAAGAGCGCCGCCCCGCCCGCCGCGCCCTGTGGGACCTCCCCGACCTGGCCCTCGTCCGCGTCCTCGCCCCCGTCTCCCACGCCTGCGTACGCCTCACCGACCGCGCCCGGCCGCGCCTCGACGAGGTCGCCTACTTCGGCTGCACCGAGGACCTCGGCACACCCGAGATCACCGGCCGCACCACCCGGCTGCGCGGGACCGCGGCCGGCGGGGCCGCCCTGCGCCTCGGCGACGACGACGAGATCGAACCCGGCATGTCGGGAGGCCCCGTCGTGGACCTGGCCTTCGGCGAGGTCGTCGGCGTCGTCAAGGCCCGCCGGCACACCGGTGGCGGCGGACTCGCCGTCTCCGTCATCCAGCTGCGCACCCTGCCCCTGGCCGCCACCGGCCAGGTCGGCCTCTACCGCCGCGTCATGCAGGCCCACGACCTGTACCACTACGACCAGCACCTCAGCGACCTCGACACCCGCCGCACCTGGACCGACCTGCACGGCGAACTCGGCGCCCTCGGCGTAGCCAGGGCCACCGCCGGCCCCGACGGACTCCCCGGCACCGGCGTCGCCCCGTACACGGCGGCGGGCCGGCTGACCCCCGCCGAGCGCACCACCCTGTGCGGGCTGCTCGCCGAGCTGCCGCCGCCCTCCTCCTCCGAGGCCGTCCGGGCCCTCGTCGAAGCGGCCCGCGGCGAGGAACCCGACCCGGCCCTGCCCGCCCCGCTGAGCTGGCGCGACGGCCTCGGCATGCTCCACGACCCGCCCGGCGGCGCCGGAGAGGCCGCCGCCATGCTGCGCTACGCCACCGACGTCAGCGTCGCCGACTTCCGCGAGCCGCCCGCCCCCGGCGCCGACGAGGAGCTGTGGGACTGGGTCCGGGCCACCGCCGAACGGCTGTGGCGGCCCCTGCGCCGGGAACTCGGCGAACGCCGCGACCAGGGCCTGGCCGAACGGCAACGCCGCCGCCGCGCCCGCGTCGCCGCGCACGGGGCACCGGGCCTCCAGCAGCACGGACGGCCCGCCGGCACCCTGCCCCAGGGGCCCTCCGTCCTGCTGGAGGCCTGGGCCCACGGCTGGGAGGACGTCTACGACTGGCGCGTCTCCGTCCTGGCCGGACCGGCCCACCCCGGACGGGTCACCCCGGTCGGCTCCGGCGTCCGCGCCAGCCGGGCCGGACTGCCGGAAGCGGTGCGCGACGCCCTCGCCGAGGCCTTCCGCCGCTGCGACACCCACGAAGCGGCCGCCGTCCTCGAAGTCGTCGTGGCCCCCGAACTGTTCGGACTGCCGGTCGACACCTGGATCCTGACCGGCCGGGTCCCGCTCGGCGCCCAGCGGCCCGTCGTGCTGCGCTACCCCGCCGGAGGGGACGGGGCGCACCCCGCCGACGCCGACGCCGACGCAGCCCACCGCAGGGCCGACCGCTGGGCCCGCGTCCAGGCCGGGCCGCTGCTGGACGAGCGCGCCGACTGCGCCCGCGGCCGGCCCCGCAGCCCGTCCCCCGCCTGGCTGGACGGACTCGCGGACAACACCGTGCCGGTGCACTGCCGGGCCGCCGACGCGGAACCCACCCGCGGATCCCTGTACGCGGTCCGCGACGCCGGGTACGGGGTGGCGGTCACCCGGCGGCCACCGGCCGACCCGGGGGAGTCCTGCGCGCCGTTCCACCGCGGGCTGCGCGAGGAGCTGACCGAAGCGGGGCGGGGCGCACCACTGCCGGTGCGGCTCCAGGCACTGCGGGCCCGCGCCCACGGGGCGGACCCCGACGCCTACTGGGCGAACGGGATGGCCCTCGTCTGGGAGGACCCGGCCCGCGCCCTGCCCGAGGAAGAGCCGCTGCAGGGGGACCTGTGACGGGCGGGAGGGGACACGGGAGGGGACGGACGTGAACGAGGAATGGCTCATCTACCGGGGGGTCGGCGAGCCCCACGACGGCATCGACACCCTGCCCGACCCGCCGCCGTGGCGGGACTTCGACGGCGGGCCGGTCGGCGAACCCCCGTTACCCGCCGCCACGGGCGACGGGAACGTCGCCCGCCGGCTCGGCGCGCACCGGCAGGCCGCCGAACTCCACCGGCCCGAGCCCGAGGAGCTGGAGGCCATCAACGCGGCCCTGTACCTGCGCCGGCCGCTGCTCGTGACCGGCTACCCCGGCACCGGCAAGTCCACCCTCGCCCACGCCGTCGCCCACGAACTCAAACTCGGCCGGGTGCTGCGCTGGCCGGTCGTCTCCCGGACCGTGCTCCAGGAAGGCCTGTACCGCTACGACGCCATCGCCCGGCTCCAGGACGTTCAGATCGCCGCCAGCGGCGGCAGCCCCGCCGGCGCGCCCGGCATCGGCACCTACATCCGCCTCGGCCCGCTCGGCACCGCCCTGCTGCCCGGCCGGCGGCCCCGCGTCCTGCTCATCGACGAACTCGACAAGAGCGACATCGACCTCCCCAACGACCTCCTCAACGTCCTGGAGGAAGGCGAGTTCTCCCTGCCCGAACTGGAGCGCGTCGCCGACGCCGAGCCCGAGGTGCAGGTCCTCACCGACGACGGAGCCAAGGTCACCGTCCGGGACGGCCGGGTCCGCTGCCGGGCCTTCCCCTTCATCATCCTCACCAGCAACGGCGAACGGGACTTCCCCGCCGCCCTGCTGCGCCGCTGCATCCAGCTCAAACTCGGCCAGCCCGGCGAGAAACGCCTCGCCACCATGGTCCGCGCCCATCTCGGCGAGGACGCCGCCCGGCTCGGCGCCGACCTGATCCGCGAGTTCCTCAGCCGCTCCCAGTCCGAACTCGTCGCCGCCGACCAGCTCCTGAACGCCATCTACCTCACCCACTACGCCTCCCCGCCCACCCGGGAGGACCTCGCCGACCTGCTCATCCAGCGCCTCGACCGCCCGAGGTGACCCCCATGCCGCCCCCTCCCGCCGCCGCCGGGCGCCCCGCCCCGACCGGGCGACCCGCCCCGGCGCCCCCCGAGATCCGCGACCTCGCCGGCCTGCTGCGCACGGCCGGACTCGACCCCTCCGCCGAGGAGCTCGCCGACGCGCTCTGGCTCGCCGGCCGGATCGGCCCGCCCGGCCCCGCCTCCGCCCCCGCCGGCGCCACCCGCCCCGTACGCCGGCCGGGGCGGCAGGACGAGCCGCCGCCCGAGGACGGGACGCCGCCCGCCGGGCCCGGACCCGACGACCCGGTCCGGCTCTACGCCGCCCGTCTGCGCAGCACCGTCGCCGAGGAGGCCGCCGCGTTCCCCAGCGGCGCCGGCGTGCCCGTACGGGTCCCCGGCGCGGCCGCCCTGCCGCGGATCCTGGAGATACAGCGCGCCCTGCGCTCCCTCCAGCGGCACCGCCCGCCCGGCCGGCCCACCCGCCTCGTCCTCGACGAGCCGGCCACCGCCGAGGCCAGCGCGCGGGCCCTCGGGCTGGTCATCCCCGTCCTGCGGCCCGAGAGCCGGCGCGAGGCGACCGTCCGGTTGGTCATGGACGCCTCGCCCTCGATGGCCGTGTGGCAGGACATGTTCGAGGACCTGCGCGGTGTCTGCGAACGCCTCGGCGCCTTCCGGGACGTCCAGGTCCACTACCTGCACCGGCTCGCCGACGGCCGCGCCGCCCTCGGGCAGTCCCCCGCCCGCGGCACCCGGCTGCGCTCCGGCGACCAGCTCCGCGACCCCAGCGGCCGCTCCCTCACCATGGTCGTCTCCGACTGCGCCGGGCCGCTGTGGCGCGAGGGCGAGGCCCAGCGGATGCTGCACCGGTGGGCCGAATGCACGCCCTGCGTCGTCGTCCAGCCGCTGCCCCAGCGGCTGTGGAACCGCAGCTGGCTGCCGACCGAGCGGGGCACCCTCACCCGGGTCGAAGGCGGCGCCGGCAGGCTCAGGTTCCGGCCCGACCGGCCCGCCCGCCCCGGCCGGCTCCGCGGCGGCCTCACCGTTCCCGTGCTCCCGCCGAACGCCACCGCCCTCGGCGCCTGGGCGCGCCTCGTCGCCGGGTTCGGCACCGGGCCCGTACCGGCCGAGGTGGGCCGGGTCCTCGCCGACCACCCCGCCGCGCCCGTCCCGCCGCCGCGCGCCGTGCGGCCGCCCCGCGAACTCGTGCGCCGCTTCTACTCCTCCGCCTCGCCGCGCGCCGTCCAGCTCGCCGTCTACCTGGCGGCGGCCCCGCTGACCCTGCCGGTGATGCGGCTCGTCCAGCGCACCATGCTGCCCGACTCCGAGCCCTCCGACCTGGCGGAGGTGCTGCTCAGCGGACTGCTGCGGCGCGGCCCGGCGGCGGGGGAGTGGTACGAGTTCACTCCCGGCGTGCAGGACGTCCTGCTCGGGCCGCTCGGCCGGGACGAGGCCGCCCTCGTCCTCAAGCACTGCTCCGAGTACGTCCTCGCGCACTTCGGGCGCGGGGTGCGCAACTTCCCCGCGCTCGCGGTCTCCCAGCTCACCGGGGAACCGGTGGTCGAGGAGGACGGCGACGGGCGGGTCCCCGCCGGGCCGCTCCCGCAGGCCTTCGCCGAGGTCTCCGCCCGCGTCGTACGGCGCTACCTGCCCGGGCCGGCCGCACGGGACACCGCCGACCGGGAGCCCGCCGCGCCCCCGCCCGGGCGGGGCTGGGCCGTGCGCACGGCCCGCGACCGGATCGCCGCCCAGGACCGCCAGGGCGGTGACGGCGCCGAGCGCGGGCTGTACGAGGCCGTCGCGGTGCTGCGCCGCGCGGTGACCGCCCCCGCGGGCCCCGACGACCCCGCGGGCGAGGCGGAGTGCGAGCTGGCCGGGGCGCTGCTGCGGCTGTGGGCCCGGCAGCGGGACCCGGAGCTGCTGACCGAGGCCGAGCAGGCGGTGAGCGGGCTCGACACCGCGCCGGCCCGGGCACTGCGCGGCCGGGTGCTGTACGAGCGGGCCCTGGCCCCGCCGGCCGAACGGCCGGACGCGCAGCTGCTGGCCGCCGCCGAGCGGGAGCTCGCCGCCGCGGCCGCCGCCCCCGACGGCGATGCGCGGCTGCGGCTGGACTGCGTCGTGCGGCAGGCCCAGGCCCTGGTCGGGCTGGGCGAGCTGCGCGACGACCCGATCCCGCTGCTCCAGGCGCGGGCGGTGCTGGAGGCGCTGGCCGGGCAGGGGGCCGGGGCGCGGGCCGGGGCCGAGGGGGTCCTGCGGCCGGCCCTCGGGCGGGTGCTGCTGGCCCTGCTGCCCCGCACCCCCGATCCGGTGGAGCGCACCGCCCTGGCCGAACAGGCCGCCGGACACCTGGCGTCGGGCCTGCCGGAGACGGCGGCCGGGGACGCCGGCCCGGGCGCCGGAGCGGGCGCCGGAGCGGGTCCCCTGCCGGGGGCGGGACCGGGGCCCGGTGCGGACACGGACACCGGCACCGGCACCGGCACCGGCACTTCGGTGGGCCCCGCGGCACCGGAACCCGGTCCCGGCAGGGCCGGAGCCGGGCCGGGGACCACCGCCCCCGCACGGGCCGACGGGCCGGTGCAGGCGCGGGCCCGGGCACAGGAGGCGCGGCTCCGGGTGGACCTGGCCACGGCCCTGCGCTATCTGCCCGCCCGGCTGGAGGAGGCGTCCGGCCAGCTGGCCCGGGCCCTCGCCGAGGCCGGCGGGGACCCCGAGCTCCGGCTCGCCGCGCTGGTGTGCCTGGCCCGCGTGCACCGGGCCCGGTCCGCGCGGGACGGGGACCCGACCGCGCTGGAGGACGCGGCCGACGCGTACGGCAGGGCCCGCCGGCTGATCCCCCGCGACGGGGAGGCCTACGCGGAGCTGCTGCCCGAGTGGGGCGACGTCCTCCTGGAGCGGTCCCGCTCCGCCGGCGGGCGACGGTTCACCTCGGCGGCCGTACGGGTGCTGCGCGACAGCCGGGCCGCGGTCCCGCAGTCCGACGCCCGCTCGGCGCACCGGCTCGTACGCCTCGCGGAGGGGCTCCGGCTGCGGCACGGCTACGAGGGCGACGTCGTGGACCTGCGGGAGGCGGAGTACCTGCTGGAGCTGGCCGTCCGGCACAGCCGCAGCCCGCTGGAGCAGGCCCGCGCCTGGCGGGAGCACGGGGACGTCCAGCAGGAGATCCACGCCCACACCCGGGCCCTGGACCGGCTCGACCGGGCCGCGGACTCCTACCGGCGGGCTTGGCGGGCGGCCCTGGAGGCGGACCGCGCGGACCGCCGGGAGGTCGCCGTCGAAATCGCCGCCAGGGTCCAGGAGCTGCGCGGCGGGGTGCTGGAGCGGCTGGCCCGGCCCCGGGCGGCGCTCGACGCCTACCGGTCCGCCCTGGAGCTGTGGCGGGGACTCGGGGAGGCGGCCACGGACCGCAGGGAGGCGCTGGCCTCCCGGGTCCGCACCCTGGAGGCCGGGCTGTGAGGCCGGCGCACGGGGCGTGAAGGGCCTGCGTGCGGGAACACGTTCCACGGGCGGGCCATCGGACACCGCGACACCACACGCGATTCGGTACGGCGACTCAACAGGGGGACGGGCAGCCCATGGTGATCCGGCATCAGACACCGCACACGGAAGCGACGGCGCGGGGGACGGAAGGGGAAACGGCCCCGGGGGCGGGCAGGGAGACGGTCAGGGAGAGGGGCGCGGAGGCGGACGCGGGCACGGACACGGGCACGGAAACGGGTACGGCCGCGGACACGGACGCGGATGCGGAGACCGGCCACGGCGGCGCGGCACGGATTGCGGGCGCCGACCCCGGCGCGGCGCCGGCCGCCTGCACGGCCCGCCTCCCCGACCTGTCCGGATACGACCTGGCCGCACTGCGCGGGATCGACCACCCCGTGCTGGCCCGAGTGATCGAGGCCATGGTGGAACGGGTGACCCACCCCGCCGAGATCCTCAACGCCTTCGACTCGGGCGTCAGCTGAGCGGCCGCTCACGCACCGCATCCCCAAGGCCACGCAGCGCACCCACAGTTGACCCGTTTCCGCCGTTAGCCGGTGCCGAACCCCGGGCAGGGATGGACCGTCCGCCGGGGCAGGCGGCCGGGGCAGGAGGTGCACGCGATGGGGCACACGGACAGGAGCGGGTCCGCGCTGCCCGCGCACCGGGCCCACGCCCCCTGGCCCTACGCCCGGATCGACGTCCCCGCGCTCCGCGCGGCCGGCCACCACCCGCACCCGGTAAGGCAGTTCGTGCTCAAGACCCGCAGTCGCTGCAACCTCGCCTGCACCTACTGCTACGTGTACGAGATGGCGGACCAGACCTGGCGCGACCGGCCCGCCGCCATGTCCCCCGAGACCACCGCCCGCGCCGCCGAGCGCATCGCCGAGCACGCCGCCGCGCACGGCCTGACCCGCGTCGACCTCGTCCTGCACGGCGGCGAACCGCTGCTCACCGCCCCCGCCGAGCTGGCCGCACCCGTCGAGGCCGTACGGGCCGCCCTGCGCGCGGCGTCCCCCCGGACCAGGGTCACCGCCACCGTCCAGACCAACGGCACCCTCCTCACCCGCGGCCGGCTCGCCGCCCTCGCCGCCGCCGGGATCCGCGTCGGGGTCAGCCTCGACGGGGGCCTGCCCGAGCACAACGCCCGCCGCGTGGACCACGCCGGGCGGCCCGGGTTCGCCGCGGCCGCCCGCGGGCTGCGGCTGCTCGCCCGGCACCCCGAGAGCTACGCGGGCGTCCTGTGCGTGATCGACCCCGCCCAGGATCCGGTGAGGACGTACGAATCCCTGCTCGCCTTCGCCCCGCCGAGCATCGGCCTGCTGCTGCCGCTGGCCAACTGGAGCACCCCGCCGCCCGGCCGGCGCCCGGGCAGCACCCCGTACGCCGACTGGCTCATCGCCGTGTTCGAGCGCTGGTGGCACGACGGGGCGCTGCGGACCCGGATCCGGATGTTCGAGGAGGTCATCGCCCTCCTGCTGGGCCTGCCCGCCGCCACCGAGACCCTCGGCCTCGCCCCCGCGGCCACCGCCGTGATCGAGACCGACGGCACCCTGGAACAGGCCGACTCACTCAAATCCGCGTACGAGGGGGCGGCCGCCACCGGGATGGCGCTGCGGACCCACAGCTTCGACGAGTTCCTCGACCACCCGGGGCTGGCCGCCCGCCAGCTCGGGGCGGCGGCCCTCGCCGACACCTGCCGGGCCTGCGAGCTGGTCGCCGTCTGCGGCGGCGGCCACTACCCGCACCGCTACCGCGCCGGCGAGGGCTTCCGGCAGCCCTCCGTGTACTGCGAGGACCTCCAGGCCGTCATCCGGCACGTCGCCGCCGCCCTCCACCGCGCCGCCGACCGCGCCGCCGTCCCCCGGGCGGCCGCCTCATGACCGACTCCCCCGCCGCCTTCACCGTCCCCCCGCCCGTCCTGCGCGTCCTCGCCTCCACCGAACCCTCCGCCGAGGGCGGCCGCCTCGTCCGCGACATCCGCCGCTCCAAACGGCTCGTCCTGCTGCGCGCCGTGCTCGACTCCGCCCCCGGCGGGCGATCCGGCGAAGCCGCCGAGCACTGGGCCCTGCTGGAGGAGGCCGAGCGGCACGACCCCGACGCCGTCCACGACGTCCTGCACTACCCGGCCACCGGCGTCTGGGCCGAGGAGACCCTGCGCCGGCTGCACGCCCCGCACGGGCCCGCCGCCGACCTCGGCCACTTCGGCGCCCTCGCCGTCGCCGCCGCCCTGCGTGCCGGCATCGCCTTCAAGGCCACCCTGCGGCCCGTCGGCGGCCGCCTCGCCCTCCCCACCCTCGGCCTGCTGCGCCCGGCCCGGCCCGGCCCGCTCGCCCTCACCGAACGCTCCTGGGATCCCGACGACCCGGCCGCCCTGCCCCTGCACAGCCTGCCCGGCGGCCGTACCTCCCTCGACGACCTCGACCCCTACCGGGCCCCCGGCCACGCCCGCCCCGCGCCCGTGCGCGCGGCCCGCCGCCTCACCCCCAAGGGCCACAAGCGCTGGGACACCCAGTGGACCGGCGCCCTCACCCTCCTGGAGCGGTACGACACCGCCCGCGCCGAAGAGACGGCCCTGCTGCTGCGCTCCGTGGTCCCACTGTCCGGCGGCTCCCGCTCCAGCGGTGCCACCCTGCCCGCGGCCGCCGGATCCGTCCTCGCCCGCCCCCAGGCCCCGCCCGCCCTGGCCGCCACCCTCGTCCACGAGGTCCAGCACGGCAAACTGACCGCCCTCGCCGACGTCCTCACCCTGCACACCGCCGACGCCACCCCCCGCCACTGGGCCCCCTGGCGCACCGACCCCCGCCCGCTGGAGGGGCTCCTGCACGGCGCGTACGCCCACCTGGCCCTCGCCGGCTACTGGCAGCGCGCCGCCCTCTACGGCGCCCGCGGAGCCTGGGCCCAGCACGCCCGGATCCGCGCCCAGGTGGCGGCCGTCCTGCCCGTACTCCGCTCGCACCCGCAACTGACCCCGACGGGACGGGAGTTCACCGCTGCGATGGCCGCGGCCGAACGGGCCATGGACGAGCTGCCGCCGCCCGGCGACCAGTGCGCCGTCGCCCGCCGCGCCGTCGACCGGGCCCGCCGCGCCTGGTACGCGGAACACCCCGAACTCGCCCCGCACGAACAGGGCTGACGGGCCGTCGGCTGCGGTACCTTTTCCACCCGGCCCACCGCCCGGATGCAAGCCCGCCCACCGCCCGGATTCACCCCGTCCACCGTCCGGATCCCAGGGAGACGGCCGCATGACCACCGGTATTCGGCAGGACCGCGACCCGGCCCCCGCGCGGCCGCAGCGCTTCCTCATCAGCTTCGCCGGCTTCAACCGGCCCTGGGCCGTGTGGATCGCCCACCGGCTGGAGGAGCACGGCCACCGCGTCGCCCTCCAGCGCTGGGACCCCAAGTACGAGGGCGGCCTCGTCCAGGCCCTCGACGACCTGGCCCGCAGCGGCAGCCGGGTCCTCCTCGTCCTCAGCGAACGGTACTTCTCCGTCGGCACCCACACCGACGAGGAGTGGAACACCGCCCTGCGCGCGGTCACCGACAGCCACCCCGACCGGTTCGCCGCCGTCAGCCTCACCGACGCCCCGCTCCCCAGCGCCGTCGCCGTCCTGGAGAAGACCGACCTGTGGGGCCTGGACGCGTACGAGGCCGAGTACCGCGTGCTGCGCCGCCTGGAACTGCCCACCGACCGGGTCGGCACCGAGACCGGCCGCCGCGGCCCCCGCTTCCCCAACGACCCCCCGGAGATCTGGGGCCGCGTCCCGCGCCGCAACCCCCGCTTCACCGGCCGCAACGACGTCATCGGCACACTGCGCGCCGCCCTCAGCGAGGCGCCCCCCGGCGCCTCCACCGTCACCCTGCTGGGCCTGTCCGGCGTCGGCAAGACCCAGGTGGCCACCGAGTACGCCTACCGCTTCGCCTCCGAGTACGACGTCGTGTGGTGGGTCCCCGCCGAGGACCGGCCCACCCTGCGCGAACGGCTCGCCGACCTGGCCCCCGAGATGGACCTGCCGCGCGGCGCCGGCAGCTACGGCGAGCAGATCCGGGCCGTCCTGGAGGCGCTGCGGCGCGGCTCCCCGTACAGCCGCTGGCTGATCGTCTTCGACGGCTGCGACAACCCCGACGACCTCACCGACCTGCTGCCCTCCGGCGCCGGCGACGTCATCATCACCTCCCGCAACCGCGAGTGGGCCTCCCGGCACACCAGCCTCGTCGAGGTCCCGCTCTACGCCCGGCCCGAATCGGTCACCTTCATCCGCCGCCGGGCCCGCCGGCTCACCGGCGAGGAGGCCGACCAGCTCGCCGAGGCCCTGGAGGACTACCCGCTCGCCCTCGACCAGACCGCCGGCTGGCTCGCCGACTCCCCGCTGACCGTCGACGACTACCTCGCGCTGCTGCGTCGCCGCCTCGACTCCCACCAGGCCGTCACCGTCTCGGACGACTACCCGCTGCCCTTCCCCACCGCGCTCGCGATACTGCTCAACAACGTCCGGGAGAACTTCCCCGACGCCCTCGCCCTGCTCCGGCTGTTCGTGTTCTTCGCGCCCGGCCCCGTGCCGCTGCGGCTGCTGCGCGAGTTCCCCGTCGACGACGTGCCCGAGCAGCTCGCCGGGCTGATCAACGACCAGATCCGGTGGAACGCCGCCCTCAACAAGCTGGTGCAGTTCTCCGTCGTCCGCCTGGAGTACTCCGACCTGGCCGTGGAGGAGGGCGGCGGCGGGCTGGAGACCGTACAGCTCCACCGCATGGTGCACGGCATCGTCCGCGAGAACCTCTCCGAGGAGGAGGCCGGACCGCTCGCCCGGGCCGTCCGCCAGGTCCTCGCCGCCGCCGACCCGGGCCGGCCCTCCGACTCCCGGCTGTGGCCCCGCTTCGCCGAGCTGATCCCGCACCTGGAGACCGCCGGCGTGCTGACCAGCAGCAACCCGCGGATCCAGCACTTCCTGCTGAACTGCCTGCGCTACCTGATCCTGGCCGGCGAGTACCGCACCTGCCTCCGCCTGGCCGAGCAGACCGACACCGTCTGGCGGGCGATGCTCGGCGACGACCACGACCAGGTGCGCGAACTCAGCTACCACTACGGCGGCGCCCTGCGCATGCTCGGGCACTTCAAGCAGGCCGAGGCCCTCGCCAAGGCCGTCGCCGACCGGCTCCTCGCCGAACGCGGCGACCGCGACCTGGAGACCCTGCGCGCCACCAGCACCTACGCGGGCGTCCTGCTCGGCACCGCCAAGTTCGAGCAGGCCAAGGAACTGCTGGAACACGCCTTCGCCCGCTACCGCGAGCTCCTCGGCGAGGACGACTCCACCACCCTCAACGCCGAGAACAACGTCGCCGTCGTACTCCGGCTGCTGGGCCGCTACCAGGAGGCGTACGAGACCGACCTCGACACCCTGCGCCGCCGCGAACGCGTCCTGCGCGTCCGCCACATCGCCACCCTCTCCTCCGGGATCGGCTGCGCCATGGGGCTGCGCCTGATGGGCCGCTACCGCGAGGCCCTCGCCCGGCAGGAACAGGGCCTCAAGCTCAACGTGCAGGTGCTCGGCACCAACCACCCGCAGACCCTGCGCGCCGAGCACAACCTGGGCATGTGCCTGCGCCGCTCCGGGGACATCCCCGGCGCCGGGGCCCGGCTGCGCAGCGTGTTGGAGCGTTCCACGCGGGTCTTCGGCGCGGAGTTCCCCTGGACGCTGATGGTCGCCTCCGACTACGCCACCTACCTGCGCGAGTACGGGGACATCGGCGAGGCCCGGCGGATCTCCGAGGAGGTCGTGCGCGGCTACCAGACGCAGCTGGGCCTCGCCCACCCGTACAGCATCGGCACCGTCGGCAACCTCGCCCTGGTGCTGCGCGCCCAGGGCGAGCGCCTGGAGGCGCTGAACCTCGCCGAGCAGGCCCTGGTCGGCATGCGGGGCGCGGTCGGCGAGCGGCACCCGTGGGCGCTCGGCTGCGCCCTGAACGCCACCGGGCACCGCAACATCACCGGGCACCTCCAGGACGCCCTGGACCTCGGCCGCGAGACGCTGCGCACCTGCGAGCAGGTGCTGGGCCCGGACCACCCGATGGCGCTGAGTGCGCAGATCGCCCTGGCGGCGGACCTGCGCTCGGTACGGGAGGACGCGGAGGCGGCCAAGCACGAGGAGGCGGGCCTGAAGGCGCTGACCCGCACCCTGGGCCCGCAGCACGTCCACACCGTCTCGGCCCGCCAGCAGATGCGCCCGTACTGGGACTTCGAGCCCCAGCCGTAGGGCCCTGACCCAGCCGTAGGACCCCGCCGCGGCCGGTCCGCCACGGCCGGTCGCCGCGGCGGACCGCCGGCTAGTGCAGCCAGCCCTGCCGGACCGCGCGTACGCCCGCTTCGAAGCGGCTGCGCGCACCCAGGCGCTCCATCAGACCCGTCGCGACGCGGCGGGCCGTCCGGTGCGAGACCCCGAGCCGCTTGGCGATGGCCTCGTCGGTGAACCCGTCCGCCAGCAACTTCAGGGCGGTCGACTCGGTGTCCGTCAGGCCGCTGCCGTCGTCCCGGCGCGCCTTCTCGCCGAACGGCTGCGCCGACTCCCACACGCTCTCGAACAGCGCGCAGAGAGCGGTCAGGGTGCCGTGCCCGGTGAGCACCACCGCCCCCGCCGAGGTGTCCTCGCTGTTGACCGGGATGACGGCGGTGCTCCGGTCCGTGATGATCATCCTGATCGGCAGGGTCGGCGCGGTCCGGGCCTGCCGGCCGAGCCCGCCCAGCCATTCCGCGTAGGCGACGGTGTGCGCACTGTTGCGCACGCTGTCCAGGTAGACCGTGCGCATCTGGATCCCCCGCTTGAGCAGGGCCTCGTCCAGCGGCCGGGAGGCCTCCAGGTTCTCCGGTGACTGTTCGCCGTCCGGGGCGAAGACCATGACCTCGCGCTCGACGCCGCGGTGCAGCAGCGTGAGGCGCTCGCGGATCCGGTCCAGCCCGACGAGGTGCTCGACGCCGGGCTCGGAGGCCGCCGGACGCAGGTCCGCGTACTCGGAGATGAGCTGGGCCGCGGCGGCCCGGGAGGCCTCGATCCGCTGCTGCTGGGCGGCGAGTTCGGCCTGCTGCCGGGCGAGCAGCATCTCCATGCCCACGTCCGGGCTGACCGCCCGCAGGCTGCCCGGCTCGTCGTACGAGGGCCGGACCAGGGCCAGTTCGCTCAGCTGGTCGAGGCCGGAGCGAACGGCTTCCTCGGTCAGGTCCAGGCGGGCGCGCAGGCCCGCCACGCCGTCACCGGGGTGGGCCAGCATCGCCCGGTAGACGGCTTCCGTCGTTCTGTCGAGACCCAGAAGGGTCAACATGCGCATCCCCCCAATGCGTGATCCTCACTCTTGATCATCGCATGATCACGGCGAGGCGTGGAGCGCCGAGGGGACGGTTGGCCTCTTCCGTCCAGAGCCCCAAGGGGCCACGGCACAGCACTGGTTGCGAGGGGTCCCTGATTGCCAGTCTCGGAACCATGTACCTGATTCACGCCCAGTTCCAGGCACCCCTCGGCAGCACCCTCCCGGCCGACGCGGCCCGCCGCGCACTCGCCCTCGCGCAGGCCGGTGAAGGCGTCGAACACGTCAGCGCGCACCCGTACGCCGAACCCCACCCCGTGCTGGGGCTGTTCCTGATGGCGCCGTCCCTGCGCGAGGCCGAGGGGCGGGCGGCCGGGGTCTGCCGGCGCCTGCTGCGCGAGCACACCGGCATGTCCGGCTGGGCGCTGGTGAGGGCGGAAGTGCCCCTGCTGGCCCCATTGGGACATGGCCCTTTGGGTCCACCGGAAAGCTCTTCCACCGCCTCTGGCCTGCGACGAAAGTAGTTCTCGCCAGCAGGGAACACCGCCCGGCAGGCAACACCGGCGCCACGTCACCGCGGGATGCGGGGCCGGATCCGTCCCACACCTTCCCCGTCTGCCGAAAGGTCACCTGCCATGAACGCCGTCCGTATCGCCAAGGCCGCCGCGGTCACCGTCCTCGCCGCCGGATCCGTGTTCCTCGCCTCCTCCACCGCCCAGGCCGTCGACCTCGGCACCAACGACTTCGGCTGGCAGTCCGTGACGGCCGCCCCGAAGAACGACTTCGGTTGGCAGTCCGTGACGGCCGCCCCGAAGAACGACTTCGGTTGGCAGACCGTGACCGCCGCCCCCAAGAACGACTTCGGTTGGCAGTAGTCGGCCCGCTCGCCCCCCACAGCTGCACCTGCAGGGCAGCTGTACGAGAACCGGGCGGGCCCCCACGCTGCGATTCCGCTCCCGGAAGCCCGGCGGCACACGCCGAAGGCCCGGCCCCCGTGACGGGGGCCGGGCCTTCCTGCGTCAGACCGCAGCGGAGACTAGGCCTCGAAGACCTCGTTGAGCAGCTGCTGCTGCTCGGCCTGGTGCCGCTTGGCGGAACCCACGGCCGGGGACGAGCCGTGCGGACGCGAGACGCGGCGCAGGCGCTCGCCGGCCGGGATGTCCGCGCCGACCGCCAGGTCGAGGTGGTCGATCAGGTTGAGCGCGATGAACGGCCAGGCACCCTGGTTCGCCGGCTCCTCCTGGGCCCAGATGTACTTCGCCGCGTTCGGGTACTTGGCGATCTCGGCCTGGAGCTCCGCACCCGGCAGCGGGTACAGGCGCTCGATGCGGATGATGGCGGTGTCGGTGATGCCGCGCTTCTCCCGCTCGGCCTCCAGGTCGTAGTAGACCTTGCCCGCGCAGAACACGACCTTGCGGACCGCGTTCGCGTCGACCGTCGAGTCGCCGATGACCGGGCGGAACGAGCCGCTCGTGAACTCCTCCGCCTTCGACGCCGCGGCCTTCAGACGCAGCATCGACTTCGGGGTGAAGACGACCAGCGGCTTGTGGTGCGGGTTGTGGACCTGCCAGCGCAGCAGGTGGAAGTAGTTCGACGGCAGCGTCGGCATGGCGACCGTCATGTTGTTCTGGGCGCACAGCTGGAGGAACCGCTCCGGGCGGGCCGAGCTGTGGTCCGGGCCCTGGCCCTCGTAGCCGTGCGGCAGGAGCAGGACGACGCCGGAGGTCTGGCCCCACTTCTGCTCGGCCGAGGAGATGAACTCGTCGACGACGGTCTGGGCGCCGTTGACGAAGTCGCCGAACTGGGCCTCCCACAGCACGAGCGCGTCCGGGCGGGCCAGCGAGTAGCCGTACTCGAAGCCCATCGCCGCGTACTCGGAGAGCAGCGAGTCGTAGACGTTGTAGCGGGCCTGGTCTTCCGTCAGGTGCTGCAGCGGGGTGTAGTCGCCGCCGGTCTCGCGGTCGATCAGCACCGCGTGGCGCTGGCCGAAGGTGCCGCGGCGGGAGTCCTGGCCGGACAGCCGGACCGGGGTGCCCTCCATCAGCAGCGAGCCGAAGGCGAGGGTCTCGCCCATGCCCCAGTCGATGGTGCCGTCGTCGATCATCGCCGCGCGGCGCTGCAGCTGCGGCAGCAGACGCGGGTGGACCGTGTGGGCCTCGGGGATGCTGACCTGGGACTCGGCGATCCGCTTGACCACCTCGAAGGAGACGGCGGTGTTCACGGTGACCGGGAACTCGGCCTGCTCCACCGGGGCGGGCGTGCCGGCAACCGGCTGCGTGGCGGCCTCGCGGACCTCCGCGAAGACCTTCTCCAGCTGGCCCTGGAAGTCCTGAAGGGCCTGCTCGGCCTCTTCCAGGGTGATGTCGCCGCGACCGATGAGGGACTCGGTGTACAGCTTGCGCACCGAGCGCTTCTTGTCGATCAGGTCGTACATCAGCGGCTGCGTGAAGGCCGGGTTGTCCGACTCGTTGTGACCGCGGCGGCGGTAGCAGATGAGGTCGATGACCACGTCCTTGTTGAACGCCTGGCGGAACTCGAAGGCGAGCCGCGCGACGCGGACCACGGCCTCCGGGTCGTCGCCGTTCACGTGGAAGATCGGCGCCTCGATCATGCGGGCCACGTCGGTCGCGTACATGGAGGAACGCGAGGACTCCGGGGCGGCGGTGAAGCCGACCTGGTTGTTGATGACGACGTGGACGGTGCCGCCGGTGCGGTAGCCGCGCAGCTGCGACATGTTCAGGGTCTCGGCGACGACACCCTGGCCGGCGAAGGCCGCGTCACCGTGCAGGGCGACGGGCAGGACGGTGAAGTCCGTGCCGCCCTTGTTGATGATGTCCTGCTTGGCGCGGGCGACACCCTCCAGGACCGGGTCGACGGCCTCCAGGTGGGAGGGGTTCGCGACGAGCGAGACCTTGATCTGCTCGCCGTCGAGGCCCGTGAAGGTCCCCTCGGCGCCCAGGTGGTACTTCACGTCGCCGGAGCCGTGCATCGACTTCGGGTCGAGGTTGCCCTCGAACTCGCGGAAGATCTGCGCGTACGACTTGCCGACGATGTTCGCGAGGACGTTCAGGCGGCCGCGGTGGGCCATGCCGATGACGACCTCTTCGAGGCGGGCCTCGGCCGCGGAGTCGATGACCGCGTCGAGCAGCGGGATGACCGACTCGCCGCCCTCCAGGGAGAAGCGCTTCTGGCCGACGTACTTCGTCTGCAGGAAGGTCTCGAAGGCCTCGGCCGCGTTCAGGCGGCGCAGGATGCGCAGCTGCTCCTCGCGCTCCGGCTTGGAGTGCGGGCGCTCGATGCGGTCCTGGATCCAGCGGCGCTGCTTCGGGTCCTGGATGTGCATGAACTCGACGCCGGTGGTGCGGCAGTACGAGTCGCGCAGCACGCCGAGGATGTCGCGGAGCTTCATCATCGACTTGCCGGCGAAGCCGCCGACCGCGAACTCGCGCTCCAGGTCCCACAGGGTGAGGCCGTGCTCGGTGATGTCGAGGTCGGGGTGCTTGCGCTGCTTGTACTCCAGCGGGTCGGTGTCGGCCATGACGTGGCCGCGGACCCGGTAGGAGTGGATCAGCTCGAAGACGCGGGCGGCCTTGGTGACGTCGTCGTCGTGGCTGGCGTCGATGTCGCGCATCCAGCGGACCGGCTCGTACGGGATCCGCAGCGACTCGAAGACGCGGTCGTAGAAGCCGTCCTCGCCGAGGAGGAGGTTCGCGACGATGCGCAGGAACTCGCCGGAGGCGGCGCCCTGGATGACCCGGTGGTCGTAGGTCGAGGTCAGGGTCATGACCTTGGAGACGCCCAGCTTGTTCAGGGTGTCCTGCGAGGTGCCCTGGAACTCGGCCGGGTAGTCCATGGAGCCGACGCCCATGATGACCGACTGGCCGGGCATCAGGCGGGGCACGGAGTGGACGGTGCCCAGGCCGCCCGGGTTGGTCAGGGAGACCGTGACGCCGGTGAAGTCGTCCATCGTCAGCTTGCCGACGCGGGCGCGGCGGACGATGTCCTCGTAGGCCTGCCAGAACTCGAAGAAGTTGAGGGTCTCGGCCTTCTTGATGCCGGCGACGACGAGCTGGCGGTCACCGTTCGGCTTGACCAGGTCGATCGCGAGGCCGAAGTTCACGTGCTCCGGCTTGACCAGGGTCGGCTTGCCGTCCTTCTCCGCGAAGGAGTAGTTCATCGACGGCATGGCCTTGATGGCCTGCACCATCGCGTAGCCGATCAGGTGCGTGAAGGAGATCTTCCCGCCCCGGGCGCGCTTCAGGTGGTTGTTGATGACGATGCGGTTGTCGAACAGCAGCTTCACCGGGACGGCGCGGACCGAGGTGGCCGTCGGCACGTCGAGGGAGGCGTTCATGTTCTTCGCCACGGCGGCCGCCGGGCCGCGGAGCGTCACCAGCTCGGGGCCCGCAGGGGCCTCGGTGGCAGGCGCGGCCTTCGGGGCGGCGACGGGGGCGGCGGCGGCCGGAGCCTGGGCCTGAGGGGCAGGCGCGGCCGGAGCGGCGGCCGAGGCCTGGGAGGTGACAGTCACAGCAGGGGCACCAGAGGGAGTGGCAGGAGCAGGGGCAGGAGCTGACACGGGCGAAGAGGTCGGCGCGGCGCCCGCCGCCCCCGTGGCGGCGGCGTCGGAGACCTGCGGGGCCTCGGTGACGGCGGCGGCGGCCTGTGCGGAGGCGCCGTCCGTCGGGGTCTTCACCGGCTCCTCGGCCTTGGCGGGAGCGGTCGTGCCCCCCGGCTTGTAGTCGGCGAAGAAGTCCCACCAGGCCCGGTCGACCGAATTCGGGTCCTGGAGGTACTGCTGGTAGATCTCGTCGACGAGCCACTCATTGGCGCCGAAGCCTGAGGCAGGGGTCTTCCCGCCCTCTGCTGCTTCGGTCGTGGTGCTCGGGTTACTCGGGGACTGTGGCGACACGGCGGCAACCGCCCTCTTCCGCTTCACAAGGTATGGACAGCGGGAATAAAGGCTACGCCTCCCGGGCGGGGAGATGCAGACCGGGCCGGACTTACGTCATGTAGGTCACACCGAACGGCGGGTTTCGCCGCTCTGAATGGCGGGAAACCAACGGGGTTCGGGTATGCGGTACCCGGGTTGCGACCCCCTG
The DNA here is from genome assembly GCF_042677605.1 of Streptomyces sp. NPDC127106. Taxonomy (NCBI): domain Bacteria; kingdom Bacillati; phylum Actinomycetota; class Actinomycetes; order Kitasatosporales; family Streptomycetaceae; genus Streptomyces; species Streptomyces sp. NPDC127106. The sequence continues at coordinate 8,340 of NZ_JBHXTC010000007.1, read as the reverse complement.
GCTTCGCACCCCTGACGGATCCCGTGCACGTGTGGCCGAGATCATGTCCTTCCCAGTCGAACCCTACGTCAATGCGACGCCGAGGGGCTGCCCGGAAGCGTGACGAGGATGCGGCAGCCGCGTGACGATTCAGCCACGCGGATCCGGCCGCCGTGCAGCTCCACGGCCCAGCGGGCGATCGCCAGGCCCAGCCCGGTGCCGCCGTCGCCGCCGTTCGCGCTGCCCCGGTTGAACCGCTCGAAGACGCGGTGCCGCTCGGCCTCGGGGATGCCGGGGCCCTCGTCCACCACCTCCAGCGCCAGGCTGCCGGGGGCCTCCCCGGCCCGGGCGCGGACCGTGACCCGGCCGAGCGCGGGGCTGTGCTTGACCGCGTTGTCGATCAGGTTCGCCACCACCTGGTGCAGGCGCTCGGCGTCCGCGTAGGCCGTCAGCCCCGACGGGAACACGTCCAGGTGCAGGTGCACGTCGTTGCGGGTGTGCCCGCCGGAGCCCGAGGCCAGCCCCGGCCGGCCCGCGGCGGCCAGGCCGGACTCCTTGAGCACCCCGGACAGGTACGGCCACACCTCGAAGCGGCGGGCCTTCAGCGGGACGACGCCGTTGTCCACCCGCGACAGGTCCAGCAGCGTCTCCACCAGCCGGCCCAGCCGCTCGGTCTGCTTCAGCATCGTCCGCATGGTCTCCGGATCGGCCTCCGAGACCCCGTCGACCACGTTCTCCAGCACCGCGCGCAGGGCCGCGATGGGCGTGCGCAGCTCGTGCGAGACGTTGGCGACCAGCTCCCGGCGGTGCCGGTCCACGGCCTCCAGGTCGTCCGCCATCAGGTTGATCGTGGAGGCCAGGTCGCCGAGCTCGTCGCGGCGGCCGGCCCCGCGGACCCGGCGGGTGAAGTCCCCGTGGGAGATCGCCCGGGCCACCCGGGTCATGTCGTCCAGCGGGGCCGTCAGGCTGTGCGCCACGAACTGGGTGATCAGCATCGACGCGATCACCGAGAACACCGTGATGAAGCGGAGCTCGGTGTCCGTGCGCAGCGCCACCAGCAGCAGTCCGGTGGTGATGAAGACCGAGACGACGACCAGCGTGCCCAGTTTGGTCTTGATCGAGAACGGCGAGAACGGGCGGAGCCCCCCGCTGTAGGCGTCGGCTCCACTGGAGCGGCTGACGCCACGCCCCCTACCAGGACGTTCGCCGCTCACGCCTGCGCCGGGGTCTCCAGGGCGTACCCGACCCCGTGGACCGTACGGATCCGCTCGGCCCCGATCTTCCGGCGCAGGGCCTTGATGTGGCTGTCGACGGTCCGGGTGCCGGAGGCGTCGGCCCAGTCCCACACCTCGGCCAGGAGCTGCTCGCGCGAGAGGACCGCCCGCGGTGTCCCGGCCAGACAGACGAGCAGGTCGAACTCGGTCGGCGTCAGGTGGACGTCCTCCGCCTGCACCCGGACCCGGCGCTGCGCATGGTCGATCTCCAGGTCCCCCAGGCGCAGGGTGGCCCCGCGCGGGGCGGTCGCGGCCAGCGTGGCGCGCTCCACCCGGCGCAGCAGGACGTGGACCCGGGCCGCCAGCTCGCGCATCGAGAACGGCTTGGTCATGTAGTCGTCGGCCCCGACCCCGAGCCCGACCAGCATGTCGGTCTCGTCGTCCCGGGCGGTCAGCATCAGCACCGGCACCGGCCGCTGGGCCTGGACCCGGCGGCACACCTCCAGGCCGTCGAAGCCCGGCAGCATCACATCGAGCACCAGCAGCTCGGGCTGCCAGCTCTCGGCCGCCGCCACGGCCGCCGGCCCGTCGTGGGCGGCCTGCACCTGGAAGCCCTCGGCGCGCAGCCGGGCCGTGATGGCGTCGGCGATGGTGCGGTCGTCCTCGACCACGAGCACGCGCCGCTGAGCGCCGGGGGTGGCCGCGGCGCCGCCGGTGTGGGTGGTGTGTGTCTGTTCCATGTCCCGCCCCTGGAGATCCGCGTGATGGGGTGCAGCGTAGAGGAGCCGCCGGCCTGCGGCTATGCGGGGTTCGGACAGCGAAAGGGCCGGAGGCCTTGGTTCCGATTGCGGTCGGAATGGGGATATGGGCGCCCATGCCGGGTGCCCCGGAGCCGGTCGCGGAGCCGGTCGCGGGGCCCGCCCGGAGTCCGTCGCGGGGGCCGCCCGGAGTCCGTCGCGGGGCCCGCCCCGAGCCCGTCGCGGAGGCCGTCGGCATCCGCCCGGGGGACGGCCACGGCCGGGGCCGGCGGGCCCGAAGGGCCGGGATCCGGGGGATCAGCCGGCCTCGAAGGAGGGCAGCGCCGACAGGACCTCCGCCAGGCCCGGCGGGATCGACCCGTCCTTGGTGGCGACCTCGTAGCCGCCGTGCACGAAGGCGTACGTGAACCCGTCGTAGATCGTCGGGCCGTCCATCACGACCCGGGGCAGACGGGGGAAGTCCGCCGCCACGAGCGCGGCGCGCAGTTTCGCGAGCCCCTCCGGCGACAGCTTCCCGGAGCCGATCTGCCGGGCCTTGCCGTCCAGCCGGGTCCACGAGCCGTCGCCCTTGACCAGCACGCTCGTCGTCCGCCCGGCGAAACCGCCGCTGCGGGTGACCGTGACCAGGCGCTCGGCCGCCGAGGACGGTCCGGGGGAGGGCGCCGACGAGGGGGCGGCCGGGCCCGACGTCGCGGGAGCGCCCGGCCCGGTGGGCTCCGGCCCGGCCGGGGACGGGGCGTTCGACGCGGCCGGCGAACCGGCCGTGCCCGCCGTGCCCGGCTGCGCCGAGCCGGCCGGGGGGCTGGGCGCGGATGACCCCGCTCCGCCCGCATCGCAGCCGACCAGGGCCGCCGTCCCCAGCAGCACCGCCGCCACCGCTCGAACCGCGCGCACACCCCACCTCCGCAGGATTTCCGGTCGACCCCGAGTATGGAGTCCGCCCGCCCGTACGGAAAGCACCCGGAGGACGACATCCGCACCGCCGCCCGGCGATGGCTGCCGCCGGTCCTCGCCCTCCTCCTCGGCCTGTGGGGCCTGGGCCGGGGCGGCAGCATGTGGCGCGACGAGTCCGTGACCTGGCAGGTGGCGCACCGACCGCTCGCAGACCTGGCCGAGCTGTTCGGGCAGGTGGACGCCGTGCACGGGCTGTACTACCTCCTCGTCCACGGCCTGCTCCTGACCGTGGACGCCCTTCCGGGCACGGGCGCGGCCGCCGGACCGGACCCGTCGGTCGCCGGGCTGTGGGTGCTGCGGCTGCCGTCCGTGGCCGCCACCGCCCTCGCCGCCGCCGGGGTGGCCACGATCGGCCGCCGGCTGGCGGGGGAGCGGGCCGGGCTGCTCGCCGGCCTCGTGTTCGCGGTGCTGCCGCCGGTGCAGACGTACGCCCAGGAGGGGCGCTCGTACGCCCTCGTCGCCGCGGCCGTGGTGTGGGCGACGTACCTCATGCTGTGCGAGCGGTGGACGGCATATGCCGCGGTGCTGCTCCTCGGCTGCTGGCTGCACGAGTTCGCCGTGCTCGCGCTGCTCGCGCACGCCGTCACCGCCCGGCGGTCGCCCGGCTGGCGGCGCGGCGCGGCCGCCGTCCTCGTCCTGCTGCTGCCGCTGGCCTGGCTCGGGGTCCGGCAGGTCGGGCAGCAGCTGGGCTGGCTCGGCCGACCCTCCTGGCGGGACTGGGCGGCGTACGGGGCCGTGGCGGCCGCGATGTGGCTGCTGACGCGGGGGAGCGCGGTGCCGCGGGAGCTGGTGCGAGTCGCCGTGCCGCTCGCGCTGCTGCCGCCCGGGCTGCTGATCGCCGTCTCGCTGGTGCACCCCCTGTACGTCGACCGGTACGTGCTCTACGCGCTGGCCGGGCTCGCCCTCGCGGCAGGGGCCCGGCTCGCGGCCGTGCGCCGGTGGCGCAGGGCGGTGCCGTGGCTGGTGGTGGCCGCCGTGCTGGTGCCCTTCGGGTGGTGGTCGGTGTGGCTGCGCACCCCCGAGAGCCGCAAGGACGACGCCCTCGCGGTCGCCGCCGCGGTCCGGGAGCGGGCCCGGCCCGGGGACGCAGTACTGTTCCTGCCGGCGCGGCGGCGCGAGTGGCTGCTGTCCTCGCCCGCCGTGTACCGGGGGCTGTGGGACCTCGCCCTGGACCGCTCCCCGGCGGCCTCGGCGAGCCTGTGGGGCACCGAGCTACCCTCGGGGGAGATCCGGGCGCGGCTGGTGGACGGCGCCCCGCGGGTGATCGGGCTGATGGACCCGGCCGGGCAGCCGCTCGACCGGTACCCGCGGGAGGCCGTCAAACGGCAGACGCTGGTCTCGCACTTCGACCTGTGCTCGGTGGACGAGGTGCGGGGGGCCCGGATCGCGGTCTGGGCCCGCCCCGGCGCGTGCCCCTGAGGCGGCGGGGCGGGGCAGGATCCCGGGCGTCCGCCCCTTCGGCCTCGACGGCGCTTTGCCCGACCACGGACGCCCCCGCCCCGCCCGACCACGGACGCCCCCGCCCCGCACACCATGCCCGGCGTAGCCGCGTTCACCGGGGCCGCCGGTAACTCCGTGACGCCTTCCGGGCGTTGGCGGGAGGGCCGGGTGCGGCCGTACTTCAGCTGCGGTTCCGGGGTGACGGCCCGCGTCCTCGTGCTCGGGCCGTGCTCGCCGGGTACCCGTCCGACGCCCTCGCGGTGGACGCGCGACGCCGAGCGGAGTGCGCCGGACACGGACCGGACGGGGAGCCGACGCTGCGGGCGGTCGGGCCGTCCGCGCTCTCGCTGCTCGGCGTGGGCCCGGCGGCCGGGGGCTATCCCCACCGTGGATCCGGGTACCGGCCCCATCGGCTCGCGACGGCCTTCCCCGGCAGAGTCGGGGCATGGCCCACCACCGCATCCCCTTCTGATCCGTCCGTGCGGCGCTCGCCGCCTCGGCCGGCGCCCTGCTCCTGTCCGCGTGCGTGTTCGAAGAGCGGCTGACGGTCCTTTCGGACGACGCCGAGGTCTCCGAGGCGGTCACCGCGGTGGAGGTGCCGGACACCCGGCGCGGCTCCGTCGAGGTGGTCCCCGGCACTGGCCCCGGGGTCAGGATCCACCGCACCGTGCACTACCGCGGCGGCGCGGAACCGGTGCCCGGCCGGCAGCTGTCGCAGGGCCGTCTCGTCCTCACCGGCGGCTGCTCCGGATCCTGCTTCACCGATTGGCGCCTGGAGGTCCCGGCGACCGCGACGGTGAAGCTGGCCAGCAGCAGCGGCCGCATCACCGTGACCGGGGTGGCGGCCGCCGACCTGACTTCCTCGTCCGGCGACCTCCGGGCCGAGGGCGTCACCGGACCGCTGCGGGTCCGCACCGACTCGGGCTCGGTCACCGCGACCGGTCTGACCGGGACCAGCGCCGACGCCGTCGCCTCCTCGGGCGACGTCCGCCTGGAGTTCGCGAAGGGACCCGGCTCGGTGTCGGCCGAGACCAGCTCGGGCGACGTCACCCTGCGCCTGCCCGCCGCCCCGTACCGGGTCGAGGCGAGCACCGACTCGGGCCGGCGGGACGTCTCCGTGCCCTCGGACCCGGCCGCTCCCGCCCGCCTCACGGCCCGCACGTCCTCCGGCGACGTCCGCATCTCCGCGGAGTAGTGCGCCCCGGCGGTGGACTCAGGAGATCCACATGAACACGGCGTCCCCGTCGCGGGCGGCGACCCGGAAGAACCGCGCCAGCTGCCGGTAGTGGTCGGCCACCCACTCCAGCGGTTCGCCGCGCTCCCACACCACGACCGGGTAGACGTCGGCCGCCGCCAGGTCCTGCGGGGTGACGCCGTCGACGAGCACCGTGTGCGGTGTGGCCGCCATCCCCGGCCGGCCCGCTGCGCCGAAGCGGGACGGCGAAGCGTGTTCGCCGGAGGCGAACGGGAGTTGGGGAACACCAGGAGGCGCACATGCATTGAGTCGGCATAGCTCAACTTCACTGCCGGAGGGAAGATCATGGCTTCGACGTCCGTAAAGCTCACCCTGCCCGTGCTGCCGCTCGACGACGAGGTCGTGCTGCCCGGCATGGTCGTTCCCCTGGACCTGACCGACGCCGAGGTGCGCGGCGCCGTCGAGGCGGCCCAGGCCGCGGTCCGCAGCGGGAAGCCCCGGGTGCTGCTCGTGCCGCGGGTCGACGGGAAGTACGCCGGCACCGGTGTGCTGGGGACCGTCGAGCAGGTGGGCAGGCTCTCCGACGGCGATCCCGGCGCGCTCATCCGCGGCATCGGCCGCGTCCGCATCGGGGCCGGGACCACCGGCCCCGGCGCCGCGCTCTGGGTCGAGGGCGAGAGCGTCGACGAGCGGCTCGCCGACCCCTTGCCCGGGTCGGTCGCCGAGCTCGTCAAGGAGTACAAGGCCCTCGCCACCAGCTGGCTCAAGAAGCGCGGCGCCTGGCAGGTCGTCGACCGCATCCAGCAGATCGAGGGGGTCTCCGCCCTCGCCGACAACTCGGGCTACTCGCCCTTCCTGACGGTGGCCCAGAAGGTCGAGCTGCTGGAGACCGCCGACCCGGTCGCCCGTCTCAAGCTCGCCATCACCTGGCTGCGCGAGCACCTCGCCGAGCAGGACGTCGCCGAGTCCATCGCCAAGGACGTCCAGGACGGCGTCGACAAGCAGCAGCGCGAGTTCCTGCTGCGGCGTCAGCTGGAGGCCGTCCGCAAGGAGCTGCGCGAGCTGAACGGGGAGAAGGAGGGCGAGGCCTCCGACGACTACCGGGCCCGCGTCGAGGCCGCCGACCTGCCCGAGAAGGTACGGGAGGCCGCGCTCAAGGAGGTCGACAAGCTGGAGCGGTCCAGCGACCAGTCCCCGGAGGGCTCCTGGATCCGCACCTGGCTCGACACGATCCTCGAACTGCCCTGGAACGAGCGCACCGAGGACACCTACGACATCACCGGCGCCCGCGCCGTCCTCGACGCCGAACACGCCGGGCTGGACGACGTCAAGGACCGCATCACCGAGTACCTCGCCGTGCGCAAGCGCCGCTCCGACCGCGGCATGGGCGTCGTCGGCGGCCGCCGCGGCGGCGCCGTGCTCGCCCTCGTCGGCCCGCCCGGCGTCGGCAAGACCTCCCTCGGCGAGTCCGTCGCGCACGCGATGGGCCGCACGTTCGTCCGCGTCGCACTCGGCGGCGTACGGGACGAGGCCGAGATCCGCGGCCACCGGCGCACGTACGTCGGCGCGCTGCCCGGCCGCATCGTCCGTGCCATCAAGGAGGCCGGGTCCATGAACCCGGTCGTGCTCCTCGACGAGATCGACAAGGTCGGCTCCGACTTCCGCGGGGACCCCGCCGCCGCCCTGCTGGAGGTCCTCGACCCGGCGCAGAACCACACCTTCCGCGACCACTACCTGGAGGTGGAGCTCGACCTGAGCGACGTCGTCTTCCTGGCGACCGCAAACGTGCTGGAGGCCATCCCCGAGGCGCTCGCCGACCGGATGGAGCTCGTCCGCCTCGACGGGTACACGGAGGACGAGAAGGTCGTCATCGCCCGCGACCACCTGCTGCCGCGCCAGCTGGAGCGCGCCGGCCTCGGCGCCGACGAGGTCGTCCTGGAGGAGGACGCCCTGCGCAAGCTCGCGGGGGAGTACACCCGCGAGGCGGGCGTGCGCACCCTGGAGCGCTCCCTCGCCCGGCTGCTGCGCAAGGTCGCCGCACAGCACGAACTGGGCGAGCGCGAGCTGCCGCTGCGCATCGGCGCCGACGACCTGCGGGCGCTCATCGGGCGGCCGCACCACGTGCCGGAGTCCGCGCAGGACCCGGCCGAGCGGCGCACGGCCGTCCCCGGGGTCGCCACCGGCCTCGCGGTGACCGGCGCGGGCGGCGACGTGCTCTTCGTCGAGGCCTCCCTCGCCGACCCGGAAACCGGCGCCGCGGGGCTCACCCTGACCGGCCAGCTGGGCGACGTGATGAAGGAGTCGGCGCAGATCGCGCTGAGCTTCCTGCGCTCGCACGGCGCGGAGCTGGAGCTGCCGGTCGCCGATCTGAAGGACCGGGGCGTGCACATCCACTTCCCGGCGGGCGCCGTCCCCAAGGACGGGCCGAGCGCCGGCATCACGATGACGACCGCGCTGGCCTCGCTGCTCTCCGGCCGCCAGGTCCGCACGGACGTGGCGATGACCGGCGAGGTCTCGCTCACCGGGCGGGTGCTGCCGATCGGCGGGGTCAAGCAGAAGTTGCTCGCGGCGCACCGGGCCGGCCTGACCACCGTCATCATCCCGAAGCGGAACGAAGCCGACCTGGACGACGTCCCGACCGAGGTCCTGGAGCGGCTGGAGGTGCACCCGGTGACGGACGTGCGCCAGGTGCTGGAGCTGGCGCTCTCGGCCTGCTGCTGCTCCGCCCGTACGTCCGCGGGGCGCGGGCGGACCTGCGCCCCTACCTGCGGCGCGGCCACCTCGGGCAGCGGTTCGTGGT
>NZ_JBHXTC010000006.1:191205-238349 GCF_042677605.1 Streptomyces sp. NPDC127106 | reverse complement strand
GAGTTGATCAGGAGGCTGGTCCGTCCGGAACGGCTTATGGGTACCTGACTGGTTTCTGGCGCGGCGTGTATGGAAGGGCCGGCCGCTGCGGGGCGAGGACCGGGGCGGGCTCCGGCTCGGGCGCGTTGACCACGGCGGTCAGCATGGCCCGGGCGCGCTCCTCGTCGAGGCGGAGGGCGGGGTCCTTGACCAGCAGGCCGTAGATGATCTCGGTCAGCGGGCCGGCGTTGCGGGGCGGGTCCACCGGCTCGGTCATCACGGCCGTGAGGGTGGCCAGGGCCGACCCCTTGTCGTACGGGGGCACCCCCTCGACGGCGGCGTACAGCAGGCCGCCGAGCGACCACATGTCGGCGGGCGGACCGGGCTTCTGGCCGCGGGCGCGCTCGGGCGAGATGTACGAGGGGGCGCCGACGAGCATGCCGGTGGAAGTGATCGATGGGTCGCCCTCGACCTGCGCGATGCCGAAGTCGGTGAGGACGACGCGGCCGTTGGAGGCGATGAGCACGTTGGACGGCTTCACGTCGCGGTGCAGGATGCCCTGGCCGTGGGCGGCGCGCAGCACGTCGAGCACGGCGAGGCCGACCTCGGCGGCGCGACGGGGCGTCAGCGGGCCCTGCTCGCGTATGAACTCGGCGAGGGAGGGGCCCTCGATGAGCTCCATGACGATCCACGGGCGGCCGTCCTCGTCCACGACGTCGAAGACGGTGACTGCGCCGCCGCTGCGGATCCGGGCGATGGCCTTGGCCTCGCGGAGGGTACGGGTGATCAGGCGGCGCTTCTCGTCCTCGTCGACGCCGTTGCCGAACCGGAGTTCCTTGACGGCGACGGTGCGGCCGAGGGTCTCGTCCTCGGCCCGCCAGACGGTGCCCATGCCGCCCTTGCCGAGGACCTGGCCGAGGCGGTAGCGGCCCGCGAGGAGGCGGCCCTCCGCGCCGGCGGCCTCGGCGGCCTTGGCCGCAGCGGCCTTGACGGCGGCGGCGACGGCATCGGCCTTGTCGATGACGGGGTTCCCGGACGTCGTCCGGACGGCCTCCGCACCGCTCGTGGCGCCCTCCGGCTTGGCCGCGGGTTCGGCCCCGGTCGCGGCCGGCTTGGGCTTCGGCTTCGGCTTCGCCAGGTCGGGCTTGGCCGCCGCCGCAGGCTTGGCGTCCTCGGGCTCTGCGTCGGCGTCGGCGGCGGCGGCGTCGGCCACGGCAGCCGGGCGCGCGGCTCCGGCGGCAGGCTTCGCGTCCTCGGACCGGGCCGCAGCAGCCGGCTCGCCCTCAGCGGCCACAGCCGGCTTCGGCTTCGGCTTCGCCAGGTCGGGCTTGGCGGCGGCCGAACCGGCCGCCCCGGCCCGCGGCTTCGGCACGCCCGGCTTCGCCACGGGCACCTCGGCGGGCGCCCCGGCAGGGTCCTCGGCCGGAGCTCCGGCGGGAGGGACGACGGCCTCGACAGACGACTCCGGCTCGGCCGACACAGGCTCCGCCCGGTCCTGCTCCGCCGCAGGCGAATCGGTGTGCTCCGGCTTCGACATGCGTCCCCTCTGCGTTCGTGCCGCCTGCTCCGGCTGCCCCGGCATCCGCCCGGATGCCCGGTGGCCCGCCCCGGGAGAACCCGCGCGATAACCCGCCCCGGCAGAACCCTTATTGTTCCTCACTCCGCAACGGACGGGAGCCCCGGGTCCGCGGTTCCCCACGGATGTATCCCGGAGTTACAACGGAACGATGTCGGGCGCACCCAGCCGCGCCGCGTCGGCCGTCTGGTCGTCCGGCTGCCGCTGCGACTCCCGCTCCGCCTGCACCCTCTTGTCGTAGTGCTCCACTTCCTTCTCGATCTGCTGCTCGTCCCACCCCAGCACCGGAGCCACCAGTTCCGCGCACTCCCGCGCCGACCGGGTCCCCCGGTCGAACGTCTCGATCGAGATCCGGGTCCGTCGCGTCAGCACGTCGTCCAGGTGTCGCGCCCCTTCGTGTGACGCCGCGTAGACCACCTCCGCCCGCAGGTAGTCCTCCGCCCCGCCCAGCGGCTCCCCCAGCGAGGGGTCCTCGGCGATCAGGTCCAGCAGTTCGTCCGTCATCGAGCCGTACCGGTTCAACAGGTGTTCCACCCGGGCCACGTGAAGGCCCGTCCGGGCGGCGATCCGGGCACGGCCGTTCCACAACGCCCGGTACCCCTCCGCCCCCACCAGCGGCACGTCCTCCGTCACGCACTCCGCGACCCGCTGGTCCAACCCGTGCACGGCCTCGTCGACCGCGTCCTTCGCCATGACCCGGTACGTCGTGTACTTGCCGCCCGCGACGACCACCAGGCCCGGCACTGGATGGGCCACCGTGTGCTCGCGCGACAGCTTGCTCGTCGCGTCCGACTCCCCGGCCAGCAACGGCCGCAGGCCCGCGTACACCCCCTGGACGTCGTCGCGGGTCAGCGGCACGGCCAGCACCGAGTTCACCCGCTCCAGCAGGTAGTCGATGTCGGCGCTGGACGCCGCCGGGTGCGCCTTGTCCAGGTCCCAGTCGGTGTCCGTGGTGCCCACGATCCAGTGCCGCCCCCACGGGATGACGAACAGCACCGACTTCTCGGTCCGCAGGATCAGCCCGGTGCTCGAATGGATGCGGTCCTTCGGGACGACGAGGTGGATGCCCTTCGACGCCCTCACGTGGAACTGCCCGCGCTCCCCGATCAGCGCCTGTGTGTCGTCCGTCCACACCCCGGTCGCGTTCACCACCTGCCGGGCCCGGACCTCGTACTCCCCTCCGCCCTCCACGTCCCGCACCCGCGCCCCGACCACCCGTTCGCCCTCGCGCAGGAAGCCGATCACCCGCGCCCGGTTGGCGCAGTGCGCCCCGTACACGGCGGCCGTCCGGACGAGCGCGGTGACGTAGCGCGCGTCGTCCATCTGGGCGTCGTAGTACTGCAGGGCGCCCACCAGCGCGTCCTTGCGCAGGGCCGGGGCCACGCGCAGGGCGCGCCGGCGCGACAGGTGGCGGTGCACCGGCAGTCCCCGGCCGTGCCCGCTGGACACCGACATCGCGTCGTACAGGGCGACGCCCGACCCGGCGTAGAACCGCTCCCACCCCTTGTGCTGCAGCGGGTACAGGAACGGCACCGGCCTGACCAGGTGTGGTGCCAGCCGCTCCAGCAGCAGGCCGCGCTCCTTCAACGCCTCCCGTACGAGGGCGAAGTCGAGCATCTCCAGGTAGCGCAGGCCGCCGTGGATGAGCTTGCTGGACCGGCTGGAGGTGCCCGACGCCCAGTCCCGGGCCTCGACGAGCCCGGTGGACAGGCCCCTGGTCACGGCGTCGAGGGCGGTGCCCGCGCCGACCACGCCCGCGCCCACCACCAGTACGTCCAGTTCCCGTTCGGCCATCCGGGCGAGTGCTTCCGCGCGCTGCGCCGGCCCCAGTGTCGCTGTCCTCACGGCTGCCTCCCGTCGGTGCGGGCGTACCCACTCGGTGCGGGCGGTCCCGCTCGCGTCCCCCGCCCTCGATTCTGACCCGCCGTACCCGCATCAGCCACCGCCTGTGGACAACACAACGGTGACCATCACCCCGTAATACGACAGATCGGTCATATATACGCCTAGTCTGACATCGTGCCAGCTCATGCGGCCCTCCGCGGTCCACAGGAGTTGCGCACCCAGCCCCCTCATGCATGCCAGGGAAGGGACGGCAGCACCCCATGCCCGCAGACCTCGCCGTCATCGGACTCGGCCACCTCGGCCTCCCACTGGCCCAAGCGGCCGTCGCCGCCGGAATCGAGACGGTCGGCTACGCCATCGGACCGGCCACGGACTCCACCCTCACCGCCGCCGAGGTCCGGCGCATGTCGGCCGCCGGCTTCCGGGTCACCGCCAACCCCGCCGAGCTCGGCCGCGTCCGCACCGCCGTCATCTGCGCCCCCACCCAGCTCGGCGCCGACCGCGCGCTCGACCTCGGAGCGGTCGGCGAGGCCGGCCGCACCCTCGCCGCCCGGCTGCGCCCGCGCACCACCGTCATCCTGGAGTCCGCCGCCCATCCGGGTGTCACCGAGGACTACCTGCGCCCGATCCTGGAGGACGGATCCGGGCTGCGCGCCGGCCGGGACTTCCACCTGGCCTACTCCCCCAGCCGGCACGACCCGGGCAACCGGACCCACACCATCGCCAACACCCCCAAGGTGATCGGCGGCCTCACCCCCGCCTGCACCGAGTCCGCGCACGCCTTCTACGCCCGCATCGCCGAGAAGGTGGTCCGGGCCCGCGGCCTGCGCGAGGCCGAGACCGTACAGCTGCTGGAGACCAACTACCGGCACGTCAACATCGCCCTCATGAACGAGATGGCGGTGCTCTGCCACGACCTCGGCGTCGACCTGTGGGACGTCATCCGCTGCGCCGAGACCAAGCCGTACGGGTTCCAGGCGTTCCGCCCCGGCCCGGGTGTCGGCGGCCACAGCGTCGCCCTCGACCCCAACTACCTCCCGCACACCACCCGCACCCCGGGTCACCCCCTGCGCATGGTCGGCCTGGCCCAGGAGATCAACAGCCGGATGCCGCAGTACGTCATCCAGCGCTGCGCCACCCTGCTGAACGAGCACGGCAAGTCCGCCCGCGGCGCCCGCGTCCTGCTGCTCGGGGTCACCTACAAGCCCGACCTCGCCGACCAGGAGGGCTCCCCGGCCCGCGAGATCGCCAGCCGCCTCCTCGACCTCGGGGCCCTGATCAGCTACCACGACCCGTACGTGGCCGGCTGGCGGGTGCGGGACCAGCCGGTCCCCCGCGCCGAGTCCCTCTACGAGGCGGCCGCCACCGCCGACCTGACGATCCTGCTCCAGCACCACCGCACGTACGACCTCCAGGGCCTGGCGGTGAAGGCGCAGCTGCTCCTGGACACCCGGGGGGCCAGCCCGGCGGGCGCGGCGCACCGGCTCTGACCGGTGCCGCGGTGCAAGATGCCTGGTGATCCGCGGCGCCGTGCACCGCGTCGACCTCGGGGACGCCATGCGCGGCCGTGTGCAGCGCGGCAAGCGCCACGGTCTGGTGCTGAGCCCCGGGGGGATGCCCCGGAACGTGGCCACGATCATCAGATCCGCACGGTCGACACCCGGTACGTCCACGGCGATGCCGCACACGCCGGAGGGCCGGCACCCGATCTGCCCGGGTGCCGGCCCTCCCGGCGCGTGCGCGAAGCGAGGAAGCGGTCAGCGGCGGTGCTGGGAGTCCGCGACCGTGACCTCGACGCGCTGGAACTCCTTGAGCTCGGTGTAACCGGTGGTGGCCATCGAGCGACGCAGGGCGCCGAAGAGGTTCATCGAACCGTCCGGGGTGTGCGACGGGCCGGTGAGGATCTCCTCGGTGGTGCCGACGGTGCCCAGGTGGACCTTCTTGCCGCGCGGCACGTCCTCGTGGACGGCCTCCATGCCCCAGTGGTGGCCCTTGCCGGGCGCATCGGTGGCACGGGCCAGCGGGGAGCCCATCATCACGGCGTCAGCGCCGCAGGCGATGGCCTTGGGCAGGTCGCCGGACCAGCCAACGCCACCGTCGGCGATGACGTGCACGTAGCGGCCGCCGGACTCGTCCATGTAGTCGCGGCGGGCGGCGGCCACGTCCGCGACGGCGGTCGCCATCGGGACCTGGATGCCCAGCACGTTGCGGGTGGTGTGCGCGGCGCCGCCGCCGAAGCCGACCAGGACGCCGGCCGCGCCGGTGCGCATCAGGTGCAGGGCCGCGGTGTACGTGGCGCAGCCGCCGACGATGACCGGGACGTCGAGCTCGTAGATGAACTGCTTCAGGTTCAGCGGCTCGGCGGCGCCCGAGACGTGCTCGGCGGAGACGGTGGTGCCGCGGATGACGAAGATGTCCACGCCGGCGTCCACGACGGCCTTGGAGAACTGCGCGGTGCGCTGCGGGGAGAGCGCGGCGGCGGTGACCACGCCGGAGTCGCGGACCTCCTTGATGCGCTGCCCGATCAGGTCGGCCTGGATCGGGGCGGAGTAGATCTCCTGCAGGCGGCGGGTGGCGGCCTCTTCCGGCAGCTCCGCGATCTCGTCGAGCAGCGGCTGCGGGTCCTCGTACCGGGTCCACAGGCCTTCGAGGTTCAGCACGCCGAGGCCGCCGAGCTCGCCGATGCGGATGGCCGTCTGCGGGGAGACGACGGAGTCCATGGGCGCGGCCAGGAAGGGCAGCTCGAAGCGGTAGGCGTCGATCTGCCAGGCGATCGAGACCTCCTTCGGGTCCCGCGTGCGGCGGCTCGGGACGATGGCGATGTCGTCGAACGCGTACGCCCGGCGGCCGCGCTTGCCGCGCCCGATCTCGATCTCAGTCACGTGTGGTGGCCTTTCCCTACTCGGCTACTGCCCGTCCAGTATCCCCGAAGGCCGGGGGCCCGCGTTCCGGCTTCCGCTGTACGGACGGCCCCGACGCCCGGAGCGGGCACGGATGAGGGGCGGGTCCGCGGTCCGGACCCGCCCCTCAACCGATCATGCCGTTCAGCCGTTGCGGGAGTAGTTCGGCGCCTCGACCGTCATCTGGATGTCGTGCGGGTGGCTCTCCTTCAGGCCCGCCGAGGTGATGCGGACGAACCGGCCGCGGTCCTGGAGCTCCGGCACCGTGCGGCCGCCGACGTAGAACATCGACTGGCGCAGGCCGCCGACGAGCTGGTGGACGACCGCGGCGAGCGGGCCGCGGTAGGGAACCTGGCCCTCGATGCCCTCGGGGATGAGCTTGTCGTCGCCGCCCACGCCCTCCTGGAAGTAGCGGTCCTTGGAGAACGACTTGCGGTCGCCGCGGGACTGCATCGCACCGAGCGAGCCCATGCCGCGGTACGACTTGAACTGCTTGCCGTTGATGAAGAGCAGCTCGCCCGGGGACTCCTCGCAGCCCGCGAGCAGCGAACCGAGCATCACCGTGTCGGCGCCCGCGACGAGGGCCTTGGCGATGTCGCCGGAGTACTGCAGGCCGCCGTCGCCGATGACCGGGACGCCCGCGGCCTTGGCGGCCAGCGCGGCCTCGTAGATGGCGGTGACCTGCGGGACGCCGATGCCGGCGACGACGCGGGTGGTGCAGATGGAGCCGGGGCCGACGCCCACCTTGATGCCGTCGCAGCCGGCGTCGATCAGCGCCTGGGCGCCGTCGCGGGTGGCGACGTTGCCGCCGATGACGTCGACCGAGGAGTTCGACTTGATCTTGGCGACCATGTCGCCGACCAGCCGGGAGTGGCCGTGCGCGGTGTCGACGACGATGAAGTCGACGCCGGCCTCGATCAGCGCCTGGGCGCGCTCGAACGCGTCGCCGGCGACGCCGACGGCGGCGCCGACCAGGAGGCGGCCGTCCTTGTCCTTGGCGGCGTTCGGGTACTTCTCGGCCTTGACGAAGTCCTTGACCGTGATGAGGCCCTTGAGGACGCCCGCGTCGTCGACCAGCGGAAGCTTCTCGATCTTGTGGCGGCGCAGCAGCTCCATGGCGTCCACGCCGGAGATGCCGACCTTGCCCGTGACCAGCGGCATCGGGGTCATGACCTCGCGCACCTGGCGGCTGCGGTCCGACTCGAAGGCCATGTCGCGGTTGGTGACGATGCCGAGCAGCTTGCCGGCGGCGTCGGTGACCGGGACGCCGGAGATGCGGAACTTGGCGCACAGCTCGTCGGCCTCGCGCAGCGTCGCGTCGGGGTGCACCGTGATCGGGTCGGTGACCATGCCGGACTCGGAGCGCTTGACCAGGTCGACCTGGTTGGCCTGGTCGGCGATCGACAGGTTGCGGTGCAGGACGCCGACGCCGCCCTGGCGGGCCATCGCGATCGCCATGCGCGACTCGGTGACCTTGTCCATGGCGGCGGACAGCAGCGGAATGTTGACGCGGACGTTGCGCGAGATGAGGGAAGAGGTGTCGATCTCGTCCGGCGCCATGTCGGACGCGCCCGGCAGCAGCAGGACGTCGTCGTAGGTCAGCCCGAGCGTGGCGAATTTGTCGGGCGCTCCGGATCGGTCACTGCCGTTGACAGTCATGACACCTTCCCAAATGGTCTTGCTCAGCGCGGATGTCCATGCTAACGGGATCGCGACGCGTCTCATTCCACGAGCCAGGTCACGTCCAAGTTTCGTCGTTTCCTCCTATTGATCGCAGAGCCTTGGCGGGCAATAGCGGAACCGCGGACTCCGCGTTTATTGCTCGGCGAGCGCGCGCAGCCGGCTGAGCGCACGGTGCTGGGCGACCCGTACGGCGCCCGGGGACATCCCGAGCATCTGGCCGGTCTCTTCCGCGGTCAGGCCGACCGCGACCCGCAGGACGAGGAGCTCGCGCTGCGTCTCGGGCAGGTTGGCCAGGAGCTTGCGCGCCCAGGCGGCGTCGCTGCTGAGCAGCGCCCGCTCCTCCGGGCCGAGGGAGTCGTCCGGCCGCTCGGGCATCTCGTCGGAGGGGACGGCGGTGCTGCCCGGGTGGCGCATGGCGGCCCGTTGCAGGTCGGCGACCTTGTGCGCGGCGATGGCGAAGACGAAGGCCTCGAAGGGGCGGCCGGTGTCCCGGTAGCGCGGCAGCGCCATCAGGACCGCGACGCAGACCTCCTGGGCCAGGTCCTCCACGAAGTGGCGGGCGTCCCCGGGAAGCCGGGAGAGCCGGGTGCGGCAGTAGCGGATGGCCAGCGGGTGCACGAAGGCGAGCAGGTCATGGGTGGCCTGCTCGTCGCCTTCCACGGCACGCCGCACGAGCGCGCTGACGGCCTCGGCGCTGTTGCCTTTGGCGGCTCCGGTGGGGCCGGTGGCCGCGGGGGAGCCGTGGGCCTCGTCGTCGCGCATCAATCCATGGTGCCTTGGCGCCGGAGCGTTCGCGGCACCACGGCCCGTGTTGTGCATCGAAGCGTTATGAGCGGGTGCGCCTGAGCTCTTCACTTGCACGCTCCCCTCCCGCTCGCCCGAATGTTCCGAGGCCCCATCCCAGAAATGCGCCACACCCTCAAGCATGCGGCATCGCGCACGAAGCGACACGTCCCCCGGATTGTGCCCCGCCAATCCCCGGCTACGCACGGGTACGGCCGGGAGCGGGAGCCGCCGGAAACCCCGGGAGCACCCCGGAGCACCGGGCGGACGCACCGGACGGGACGAGCGCGCCGCCCCGCCCGCCTGCTGCGGCGGACGGGACTGCTCTCAAGGGCCCGCGGTCAGCGGACCAGGCCCCAGCGGAACCCGAGCGCCACGGCGTGCGCCCGGTCCGAGGCGCCCAGCTTCTTGAACAGCCGGCGGGCGTGCGTCTTGACCGTGTCCTCGGAGAGGAAGAGCTCGCGCCCGATCTCCGCGTTGGACCGGCCGTGGCTCATCCCCTCCAGCACCTGGATCTCGCGCGCGGTGAGGGTGGGCGCGGCGCCCATCTCGGCGGAGCGGAGCCGGCGCGGGGCCAGCCGCCAGGTCGGGTCGGCGAGCGCCTGCGTGACGGTGGCCCGCAGCTCGGCGCGCGAGGCGTCCTTGTGCAGGTAGCCGCGGGCGCCGGCGGCAACCGCGAGGGCCACGCCGTCGAGGTCCTCGGCGACCGTCAGCATGATGATGCGGGCGCCCGGATCGGCGGAGAGCAGCCGGCGCACCGTCTCCACGCCACCGAGCCCGGGCATCCGTACGTCCATGAGAATCAGGTCGGAGCGGTCGGCGCCCCAGCGGCGGAGGACTTCCTCGCCGTTGGCAGCCGTCGTCACGCGCTCGACGCCGGGCACGGTGGCAACCGCGCGACGGAGCGCCTCTCGGGCAAGCGGGGAGTCGTCGCAGACGAGGACGGAAGTCATGACCGCCCTCCGGAGCTGCTGATGCGCGTCACCTTGAGCCTCCAGGCTGGTACGTATCGTCACCTGTGCGGTCGATGCTCTCGGACACCTGTCCGGGAACGCCTTGGTTCAACCGCCTTCGCTCTCTCAACGATGGTCACTCGAAAGAGTTACGGGTCGGACGGACACCTTCGGCACTCTACGTGAGGGCGCGATCACAGCCCCGACGCCACTCGCCAATCGTCCTCCATCTGGAGCTATGCCCTATTTGGCGGCTTTCCTTCCGTTCAGGGCGTGTCTGAGGCTAGATTCCCAATGAGTCATATTTACATCTACTACGACAGTAGGTGTGGTAGGTGTGGAGACTTGGACCGTATTCGCCTCAGTACCGGCACCAAGAGGACTACCCATGGCAGATTTCTCCCGCCTCCCCGGACCGAACGCCGACCTCTGGGACTGGCAGCTGCTGGCCGCCTGCCGCGGAGTCGACAGCTCCCTCTTCTTCCACCCGGAGGGTGAGCGGGGCGCGGCCAGGAGCGCGCGCGAGGCCTCCGCTAAAGAGGTCTGCATGCGATGCCCGGTGCGTTCGGAATGCGCCGCGCACGCACTTGCCGTCCGCGAGCCCTACGGGGTGTGGGGCGGCCTCACCGAGGACGAGCGCGAGGAACTGATGGGCCGGGCCCGCCATCGACTGATCCCCGCGTCGAGCACCATCGGACGGACCCCTCCGGACTGACAGCCGCACGGCCGCCCGCCTCCGGGCACGGTCGCCGAAGGAAACTGCACGCTTGCGGGAACCGTACGCAGAAACGTTTCCTCAGCCCGCGGTCCACCACGGGCGGGGCCGCCGTGCGCCGGTCAGCGCGCGGCGGCCCGCTCCAGCTCGGCCAGTGTCGCCGCCACGGCCGGTACGCGGGCCAGGTCGGGAAGCGTCAGCGCCACGATCTCCCGCTCCACGGCGGGCTCCACGGCCAGGGTGCTCACGCCCTTGGCCCGTACGGACTCCAGCGCGAGCTCCGGCAGCACGGCGACGCCCAGCCCGGCCCCGACCAGGCCCGCCACGGCCGGGTAGTCGTCGGTGGCGAAGTCGATGCGCGGGGTGAAGCCGACGCCCTCGCACACCTCGACCAGGTGGCGGCGGCAGCGCGGGCAGCCCGCGATCCAGGGCTCGTCCGCCAGCTCCGCCATGCCCAGGCGCTCCGCCCCGGCCAGCCGGTGCCCCTCGGGCACCAGCCCGACGAGGCGGTCCGTCAGGAGCGGCCGGACCACGAGGTCGTCCCACTCGGCGGCCGGCGCGGAGCCGCCGGCCCCGGCCGCGCCCCCGGACGGCCCCTCGGCCCCGGCGTAGCGGAAGGCCAGCGCCACGTCGCAGTCGCCGTCGCGCAGCATCTCCACCGAGCGCGGCGGCTCCGCCTCGACCAGCGAGATCCGGGTGCCCGGGTGCGCGGCCCGCATCGCGGCCAGCGCGGTCGGGACCAGGGTGGAGCTGCCACTGGGGAACGACACGAGTCGGACCCGCCCGGCACGCAGCCCGGCGATGGCCGCGACCTCCTCCTCGGCGGCGGTCAGCCCGGCCAGGATCCCAGCGGCGTGCCGGACCAGGGCGGCGCCGGCCTGCGTCAGCCGCATCTCGCGGCCGGCGCGGATCAGCAGCGGGGTGCCGGCGGACTGCTCCAGCGCCTTCATCTGCTGGGAGACGGCGGGCTGGGTGCAGCCGAGTTCGCGGGCGGCGGCGGAGAAGGAGCCGGTGTCGGCCACGGCGCGCAGGACCCGGAGATGGCGTGCCTCGATCATTCTTCGAGCATAAGCCCGGCTTTGACGGCGGCGTCCCGCGTCCGCGGCCCCTTTGAGGACGCTGGGTTAGCGTGTCCCCATGGCGCCCCAGCATGTGATCTCCGTGAACCTCGGCCGGGCGACGGCCGTCGACTACACCACCGCCGCGGGCGGGGTGACCGGTATCGGCAAGCGGCCGGTCCCGGGCCCGGTCCGCGTCTTCGCCCCCGGCCCCAAGGGGGTCGGCGCGAGCGGCGTGGAGGGCGACGCCGTCTGCGACCTGCGCCACCACGGCGGCGACCACCAGGCGGTGTACGCCTACGCCCGCGAGGACCTGGACTGGTGGGAGGGCGAGCTGGAACGCGAGCTGCCCGCCGGGATCTTCGGCGAGAACCTCACCACCTCCGGCATCGACGTCACCGGCGCGCTCCTCGGCGAACGCTGGCGGATCGGCTCCGGCCTCCTCCTGGAGGTGGCCTCGGCGCGCATCCCGTGCGGCACCTTCCAGGGGGCCCTCGGCGAGCAGGGCTGGGTCAAGCGGTACACGCAGGCCGTGCGGCCGGGCGCGTACCTGCGCGTGGTGCAGGAGGGGGAGGTCTCGGCCGGCGACCCGGTCGAGATGGTCAGCCGTCCGGACCACGACGTGACGGTGGGGCTCTGGTTCCGGGCGTTCACCACCGAACGCGCGCTGCTGCCGCGGACCCTGGCGGCCGGTGAGGCGATGGAGCCGAAGGCGCACGACAAGGTCCGCGCGTACGTCGAGAAGTACGGGAAGTAGCCGGCCGACGACGCACCGGCGAGGAGCCGCGCCCACCGCCGGGGGGAAAGCGGACGAAGTGGTACCGCCAGGGCGGGCCCGCTCCGGACTGTCGTCCGGGGCGGCTAGGTTGCGCATATGACGACTGCGCTGATCACTGGATCCACGGCGGGCATCGGCGCCGCCTTCGCCCGCCGGCTCGCCGCCCAGGGCCACAACCTCGTACTGGTCGCCCGCGACACCGCGCGGCTCGCCGAGCAGGCCACCGAGCTGCACGACCGGCACGGCATCGAGGCCGAGGTGCTGACGGCGGACCTGTCGACCGAGGCGGGCATCGCCGCGGTCGAGCGGCGCCTCGGCGACCGTACGCACCCGGTGGACCTGCTGGTCAACAACGCCGGGTTCGGCAACAAGGGCCGGTACCTCGAAGTGTCGATGGCGGACGAGCTGACCATGCTGAAGGTGCACATCGAGGCGGTGCTGCGGCTGACCTCGGCGGCCACCGCGTCGATGCGCTCGCGCGGCCGCGGCGGCGTCATCAACGTGGCCTCGGTGGCGGCCTTCGTACCGCGGGGCACCTACGGGGCGAGCAAGGCGTGGGTCGTGCAGTTCACGCAGGGCGCGGCGCGGGACCTGGCCGGGTCGGGCGTACGGCTGATGGCGCTGTGCCCCGGCTTCGTGCGGACCGAGTTCCACCAGCGGGCCGGGATGGGCACGGACAACATCCCCGGCTGGATGTGGCTGGACGCCGACAAGTTGGTGACGGCGGCCCTCGCCGACCTGGCGCGCGGCAAGACGGTCTCGGTCCCGGACCCGCGGTACAAGGCGCTGATGGGCGTGGTGAAGCTGACGCCGCGCGGGCTGCTGGGCGGGCTGTCCTCGCGCACGGGCCGCAAGTACGGCCCCCGGTAGGAGGCCCCAGAAGTCGGCCAGATGGCTCAAATCTCCCTAAAATGGACATATCACATCCATCCCGGGAGGCGCCATGACATTCGTACAAATAGTCGATTACGAGACGAGCAAGCCCGAGGCGGTCAGCGAGCTCTTCGACCGGTACCTGGCGCAGAGCAGCGGCAAGCGCACCGTGACGCACAGTGTGGTCGGCAGGGACCGCGAAGCCGAGACGCACTATGTCGACGTGGTCGAATTCCCGTCGTACGAAGACGCCATGAAGAACTCTCACCTCCCGGAGACGGACCGGATGTTCCAGGAGATGGTGGCCCTCTGCGACGGGATGCCGCGCTTCACCAACCTCGACGTGGTCCGCGACGAGCACCTCAACACGCTGCTCGCGAACCGGATGTTCGACGACATCGCGATGAAGGGCGACATGGCCGTCATCGAGGAGGTCTTCGCGGCGGACTACATGGACCACGACGTGTCCAACCCCGTCGACAAGACCGGGCGCGAGGCCATCCGCGAGGACGTGGAGATGTGGCGCGGCAGCTTCGACTTCTCCTTCACCCGCGACGCGCAGATGGCGCAGGACGACTACGTCAGCACCCTGTGGACCTGGACCGGCAAGCACAAGGGCGAGTTCATGGGGATCGCCCCGACCGGCAAGACCTGCACGATGACCGGCACGACGGTCTTCCGCTGCGAGAACGGGATGATCAAGGAAGGCTGGTGGCACTACGACACCAACGGCCTGATGCGGCAGCTCGGGGCGATGTCCTGAGCGCCGCCCGGGCGGTGCCCCGGGCGCAGTCCCGGGCAGTGACCCGGGCAGTGACCCGGCCGCAGTCCCGGCCCCACCCGGCCCACGGGAAGACCCCGGCCACCACCGCGGAGCGGCGGCGACCGGGGTCGCAGTCCGAACGGAGCCGGTCAGCGGTCAGCGGACCGGCTCATCGGGGTCAGTGGCTGTGGCCGTGACCGTGGCCGTGCCCGTGACCGTTGGCCTCTTCCTCTTCCTTCTTCTCGACGACCAGGGTCTCGGTCGTGAGCAGCAGGGAGGCGATGGAGGCGGCGTTCTCCAGGGCGGAGCGGGTGACCTTGACCGGGTCGATGACACCGGCCTTGACCAGGTCGCCGTACTCGCCGGTGGCGGCGTTGAAGCCGTTGCCCTTCTCCAGCTCGCCCACCTTGGAGGTGATGACGTAGCCCTCGAGGCCGGCGTTCTCGGCGATCCAGCGCAGCGGCTCGACGGCGGCGCGGCGGACGACCGCGACACCCGTGCCCTCGTCGCCGGTCAGGCCGAGGTTGTCCTCCAGGACCTTGACGGCGTGGACGAGCGCGGAGCCACCACCGGAGACGATGCCCTCCTCGACCGCGGCGCGGGTCGCGGAGATGGCGTCCTCCAGACGGTGCTTCTTCTCCTTCAGCTCCACCTCGGTGGCGGCGCCGACCTTGATGACGCAGACGCCGCCGGCGAGCTTCGCCAGGCGCTCCTGCAGCTTCTCGCGGTCCCAGTCGGAGTCGGTCGCGTCGATCTCGGCCTTGATCTGGTTGACGCGGCCGAGCACGTCCTCGGCGGAGCCGGCACCGTCGACGATGGTGGTGTCGTCCTTGGTGATGGTCACGCGGCGCGCCGTGCCCAGGATGTCCAGGCCGGCCTGGTCGAGCTTGAGGCCGACCTCCTCGGCGATGACGGTGCCGCCGGTGAGGGTGGCCATGTCCTGGAGCATCGCCTTGCGGCGGTCACCGAAGCCGGGCGCCTTGACGGCGACCGCGTTGAAGGTGCCGCGGATCTTGTTGACGACGAGGGTGGAGAGGGCCTCGCCCTCGACGTCCTCGGCGATGATCAGCAGCGGCCGGGAGCCACCCGCCTGGATGACCTTCTCCAGCAGCGGCAGCAGGTCCTGGATGGAGGAGATCTTGCCCTGGTTGATCAGGATGTAGGGGTCCTCCAGGACCGCCTCCATGCGCTCCTGGTCCGTGACGAAGTACGGCGACAGGTAGCCCTTGTCGAAGGCCATGCCCTCGGTGAACTCGAGCTCCAGGCCGAAGGCGTTGGACTCCTCGACGGTGATGACACCGTCCTTGCCGACCTTGTCCATCGCCTCGGCGATGAGCTCGCCGACCTGCTGGTCCTGCGCGGAGAGCGCGGCCACGGCGGCGATGTCGGACTTGTCCTCGATCGGACGGGCGGTCGCGAGGAGCTCGGCGGACACGGCCTTGACCGCGGCGTCGATGCCCTTCTTCAGGGCGGCCGGGGAGGCGCCGGCGGCGACGTTGCGCAGACCCTCGCGGACCAGCGCCTGGGCCAGCACGGTGGCGGTGGTGGTGCCGTCACCCGCGATGTCGTTGGTCTTGGTCGCCACCTCCTTCACCAGCTGCGCGCCGAGGTTCTCGTACGGGTCGTCCAGCTCGACCTCGCGGGCGATGGTGACACCGTCGTTGGTGATGGTGGGGGCGCCGAACTTCTTGTCGATGACGACGTTGCGGCCCTTGGGGCCGATCGTCACCTTGACCGTGTCGGCAAGCTTGTTGACGCCGCGCTCGAGGGCGCGACGGGCGTCCTCGTCGAACTTCAGGATCTTCGCCATGGGAGCGGTTCAGCCCTCTCGGAAAACTAGGGTTCAACGACCCGCGCCCCTCGCCGCCCGGCAATCAGCGGGGTGACCAGGGGCGCAGATCAAAGCAGTTCTGGGAGAAGTGAATTACTTCTCGATGATCGCGAGCACGTCGCGAGCCGAGAGGACGAGGTACTCCTCGCCGCTGTACTTCACCTCGGTGCCGCCGTACTTGCTGTACAGCACGATGTCGCCGACGTTGACGTCCAGCGGGAGACGCTGGCCGTCCTCGAAGCGGCCCG
This sequence comes from Streptomyces sp. NPDC127106, assembly GCF_042677605.1. Lineage (NCBI taxonomy): Bacteria > Bacillati > Actinomycetota > Actinomycetes > Kitasatosporales > Streptomycetaceae > Streptomyces > Streptomyces sp. NPDC127106. The sequence continues at coordinate 222,364 of NZ_JBHXTC010000006.1, read as the reverse complement.
GGCCCACGGCGAGGACGACGCCCTCCTGGGGCTTCTCCTTCGCGGTGTCCGGGATGACCAGGCCAGAGGCCGTGGTCTGCTCGGCGTCGAGCGGCTGGACCACGATGCGGTCCTCAAGCGGCTTGATGGCAACCTTGGAGCTGGTGGTCGTCACGATCCGACCTCCCCCTTCGGAGATCTCACGGGGTTAACTGTCTGAGGTGGCGACCAGGTGGATCCGTCGTCGCGGGTGCCGGACCTGCCCGTCGCTGTGTTGGCACTCACCGGGGGTGAGTGCCAGGTGCGAGACTATTCCGGCGATTAGCACTCGGTCAAGCGGAGTGCCAATACGCTCCCCCGGTTCGCACATCCGGCCACCCCGATCGCCGGTTCGGCCGGATCCGGCCGGTCCTCCGCCGCCGCCCCTCCTCCACCCCGCACCCCGCCCGTACGGACCGGAAGGAACCCCGGAGAGGACCTCGTCGTCTTAGACGATATGAAGATAAAGCGGCTCATTGATGACCAGATCGGACCAATGCCTTCCGCGCCCTGCGCCGGCACCGACGGTCGCGGTGACCCGTGCGGGGGCTGATGCCGCCGACGGCGGCCGGGGCCCGCCGTCGCACCGAGGCGCTGCTGCTCGTCCTCGTCGTCGGCATCACCGTCCTCGGGCACGCGAGCGCCGGCTGGGGGCTGAACGGCGAGCTGCCGGTCGACCTCTCCGGCTTCGCGATCAGCATGAGCCTGCTGGCCCTGGTGGCGCACCTGGGCGTGCGCCGGTTCGCGGCGTACGCGGATCCGCTGGTCCTGCCGCTGGCCGTGCTGCTGACCGGGCTCGGGCTGGTGCTGCTGCACCGGCTCGACCAGTCGTACATCGAGCGGTACGGCGCCGAGGCCAATGCCCCCGGCCAGCTGGTGTGGACGGTGATCGGGGTGGCCGCCTGCCTGCTGGTGGTGGCGCTGCTGCGGGACCACCGGCTGCTCCAGCGGTTCATCTACCTCACGATGGCCGGGGCGCTGGTCCTGCTGATCGCGCCGGCGTTCTCGCCCGCGGACACGTACGGGGCGAAGCGTTGGGTCGTCGTCGGCGGCTTCTCCGCGCAGCCGGGCGAGTTCGTGAAGATCATGATCGCGGTCTTCTTCGCGGGCTACCTGGTGGTCCACCGGGACTCCCTGGCCCTGACCGGCCGGCGGTTCCTGGGCCTGCGGCTGCCCCCGATGCGGCAGCTGGGCCCGATCGTGACGGTGTGGATCCTGTCGATGCTGGTGCTGGTCTTCGAGCGCGACCTGGGCACCTCGCTGATCTTCTTCGGCGTCTTCGTGGTGATGCTGTACGTCGCCACCGAGCGCACGGGCTGGATCGTGTGCGGGATGGTGATGGCCGCGGGCGGGGCCTTCGTCGTCGGCTCGACCGAGCCGCACGTCAAGGCGCGCGTGGCCGCCTGGCTGAACCCCCTGTCGTACTACTGGCAGGACCGGCCGCCGGGGGTCACCTCGGACCAGTCGGCGCAGGCCCTGTTCAGCTTCGGCACCGGCGGCATCTCGGGGACCGGGCTCGGCCAGGGACACCCGGAGCTGATCGCGTTCGCGGGCCGCAGCGACTTCATCCTGACGACGGTGGGCGAGGAGCTCGGCCTGGCCGGGGTCATGGCGGTGCTGCTCCTCTACGCCCTGCTCGTGCAGCGGGGGCTGCGCATGGCGCTGGGCGCCCGCGACCCGTTCGGGAAGCTGCTGGCGGTGGGCCTGGCGGCGGCGCTGGCGCTCCAGGTGTTCGTGGTGGCCGGCGGCGTGACGGGGCTGATCCCGCTGACCGGCAAGGCGCTGCCGTTCCTGGCGAAGGGCGGCTCGTCCCTGCTGGCCAACTGGATCATGATCGCGCTGCTGCTGCGGATCAGCGACAGCGCGGAACGGCAGCGCCTGGCGGACCGCCGCGGCCCGGTGGAGACCGTGATCACGCCGGTGGTGGCGGCCGGCCGGGGCTGAGGGGGCCGGGGGCCGCGGACTTCCGGGGCGGGGACTCAGCCGCCGTCGGCGGACTCGATCACCCGTTTGGCCGCCTCGGCCTCGGCCGCGGCGGGTGACAGCTCGGAGAGGGTGTCGAGGTCGTGGTCCCTCTCCAGCTCCCGCTCCCAGGCGTCGGCGAGCTCCTGCTGCCGGGCGGGGGGCAGCTCTTGGACCTTCTCCCGATGGGCAGGGCTCAGGGCGTTCAGGAAACGCTCGACGGTGTCGATCGGCATCGCTTCGCCTCCCGGTTCGGCGGGGGTGGGGTGTGCGTGCGTCCATTCCTCCCGCGGCGGACCCGCCCCGTACCCGACGGCCCCCGCCCTTCACCTGAACGGGCCGTGGCCTAGAGGTAGTCCTCCAGACGGCCTATGCGGAAGCCCTGCTCCTGGATGCTCCGCAGCATGCGGGTGGTCATCTGGACCTCGGTCGCGCCCTTGAGCTCGGAGGGGCCGCGGAAGTGGGCCAGGATGATGTCGCCGGGTTTGAGGCCGGAGCCCTCGGCGTACTGGAAGTCGTTGATCTGCATCGACGCCCGCCACAGGACCACCTGCGTGATGCCGCACTCGGCGGCCGCCTTGAGCGTGTCGTCGTTGTAGTTGCCGAACGGCGGACGGAAGCGGGCGGGCCTGGTCCCGAAGCGCTTCTCCAGGCGTTCCTGCTGACCGCATATCTCCTTCTTCTGCGCCGCGAAGGGCAGGGTCCGGAGGTTCGGGTGGGTCAGGGTGTGGTTGTTGATGGTGCTGCCGGAGCCGTTGTCCCGGAGCTTCTCGAAGTGGCCGTAGTCCGACGACGCGACGTTGTCGGTCAGGTACATGCTGATCGGCAGCTTCAGGTCGGCCGCCATCTTCAGGAACTCGGGGTCCTTCTCGGCGCCGTCGTCGAAGGTCAGGAAGACGACCTTGTCCGTGGCCGGCACGGGTATTCGGTCCACGACCTGGGCCTTGCCGGGGGCGGCCGGCGGCAGGGCCGGTTTCTGCGCCGGCTTCGGCGCGTACTGCACCGGGGCGGTCAGCCCCCACTTCTTGTACGCCTGGTCCCCGGCGCCGGCCGAGGGCGACGCGCCCGGGCCGCCCTGGGCGGCGGCCCCGGACGAGGCCGACGGGCTCGGCTGCTCGTGGGTGGCCTTGCGGCCGAGCCGCTCGATGGGGTCCACGCTGTCCCCACACCCCGCCAGGGACAGCGCGAGCGCGCCGGCCGTCAGCGTTCCGGCCACCAGCCGGCGCGCGTACCTCACAAGTAGTCCTCCAAGCGGGCCACGGCGTACCCCTTGTCCGTGACGGTCTTCATGACGTGCCGGACCATGTCGGGCATGGTGCCCTCCCAGTCCTCGCGCCCCCGGAAATGCGTGAGGATGATATCTCCGGGATGCAGGTCGCGGTCCCATTCACGGTAGTCCATCCGGTTCGGGAAGGCCTCGGCGTTCCACAGCGGAACCGCTGTGATTCCACAGGACTTGGCTGCGCGCAGGGTGTCGTGGTTGTAGTTCCCGTACGGCGGGCGGAAGAGCGTCGGCCGCTTGCCGAACGCCCTTTTGATCGCGTCCTGCTGTCCGCAGATCTCCTGCCGCTGCTTGTCGTACGACAGCCCCGGCATGTAGCGGTGGTTGAGCGAGTGGTTGTTCAGGCTGACCCCGGCGGCCTGCATCTCCTTGAAGTAGGGGTAGTTGTCGCGGACGAGGTAGTCGCTGAGGAACGCCGTGTACGGGATCTTCAGCTCCTGCATCATCTTCAGGAACTCGGGGTCCTTCTCCGCGCCGTCATCGACCGTCAGGAAGACGACCTTGTCCTCCGTCGGGATCGTGGTGAAGACGGGCGGGAGGGTCTCGTGGCCCTCGACCGCGAAGCCGTCGCGGGTTTTGATCTCCGGCTTCTCCTTCGGCGCCGGCGGCGCGTGGAGCGGCGGCTTGGCCAGCTTCCACTTCTTCACCGCGGCGAGCTGGGCCTTTCGGGCGGCCGCCTGCTGCTCGGCGCGGGCACCCGGGGCCGCGGTCGCCGCCCCGGCGGTCGTGCCGCCCTTGGTGGGGGCGGCTGCGTCGCCGGAGTCCGCGGAGGTGCCGCATGCCGTTCCGAGGGCGGCGACGAGGAGCGCGGACAGGACGACCCCGGTCCGGCCGCGCGAGCCGGCGGTGCGCCGGCGACCGTGAAGCGTCTTTTGTTCTTTTTGTCTTACTAGCTGCATAGCAGCGGATCCTGACACCACGACAGCACTCCGCCCCCGCCGACACCGCGGACGGAAGGCGACCTTCCATCGAGTGGCGCACACTGGCCGACAATGGGACGGTGACCCCCGAAGACTTCGCCGCCCTCCTGACCCCCGAGGGCCGCGCCCTCCTGGACTCGCTCCGCGACTACGACCCGGGCCAGGAGCTCGCCGTCGCCACCCGGCTGCGCCGCGAGCACCCCGCGCAGCTGGTCTCCGCCGCGCTCGGGCAGGCCCGGCTGCGGCAGCGCGCGGTGGCGAAGTTCGGGGCGGAGGACGCCTTCCGGATGTACTTCACGCCCGGCGGGGCCGAGATGGCCACCCGCGCCCCGGTGGCGGCGTACCGCGCCGAGCGGTTCGCGGCGCTCGGCGTGCGCAGCGTCGCCGACCTGTGCTGCGGCATCGGCGGGGACGCGCTGGCCCTGGCCCGGCTCGGCATCCGGGTGCTGGCGGTGGACCGCGACCCGCTGACCGTGGCCGTGGCCCGGGCGAACGCCGAGGCGCTGGGGCTGGCGGACCTGATCGAGGTCCGGGAGGCGGACGTGACCGGCGTCGACACCGCCGGGTACGACGCCGTCTTCCTCGACCCGGCCCGGCGCGGCGGCCGGGGCCGGACGTTCGATCCGGAGGCCTACTCGCCGCCGCTGTCCTGGGCCGTGGAGGCGGCCCGTACGGCGCGGTACGCGGCGATCAAGATCGCCCCCGGGATCCCGCACGAGGCGGTGCCGGAGCGGGCCGAGGCCGAGTGGATCTCCGACCACGGGGACGTGAAGGAGGCCGTGCTGTGGTTCGGGACCGCCCCGGGCACCGTCCGCGCGACCCTGCTCCCCGGCCCGCGCACCCTCGACACCGCCGGCCCGCTCCCCGCCCCGGAGACGGGGCCGGTCGGCCGCTACCTGTACGAGCCCGACGGCGCCGTCATCCGCGCCCACCTCGTCGCCGAGGTCGCGCGGCAGCTCGGGGGCCGGCTCATCGACCCGACCATTGCCTACGTCACCTCCGACGAGCTGCGCGCGACGGCGTACGCGACCGCCTACGAGATCACCGACGTGCTGCCGTTCGGCCTGAAGAAGCTGAAGGCGCTGCTGCGGGAGCGTGAGGTCGGCATCCTGACCGTGAAGAAGCGCGGCTCGGCCATCGAGCCGGAGGAACTGCGCAAGAAGGTCAAGCCCCAGGGGCGGAACGCGGCGACCGTGTTCCTGACCCGGGTCGCGGGGGCCCCGTCGATGCTGATCGGGTCCCCGGTCAGCGCCCCGTGACGGCGGGCGGCGGGGGCGGGAAGGCGCGCACGGCCCAGCGGTGGTGCGCACCGGCCTTGCCGAGGCCGAGCAGGCCGGTGACCCACAGGATGGTGCCGAAGCCGATGAGGTACGCCACCTCGCCGTACGTGGTGTCGCCCGGCCGGGCCGATGCGGCGGCGGCGAAGGACACGTAGAACCCGAACGCGGCCACCGCGCCGGAGGCGAGCGCCCAGAACAGGCTCATGCCGGGTGAGCGCAGCCACGCGTCGGCGGCCGGGTCCGGGTCCACCTCGGCCCAGGCGCGCAGCAGCCGGCGCATCGCGCGGTCCCGCCGGACGCACCAGGCGAACCAGAACCCGGTCGGGATCATCACGCCCGCCCCGAGGAGGGCGAAGACCGCACCGTAGACCACCGAGAAGGGGTCACGGGTCTCGAAGGACAGCAGGGCCGCGCCGACGAGGGACCAGCCGATGGCGAAGACGGCGGCCACGGCCCAGAGCAGGAGCAGCCGCCCCGGGCCCAGGCTGCGGCGCTCCAGCTCCCGCAGGATGCGTACGCGGTCGGCGCGCAGGGCCCGGACGGAGGCCCCGTCCAGCTGAGCCCGTACGGGGGCGGGCGGCGGCGGGGGCGGCAGGTCGGGGTGCGTCATGCACATGACCCTAGCCAGAGCGGATCGCCCCGCGGCTCAGGACCCGCCGGCGCCGGCGCCGGAGCTCTCCGCCTCCACCGACTCGAACCGCCAGCGGTGCACGGCGCGCGTGACCAGGTCGGCCGCGGGCTCGGGGAGTTCGGGGAGGTCGGCCGCCAGGCCCTCGGCCGCCTCCCACCAGGTGATCACCAGCACCCGGTCCTGCGGGGCCCGCAGCACCTCGCGGCGCAGCGGCTCCCGGGCGAGGACCTGCGCCCGGGCCCACTCCAGCAGCTCGGCGCCGCGGCCGTCGGCGGCGCGGGCCTCCCACATCAGGGCGACGGTGCTCATGAGTACAGGTTGTCCTTGCTCAGCTCGTGCACGTGGTCGTGGTCGTGGCCGTGCCCGTGCGCGTGCCCCTCCCCCTGACCCTGTTCGTCCCCGCCCTCCGGGTCGGTGGTGCCCGGCACGTGCGGGTCCGTCACCGGCAGCGAGGAGTCCGCCGACAGGTCCCAGTCCGAGGCGGGACGGTTCCGCTTGACCATCTCCGCGCCCAGCGCCGCGACCATCGCGCCGTTGTCCGTGCACAGCTTCGGCCGCGGCACCCGCAGGATGATCCCCGCGTCGTCGCAGCGCTCCTGCGCGAGCGCCCGCAGCCGGGAGTTGGCCGCGACCCCGCCGCCGATCATCAGGTGGTCGACGCCCTCGTCCTTGCAGGCGCGGATCGCCTTGCGGGTCAGCACGTCCACCACGGCCTCCTGGAAGGACGCCGCGACATCGCGCACCGGCACCTCCTCGCCCGCGTTCCGCTTCGCCTCGATCCAGCGGGCGACCGCCGTCTTGAGCCCGGAGAAGGAGAAGTCGTACGCCGGGTCGCGCGACCCGGTCAGCCCGCGCGGGAAGTTGATCGCCTTCGGGTCGCCCTCCTTGGCCAGCCGGTCGATGACCGGGCCGCCGGGGAAGCCGAGGTGCAACACGCGCGCGATCTTGTCGAAGGCCTCGCCCGCCGCGTCGTCGATGGTCGCGCCCAGCGGCCGCACGTCGGAGGTGATGTCCGGGGCGAGCAGCAGGGAGGAGTGCCCGCCGGACACCAGCAGCGCCATCGTCGGCTCCGGCAGCGGCCCGTGCTCCAGCTGGTCCACGCAGATGTGCGAGGCCAGGTGGTTCACCCCGTACAGCGGCTTGCCGAGCGCGTACGCGTACGCCTTGGCCGCCGAGACGCCGACGAGCAGCGCCCCCGCGAGGCCGGGGCCGGCGGTGACCGCGATGCCGTCGAGATCGCGGGCGCTGACCCCGGCCTCCTTCAGGGCGCGTTCGATGGTCGGGACCATCGCCTCCAGGTGGGCGCGGGAGGCCACCTCGGGCACGACGCCGCCGAAGCGCGCGTGCTCGTCGACGCTCGACGCGACCGCGTCCGCCAGCAGGGTGGTGCCGCGGACGATGCCGACGCCGGTCTCGTCGCAGGAGGTCTCGATGCCGAGGACGAGGGGTTCGTCAGCCATGGGTCTCACCTTGTACGGGTCCGTCCGCGGGGACGGAGAGTGCGGGATCGGAAAGGCGCATCACGAGCGCGTCGACGTTGCCGGGCTGGTAGTAGCCCCTGCGGAAGCCGATGGGCTCGAATCCGAAGCGCTCGTAGAGCTTCTGGGCCCGGGTGTTGTCCACCCGCACCTCCAGCAGCACCTCGGCGACCTCGAACGCGGTGGCCGCGCGCAGCAGGTCGGTCAGGAGGCGGGCGCCGAGCCCGGTCCCCCACTGGTCGCGCGCGGCCGCGATGGTCTGTACGTCGGCCAGGTCACCGGCGGCGGCCAGCCCGGCGTAGCCGACGAGGCGGCCTTCCGCGTCCTCGGCCACGACGTAGTGGCGGGTGGCGTGCGGGCCGCGGGCGTGGGCGAGCTCGGACCAGAACATTCCGGCGGACCAGGCGTCCTCCGGGAACAGCTCCTGCTCCAGTTCCAGCACGGGCTCGATGTCCCACCAGCGCATCTCGCGCAGCACGGCGGTACCGGTACCTGCGGTCACTGCGGCGTGACCACCTTGTAGTTCTTCGGCACCTGCGCGTCGGGCCGGCGCAGGTACAGCGGCGTCGGGGGCAGGAACTCCTGCCCGGCCGCGAGCCGGTGCACCGCCAGCGCCGCGAGGGCGGCGGCGCTCAGGTGCTCGGGGCCGCGCGCGTCGGGGAACACCTCCGGGTACAGCAGGGCGCCCTGGCCGACCGCGGGCAGCCCGGCGACCCGTTCGGCGATCTCGGCCGGGCGGTCCACGGCGGGCTCGCCGACCCGGGTGAGCGGGTCCTCGTAGCGGGCCCAGTAGACCTCCTTGCGCCGCGCGTCGGTGGCGACGGTGAAGGGGCCCTCGATCCCGGCGGCGCCCGCGGCGTACGCGAGGCCGTCGAGGGTGCACAGGCCGTGCACGGGGATACCGAGGACGGACGCGAAGGTGGCGGCCGTGGCGAGGCCGACGCGCAGCCCGGTGTAAGGGCCGGGGCCGACACCGACGACGATGCCCGTGAGGGCGTCGAGCTTCAGCCCGGCCTCGGCGAGGACCCGGTCGACCGACGGCAGCAGGAGCTCCCCGTGGCGGCGGGCGTCGACCTGGTGGGCCTCGGCGAGGACGTTCTCGCCGTCGTGCAGGGCGACGGTGACGGCGGGCGTGGCGGTATCTACAGCGAGCAAGAGCACGCGAACAGCCTACGACTCCCCGGGCCCGGGCCCTCGCGGCCGGTCGCGGGGCACCCCTGCTGCTACCTTCGACCCCAGGATTCGACCACGGCATTCGAAACCCGGGACTCGGCCCGGGGGTCTGCCGGACCCGGCGCACCCGGGAGCACGAGAGGTGGGGCAAGTGGGACGCAGCAGCTCGGGAATCGTGGCCGGGCTCACCGCCGCGGCGCTGGCCGGGGTCGGGTTCCTCGGCTACCAGGCCTCGGCGACCGCGCCCGCGCCGTCCGCGCACGGGGCTGCCGCGCCGTCGGCGGCGCCCTCCGCCCAGGCGCCCGCGCCGGCGCCCGGCCCGGCGAAGCCGAACGCCGTGCCCGCCGACTCCGGGACGGGTACGCGCGTCGTGTACTCGGCGGCCCTGAAGCGGGTGTGGCTGGTCACCGAGGACGGCAAGGAGCCGAGGACGTTCACGGTGGTGCCGAGCACGGTGCACCCGAAGCCGGGCACGTACCTGGTGAATTCCCGTTCGAACGCGGTCACCGGCTCGGACGGGGTGCCGGTCGAGCACGTCGTCCGCTTCGCGACCGCCGAGGGCAGCGGGGTCGTGATCGGCTTCAGCGCCCGCGCGGACGGGAAGCTGCCCGAGCCCGACCCGACGCGGAAGACCGGCGGCATCCGGATGAGCCGGGCCGACGGCGACGCGATGTGGGCGTTCGCGACGATCAACTCCAAGGTCGTCGTCGTCCCCTGATTTCACCCGGACGGAGGACTGGGTCGCCTCTTTCGGATCTTGCCGGTTCAGTCCACGTCATCCGGTGCCGGGCGGCGCGGGTCAGGCAAGATCCGGAAGAGACGGCCCACTAGGCCGCCTCGGGCTCCGGGGCGGCCTGCTCGTTGCAGCCGGTCCCGCGGTCCGCGGCCGCCCTGCCCGCGTCGGCCGGTCCGGCCGGCCCGGCACGACCGGCCGGCTCCTGCGCACCGCCCGCCTCCTGCCGTGCGCGCTCGCGCGCCGGCGGTGTCGAGACGGCGGTGGCGGCCGCACCCGCGGCGAGCAGCACGCCCATGGGCACGGCGGACGCGACTCGGCCGGGGACGGCGGACGGGACTCGCTCGGGCACGGCGGACATGCGGGGGTCGCGCGGTGCCGCTGCTCCTGTCGACATGGCTGCCTCCTGGCCCGGGCCGGCCGTACTTAGGTAGGCCTAACCAGCCCTCCGTACCATGTGAACACGCCCGGCTCCTCCGGCGCAATATCTTGCCGACGCCTTGTCGGTACCCTTTCCGGGCAGGGCCCCCGGATCGGACCTCAGCCCGCCGCGACGGCCCCGAGGCCCGCCAGCAGGCCCGGTGCGGCCCAGCGCTGCCCGACACCTCGCACGGTGACCTCCCGTACGTCGTCCAGGACCTCCTCGTGGCCGACCGCCCGCGCGATCACCACGTGCAGCCGGTCCTCCGACAGTTCCTCGACCTTGCCGTCGCCCCACTCCACGACGACCACGGAGTCGGGCAGCGAAACGTCGAGGTCCAGGTCCTCCATCTCGTCCAGCCCGCCGCCCAGCCGGTACGCGTCCACGTGGACCAGCGCCGGCCCGCCGCGCAGCGAGGGGTGCACCCGGGCGATCACGAACGTCGGCGAGGTGACCGCGCCCCGGACGCCGAGGCCCTCGCCCAGGCCGCGGGTCAGCGTGGTCTTGCCCGCGCCGAGCTCCCCCGTCAGCAGGACGAGGTCGCCGGGGCGGAGCAGGCCGGCGATGCCGCGGCCCAGCGCCTGCATGGCCTCGGGCGAGTCGACGGTGATGCGCGCTCCGGCGGCGGCGCCTTCAGGATCCCGAGACCCCTGCGCCGGGCTGAGAGGGGCTTCCAGCGGTACTTCTTCCATGTCCGCCAACGTTAGCCGCTGCGGGCACCGCACCGGTGCGCACGAGCAGCTCGGCCAGCAGCCCGGTCACCGTCTGCGGGTACTCCAGCATCATCAGGTGCCCGGCCCGCTCCAGGACGACGAGCTCGGCCGCCGGCAGCGCGTCCTTGATGGCCTGGCTGTGCGCGGCCGGAATGATCATGTCGTGGTCCCCCGCGATGACGGTGACGGGGATGTCCGCGAACCGCTGGAGGGCGGCCGTCTTGTCGTGGGCCTGGAAGGCCGGGTAGAACTCGGCGACCACGTCGATGGGCGTGGCCTCGATCAGCCGCTCGGCGAACCGCGCGACGCCCGGGTCCACCTCGCGCGGGGCGCCGAACGAGTACATCTTGATCATGCCGGCGAAGAGGTCCGCGGTGGCCCGGCGGCCCCGCTCCACCAGCTCCACCTGCGAGCCGAGCGCCTTGAGCACGGGCGGCAGGATCCGCCGCACCGCCCCCACGCCCATCGCGGGCAGACCGTACGTCACCTCGTTCAGGCGGCCGCTGGACGTGCCGACCAGGGCGACCCCGACCACGCGGTCCCGTACCAGCTCCGGGTACTGCTCGGCGAACGCCATGATGGTCATGCCGCCCATCGAGTGACCCACCAGGATCAGCGGGCCCTCGGGAGCGGCGGCGTCGATGACGGTCTTCAGGTCGCGGCCGAGCTGGTCGATCGTCGCCGGTTCGCCGTCGGCCTGGGCGAAGCCGCGGGCGCTGCGGCCATGGCTGCGCTGGTCCCAGTACACGGCGCGGACGAGGCCCCGCAGGGCGGCGCGCTGGAAGTGCCAGGAGTCCTGGCCCAGGCAGTAGCCGTGGCAGAACACCACGGTCGGCGCGGGCGGGGCCGTGCGGCGCAGACGCGGGCGCGACCGCTTGGCGGTGTCCTCGTCCGGCTCGTCGAGCTCGTAGTGGAGCTCCGTGCCGTCCTCGGCGTAGGCGGCGCCCGGGGTCCCGCGCAGGGAGCCGTAGTCGCCGGCGGCGTCGAGGGCGAGGCGCGCCTTGCGGCGCACGCTGCGCCCGACCGTGATCCGCTCGACGGCGACACCGGCCGCCGCGCCTGCGGCTATCACGCCGATCGCGGCCCCGGCCCAGCCGGCCCTGCGCCAGTTCTCGCTCACGCCGTCGTCCTCACTCAGCCGTTGCGGTAGACGCGGGGTACGCGCCCTCCGATACGGGTGACGATCTCATACGCGATCGTCTGGGCCGCCTGGGCCCAGTCCTCCGCGGTGGGTTCGCCGTGCTCGCCGCTGCCGAACAGAACGGCCTCGTCCCCCGCCCGCACCGCGGCGCCGGGCCCGAGGTCGACGACGAACTGGTCCATCGCGACACGCCCGGCGACACGCCGGACCCGGCCGCCGACCAGGACCGGGCCGCGGTCGGAGGCGTGCCGGGGGATGCCGTCGGCGTACCCGGCGGGGATCAGCGCCAGGGTGGTCTCGTCGTCCGTGACGTAGTGGTGGCCGTAACTGACGCCGTGCCCGGCGGGCACCGTCTTGGTCAGGGCCACCGACGCCTTGAGGGTCATCGCCGGGCGCAGCCCGAGCTCGGCGGAGGTGCCGAGTTCGGGGGCGGGCGAGACGCCGTAGACGGCGAGGCCGCAGCGCACCAGGTCGAAATGGCTGTCCGGGAGGGTCAGCGTCGCCGGCGAGTTGGCGATGTGCCGGACTTCGGGCTCCAGCCCCTCCTTCTCGGCATAGGCGAGCATGTCGCGGAACGTGTGGAGCTGGAGCGCGATGGAGGGATGCCCCGGCTCGTCGGCACAGGCGAAGTGCGACCAGAGGCCGGTGACGCGGACGGTGCCCTCGGCCTCGGCGGCGGCCGCCGCGCCGACGAGCTCCGCCCAGTCGGCCGGCTGGCAGCCGTTGCGGCCGAGGCCGGTGTCGGCCTTGAGCTGGATCCGGGCCGGCCGCCCGGCCGCCCGGGCGGCGGTGGTCACCTCGTCGAGGGCCCACATCCCGCTGACGGAGACGTCGACGTCGGCCTCGATCGCCTCGCGCCAGGGCCCGCCGGGCGTCCACAGCCAGCACATGATCCGGCCGCCGATCCCGGCCGCGCGCAGGGCGAGCGCCTCCTCGGGGGTGGCGGTGCCGAGCCAGGTCGCGCCGGCGTCCAGGGCGGCGCGGGCACAGGGGACGGCGCCGTGCCCGTAGGCGTCCGCCTTGACCACGGCCATGAGCTCGGCCCGGGGGGCCCGCGCGCGCAGTGCGCGCACGTTCGCCCGCACGGCGGCCAGATCGATCTCGGCGTACACGCGCCCCGGTGTCTCGTTCATCGCCCCAGTCTCTCAGAGCCCTCCCCACCCCCGCGCGACCGCCATTCCCCTCCGGGCCGCCCCCGGCCCCGGCCACCGCCGCCGCCGACCGGGCACCGGCCCGGCGCGCGGGCCGAACGCCCGCCCGTCGCCCGCCCGTCGCCGCTGGCACGCCGCCCGACCGTGGCCGTCCGCACGCCGCCCGACCGGGCCAACTCCACCGGCGCAGCGACCCGCCGACCGGGCCAACGCCACCCGCACACCCGACCCGCCGACCGGGCGCCAACGCCGCCCGACCCTCCCGGGTCGGCCGCCGGCCGACGCCGCGCCGCTGCGCGGAGCCGGTGCCCGGAAGCCGCGGGGGCCGGTCAGGGGTGGGCGGCGTTGCGCCAGGCGGCGGGAAGGGCCTCGGCCACCTCGTGGGCGACGACCGGAGCCCCCGCGGCGGCCAGCCGTGCCGCGAGCCCGTGCAGGTACGCCGCCACCGCCCCTGCGTCCGCCGCCCCCAGACCCGCCGCCAGCAGCGACCCGCCGAGCCCCGACAGCACGTCGCCGCTGCCCGCCGTCGCCAGCCACGGCGTACCGGTGGGGTTCACCCGCACCGGTAGGCGCCCGTCGCACACCAGCGTCGTCGACCCCTTCAGCAGGGCCGCGGCCCCGTACCGCCCGGCCAACTCCCTTACGGCCGCCAGCCTCCCGGATTCCACCGCCTCCCGCGGTACCCCCAGCAGCGCGGCCGCCTCCCCGGCGTGCGGGGTGAGCAGCGTGGCCGCCGGCCGGGCGCGCAGCGCCTCCGGGTCGAGCCCGCGCAGCCCGTCCGCGTCGACCAGCACCGGCACCGGGTCGGCCAGGACCCGCGCGACGTCTTCGCCGCGCCCCTCCCCCAGCCCGGGCCCGACGACCCAGGCCTGGACCCGGCCCCACCCGATCAGCGTCTCGGGGTAGCGGGCGAGGACCGCGTCGGCGGCCGGACCGACGTACCGCACCGCGCCCGCACCGCCCCGCAGGGCTCCGGCCACGGCGAGCACGGCCGCGCCGGGGTACTGCGCCGATCCGGCTGCGATGCCGACGACGCCGCGGCGGTACTTGTCGCTGGACGCGGCGGGCCGCGGCAGCAGTCGCGCCACGTCGGCGTGCTGCAGGGCCGCGGCCTCGGGTCCGGCCGCGGCATCGAACTCCAACCCGATGTCGACCAACCGCACCACGCCGGCCCGTGCTGCCCCGGGGTCGATCAGCAGCCCCGGCTTGTGCGTCCCGAAGGTCACCGTGACGTCGGCCCGCACCGCGGCCCCGGCCACTTCCCCGGTGTCCGCGTCCACCCCGCTCGGCAGGTCCACGGCGACCACGGGGACCCCGGCCGGGATCCGTTCCACCAGCGCTGCGGCCGCGGGCCGCAGTCCGCCCCGGCCGCCGATGCCGAGCAGCCCGTCCACGACGAGGTCGGCCCGCTCGGGCACGGCCCCGTCGACGCGCCCGCCGGCGGCCCGCAGCGCGGCCAGCCCGCCCGGGTGCATCCGCTGCGGATCCATCGGTACGGCGGTCACCCCGGCGCCGCGCCGGGCCAGCCGGGCGCCCGCGTACAGGGCGTCGCCGCCGTTGTCGCCCGGCCCGACGAGCAGCACGACCCGCGATCCGTACACCTTCGGCAGCAGGTCGGCGCAGGCGGCGGCCAGTCCGGCCGCGGCCCGCTGCATCAGGGCGCCTTCCGGGAGCCGGGCCATCAGCTCCCGTTCGGCCGCCCGTACGTTCTCCACGCTGTAAGCAGTCCGCATGCGCCCAGCCTGCCCGATCGGGCGGCCCGATCGGCTGCTCTACGCCTCGGCGATGACCACCGCCGAGGCGACACCGGCGTCGTGGCTGAGCGAGAGGTGAAAGGACTTCACCCCGAGCGCCACGGCCCGCGCTTCCACGGTGCCCTGCACCCGCACCCGTGGCTGCCCGGACTCCTCCACGTAGACCTCGGCGTCGGTCCACAGCATTCCGGCGGGTGCGCCCAGTGCCTTGGCCAGTGCTTCCTTGGCGGCGAACCGGGCGGCGAGCGAGGCGGTTCCGCGCCGCTCGCCGCTCGGCAGCATCAACTCGGACTCGACGAAGAGCCGCTGGGCCATGCCCGGCGTCCGCTCCAGCGCCGCGCCGAAGCGGTCGATCTCGGCAACGTCGATTCCCACGCCGATAATCACAACGAACTACCCATTCACTCCACGGTCACGGACTTCGCGAGATTACGCGGCTGGTCCACCTCGTTCCCGCGCGCCGTCGCCAGTTCGCACGCGAACACCTGCAGCGGCACCGTCGCCACCAGCGGCTGGAGCAGCGTCGGGGTGGCCGGGATGCGGATGAGGTGGTCGGCGTACGGGACCACCGCCTGGTCGCCCTCCTCCGCGATCACGATGGTCCGCGCCCCGCGCGCACGGATCTCCTGGATGTTCGACACGATCTTGTCGTGGAGGACGGAGCGGCCGCGCGGCGACGGCACGACGACCACCACCGGCAGGTCCTCCTCGATCAGCGCGATCGGCCCGTGCTTGAGCTCGCCCGCCGCGAAGCCCTCGGCGTGCATGTACGCGAGCTCCTTGAGCTTGAGCGCGCCCTCCAGCGCCACCGGGTAGCCGACGTGCCGCCCGAGGAACAGGACGGTGTTCTTGTCGGCCAGGGACCGCGCCAGTGCCCGCACCGGCTCCATCGTCTCCAGGACGGCGTCCACGGCGGCGGCGATGTCGGACAGCTCGCGGATCACCGCCTGGATCTCGTCGCCCCACTTGGTGCCCCGGACCTGCCCGAGGTAGAGCGCGACCAGGTAGCAGGCCACCAGCTGGGTCAGGAAGGCCTTGGTCGAGGCGACGGCGACCTCGGGACCGGCGTGCGTGTACAGCACGGCGTCCGACTCCCGCGGGATCGTCGAGCCGTTCGTGTTGCAGATGGCCAGCACCTTGGCCCCCTGCTCGCGCGCGTGCCGCAGCGCCATCAGGGTGTCCATGGTCTCGCCGGACTGCGAGATCGCCACCACCAGCGTCCGCTGGTCCAGGATCGGGTCGCGGTAGCGGAACTCGCTCGCCAGTTCCGTCTCGCACGGGATGCGGGTCCAGTGCTCGATGGCCAGCTTCGCGATCATGCCCGCGTGGTACGCCGTACCGCACGCCACGATCACGACCTTGTCGACCTCCCGGAGCACCGAGGCGGGGATGCGCACCTCGTCCAGGGTCAGCGAGCCGCTCGCGTCGATCCTGCCCAAGAGGGTGTCGGCGACAGCCTTCGGCTGCTCGGCGATCTCCTTGAGCATGAAGTAGTCGTATCCCCCCTTCTCGGCCGCCGAGGCGTCCCAGTCCACGTGGTACGCCCGCACCTCGGCGGGCGAACCGTCGAACCCGGTCACCGAGACCCCGTCGCGGCGGAGCTCGACGACCTGGTCCTGCCCCAGCTCGATCGCGGACCGCGTGTGGGCGATGAACGCGGCCACGTCCGAGGCGAGGAAGTTCTCACCTTCCCCAACGCCCACGACCAGGGGGGAGTTCCGGCGGGCGCCGACCACCACGTCCGGTGCGTCGGCGTGCACCGCGACCAGCGTGAACGCCCCCTCCAGCCGCCGGCACACCTGCCGCATGGCCTCCGCCAGGTCGTTCCCGGCCGCAGCGAACCGCTCCGCCAGCAGGTGCGCGACGACCTCGGTGTCCGTCTCGGACTCCAGCCGATGCCCGCGCTCGGCCAGTTCGGCGCGCAGCGCGGCGAAGTTCTCGATGATGCCGTTGTGGACGACGGCCACCCGGCCCGCGTTGTCCAGGTGCGGGTGGGCGTTGGCGTCGGTGGGCCCGCCGTGGGTGGCCCAACGCGTGTGCCCCAGGCCCGTGGAACCCGTCGGCAGCGGGTGCGCGACGAGCTCCTTCTCCAGGTTGACCAGCTTGCCGGCCTTCTTGGCGGAGGCGAGCTGCCCGTCGGCGAGGACGGCGACGCCCGCCGAGTCGTAGCCGCGGTACTCCAGCCGCTTGAGTCCGGCGATGACCACATCGAGCGCCGACTGCGCTCCCACGTAACCCACAATTCCACACATACGGCGCAGCGTACGCGGTGATCGGCTTTCTGCCCCGCACTTGCGCGAAAACCCCGCTCCGGCGACTGGGCCGGAGCGGGATTGACGGTCGTTCAGGCACCGTGCTCCGGTGCCCGGGCTCAGCCGAGCTTCTTGACCTGCGCGTCGATGACGTCCTTCGGGAGCACCGGCTTGCCACCGAGGTTCTGCACCGAGAAAGTGGCGAGGGTGTTGCCCTTGCGCACCACGATCAGCTGCGCGGCCGCCGGGGTCTCGGCATCACCGAAGTCCGCGACGAAGGAAGCGGCCTCGTCACCGGCCGTGACGGCGTCGCCCGCCGCCACCTTGTTGACCTTGATGGTCTCGCCGCTTTGCGTCATCGGGTACCCACCAGCGCAGGCGGTGCCCGCCTTCTTGAAGGCGGTGAACGCCTCCTCAGCACCCTTGCCGTCGTACGAGGTCAGGGTCACGGAGGTGCCGGTGACGCCGGAGAGCATCTCCAGACCGGCCTTCACCTTGTCCGCCTCCGACGCGTTGGGGTCGGCCGCCTTGCCGGAGGTGCCGGAGACCTGAGTGCGGGCCACACCGGCGGAGGTGCCCTGGGGCGCCATCGACGCGGCCTGGACCATCGGCTTGCACTCGGCCTTGTCGGTGGTGCCGGCGAGGGCTGCTACCTGGGCGGTGGACGGCGCCTTGACCAGGCTGTCCTTGGGGGCCTCGGCCTGGGTCAGCAGGAGGGGCGCCAGCTCGGCGTCCGTCTTGCCCTTCGCGGCCGGCGCTGCGGACGCGGCCGGGGCGGCGGCGGACGAGGAGGCGTCGGCCTTGGCCCCGCCCTTGGAGTCGGACGAGCCGCACGCGGTGGCGAGCAGCGCCAGCGAGACGGCGGACGCGGCGACGACGGAACGGCGGACAAGGGTGCTGCGCACGAAGGATCTCCCCCACAGGTGGTGCGATGACGGTCGGGACGGCCCGGACGGCACCCACTCCCCATGGGAGCGCGCCGGAGCCACCATGATCAGCAATCTACGTGCCGCCAGGGACACCCGCCCGGCCGAACGCCCGTTCGTGGCCGATCGTGATCTCAGTGAGACCGAAAGGAGCCCCTCGCCACCGCCACGTGACCGACCCCACCACCCACGGACGGCCCCGAGCCACGACAATGGCGGTGTGATCACTTCGCCGCCACGAAGCAGCACGCCCGACCCGGACTGCGCAATGACGCGCCCCGAGCGGTCCGAGCGTTCCCCGCGCCGGGCCGAGGTCTCGCCGTACGTCGACCTCACCCGTGCCGAGTGGAGCGCCCTGCGCGAGCGCACCCCGCTGCCGCTGACCGCCGAGGAGGTCGAGCAGCTGCGCGGCCTGGGCGACGTCATCGACCTCGACGAGGTCCGCGACATCTACCTGCCGCTCTCCCGCCTGCTCAACCTGTACGTCGGCGCCACCAGCACCCTGCGCGGCACCCTCAACACCTTCCTCGGCGACGCGGGCGGCACCGGCCACGGCAGCCAGCAGGGCACCCCCTTCGTCATCGGCGTCGCCGGCTCCGTCGCCGTCGGCAAGTCCACCGTGGCCCGTCTGCTCCAGGCCCTGCTGGCCCGCTGGCCCGAGCACCCGCGCGTGGAGCTCGTCACCACGGACGGCTTCCTCTACCCGATGAAGGAGCTGGAGCGGCGCGGGCTCACCTCCCGCAAGGGCTTCCCCGAGTCCTACGACCGCCGTGCCCTGACCCGCTTCGTCGCCGACATCAAGGCCGGCAAGGACGAGGTCACCGCCCCGGTCTACTCACACCTGATCTACGACATCGTCCCCGGCGAGCAGCTCGTCGTCCGCCGCCCGGACATCCTGATCGTCGAGGGCCTAAACGTGCTCCAGCCGGCCCTCCCCGGCAAGGACGGGCGCACCCGGGTCGGCCTCGCCGACTACTTCGACTTCAGCGTGTACGTGGACGCGCGCCCCGAGGACATCGAGCGCTGGTACCTCAACCGGTTCCGGAAGCTACGCGCGACCGCCTTCCAGAACCCGTTCTCCTACTTCCGCCGGTACACGCAGGTCTCCGAGGAAGAGGCCATGGAGTACGCGCAGACCATGTGGCGGACGATCAACAAGCCCAACCTGCTGGAGAACGTGGCCCCCACCCGCGGCCGCGCCACCCTCGTCGTCCGCAAGGGCCCCGACCACAAGGTGCAGAAACTCAGCCTGCGCAAGCTCTGACAGCGCTGCCACGAGCCCTGCGAGGACTACTGTGCCGGCATGCTGCATCTGCGGATCATCGCGCCGCACGACCGGACCGACGCCGTGCTCGCGCTGATCGACCGGACGGTCGGCACCACGCACGTGGCCCTGCTCTCCGGGGCCGCCCGCGACCCGGCCGGCGACATCGTGCTGTGCGACGTGGCCCGGGAGGCCGGGGACGAGCTGCTGCACGGGCTGCGGAAGCTGGCCATCGACCGGGACGGCTCCATCGCCGTCGGCCACATCGACCTGTCGCTGTCCGCCCGCGCCGAGGAGGCGGAGCAGGAGGCCCCGGGCGAGGCCGCGGACGCGGTGCTCTGGGAGCAGCTGGCCGAGGCGACCCACGACGAGTCCACCCTCACCATCACCTACCTGATGTTCCTCGGCATCGCGACGATGATCGCGGCCTGCGGGGTGGTCCTCGACAACGCCGTCCTGATCGTGGGCGCGATGGCCCTGGGCCCCGAGTTCGGGCCGCTCGCCGGGATCTGCACCGGGGTGGTGCAGCGGGAGCCGAGGCTCGCCGGCCGGTCCGCCTTCGCCCTGGTGGTGGGCTTCACCGTGGCGATGGCGGCGACGACCCTGTTCAGCCTGGCGATGACCGGGCTGGGGCAGTTCGACGAGGCGATGCTGGAGAACCCGCGCCCGAACACCAGCTTCATCTGGCAGCCGGACCCGTTCTCCTTCATCGTCGCCCTGCTGGCCGGCATGGCCGGCACCCTGTCCCTGACCTCGGCGAAGGCCGGCGCCCTGGTCGGCGTGGCGATCTCCGTCACCACCGTCCCGGCCGCCGCGAACGCCGCCGTCGCCTTCAGCTTCGGGGACTACGGGCAGATGTGGGGCTCGGCGCTCCAGCTGGCGCTGAACCTGTTCGGCATCGTCCTGGCCGGGGTCGCCACCCTCGTGGGCTGGAAACTGCTGTGGCGCACCCAGCAGCACCGGATGGTCCGGCGGCCGGGTGCGCCACGGCGCCCGTAGCCCGGTCGGGCACGGGCGGGAGCGACCGAGGGCTCAGCCGAGGGCCGTCTTCACGGCGTCCGCGAGGCGCTCCGCCACCGCGCGGGCCTGCTCGGTGTCGGCGGCCTCCACCATCACCCGGACGAGGGGCTCGGTACCGGACGGGCGGAGCAGCACCCGGCCGGTGGTGCCGAGCTCACGCTCGGCGTCGGCGACGGCCGCGGCCACCTCGCCGGACGTGGCGACCCGGGACTTGTCCACGTCGGGCACGTTGATCAGGACCTGCGGCAGCCGCTGCATGACACCGGCCAGCTCCGCCAGGGACCGGCCGGTGGCCGCGATCCGCGCGGCCAGCATCAGGCCGGTCAGCGTGCCGTCGCCGGTCGTCGCGTGGTCCAGGATGATCACGTGGCCGGACTGCTCGCCGCCCAGCGCGTAGCCGTGCTCCTTCATCGCCTCCAGCACGTACCGGTCGCCGACGCCGGTCTGCACGACCTGGATGCCCTCGGACTCCATGGCCAGCTTGAAGCCCAGGTTGGACATGACCGTGCCGACGACGGTGTTCCCGCGCAGGGCGTCGGCCTCGCGCATGGCCAGGGCCAGCACCGCGAGGATCTGGTCGCCGTCGACCTCCGCGCCCGAGGCGTCGACCGCGAGGCAGCGGTCGGCGTCGCCGTCGTGGGCGATGCCGAGGTCGGCCCCGTGCTCGACGACGGCCCGCTTGAGCAGGTCGAGGTGGGTGGAGCCGCAACCGTCGTTGATGTTCAGGCCGTCGGGCTCGGCACCGATGGTGACGATCTCGGCGCCGGCCCGGGCGAAGGCCTCGGGCGAGACGCGGGAGGCCGCGCCGTGCGCCTCGTCCAGGACGATCTTCAGCCCGTCCAGGCGGTTGGGGAGGACGCCGATGAGGTGGGCGACGTACTTGTCGAAGCCCTCGTCGTACTCGGAGACCCGGCCGACGCCGGCGCCGGTGGGGCGGTCCCAGGGCGCACCCGTGCGGTGCTCCTCGTAGACGGCCTCGATCCGGTCCTCCAGCTCGTCGGCGAGCTTGTGGCCGCCCCGGGCGAAGAACTTGATGCCGTTGTCGGGCATGGCGTTGTGGGAGGCGGAGAGCATCACGCCGAGGTCGGCACCCAGCGCACCGGTGAGATACGCCACCGCCGGGGTGGGCAGCACACCGACGCGCAGGACGTCCACGCCCGCGCTCGCGAGGCCCGCGACGACCGCGGCCTCCAGGAATTCGCCCGAGGCCCGGGGGTCGCGGCCGACCACGGCCGTCGGCCGGTGGCCCGCGAAGGTGCCGGCCTCGCCCAGTACGTGGGCCGCTGCCACGGAGAGGCCGAGCGCGAGCTCAGCCGTCAGATCCGCATTGGCGACGCCGCGTACACCGTCCGTTCCGAAGAGTTGTCCCACTGTTGTCCTCCCAAGATCGCGCTTCGCTTGAGACCGCTGGTGACAGGTATGTGCCGCTTGTGGCGGTAAACGAACCGCCCCGGCAGCACAGAGAGTGCTGCCGGGGCGGTCGTTGCTGAACAGCAGGCGCAGATTAACGCTTGCTGTACTGCGGAGCCTTACGGGCCTTCTTGAGACCGGCCTTCTTGCGCTCGACCGCACGGTCGTCGCGGGAGAGGAAGCCGGCCTTCTTCAGCGCCGGGCGGTTGTTGTCGACGTCCGCCTCGTTCAGCGCACGGGCCACGCCGAGGCGCAGGGCGCCGGCCTGGCCGGAGACGCCGCCACCCGCGATGCGGGCGATGACGTCGTAGCGACCGTCGAGCTCCAGGAGCTTGAACGGCTCGTTGACTTCCTGCTGGTGCACCTTGTTCGGGAAGTAGTCCTCAAGGGTGCGACCGTTGATCTTCCACTTGCCGGAGCCCGGAACGATCCGGACACGGGCGATGGCGTTCTTGCGACGGCCCAGGCCGGCGGCCGGCTGGGGGTCGCCGAAGCGACCGGCAAGGGACTCGGAGGTGTAGTCGCCCTCGACGACGACGTCCGACTCGGTGGTGTATTCCTCGACGCCCTCGAACTCGTCGACGGGGGTCTCGGCGGTGGTCTCGGCCACGATGCTCCTCAGAATTCTCTACGTCTTAGGGGGTGGCCGGAACTACTGCGCGACCTGGGTGATCTCGAACGGCACCGGCTGCTGGGCAGCGTGCGGGTGCTGGTCGCCCGAGTAGACCTTCAGCTTCGAGAGCATCTGACGGCCCAGGGAGTTCTTGGGGAGCATGCCCTTGACGGCCTTCTCGACGGCCTTCTCCGGGTTGTTCGCCAGCAGGTCGTCGTAGCGCACGGAGCGCAGACCGCCCGGGAAGCCGGAGTGGCGGTAGGCCATCTTCTGGGTCGCCTTGTTGCCGGACAGGTGGACCTTGTCGGCGTTGATGACGATGACGAAGTCGCCCATGTCCATGTGGGGGGCGTAGGTCGGCTTGTGCTTGCCCTTGAGGAGGGCAGCGGCCTGGGTCGCCAGACGGCCGAGGACGACGTCCTGGGCGTCGATGACGAGCCACTGGCGCGAGATGTCGCCGGGCTTGGGGCTGTACGTACGCACGGTCGTATGCCTTCGCTTCTTCAGTGATGGGTTCTCCCCCGAGCCTCGCGGCCCAAGGGGAAGGGTCCTGACAAGGCCACCACGGACGATCACGACAGCCCTGGTGCACGACGGGGACGCAACCCGTGTGTACCGCTGGTCATCGGCCCGGTGGACCGGCGTAAGGCCCTTTCACGTGAGAATGAGCAAGCCAATACGCATAACGAACCAGCAGGATACCCATCCTGCCCTGGAAGGGTCAAAACGCAGGCCTGGAGCCCGCCTCGGCGGGCTCCGCGGTGCGCTCTGTTCCGGGCCCGGGAAGGGTCCCTGCAGTTCGTACGTCTTCCAGGTTAACCCGCGCCGGGTGCAGGCACCGCCGCATCAGGGTCCCCGCGAACACGCACAGCGTGAAGCAGTCCTTGAACGCCCGCCGCTTGCGCTCCAGTTCCGAGGGCCACGGCACCCCTGCGACCTGCGGGAACATCCCCAGCCAGAACCAGCCCGAGCGCACCGCCGAACCCGCCCGCACCCCCGAGGCCAGCATCAGCGGGAGCACCACCAGCAGGTAGTGGTCGAAGGAGGGCCGCGACACCAGGAACGCGGCCAGCATCACCATGCAGGCCGTCTCCGCCAGCCGCAGCTCGCCGCGGTCCCGGTCGTCCTCCCGCCGCCACCGCCGCCAGGCCGCCCACAGTCCGCCGAGCGCCCCCGCCCCCGCCACCAGCACCGCGACCGGCTGCGGCACCCCCAGCCGGGGCAGCACCGCGATCGGCGAGGCGTCCCAGGGCAGGGCGTACGCGTCCTGCCCCTGGAGCAGGAACGGCAGCGTCTTGGTGAAGAACAGCGACGGGCTCGGCATCAGCAGCGCGCCGAGCAGCGACATCCCCAGCGGCACCAGCACGGCCACCGCCAGCCCCCGCCACCGGCGGGCCAGCACGAACAACAGCCCGAGGGGCACCAGCATCGGCTTGCAGGCGATCGCCAGCCCCACCACCAGTCCGGCGGCCGTCCACGAGCGCCGGTGCGCGAGCAGCAGGGCGAGGGGCAGGGCGGCCGCCGAAATCGCGGTCCAGTTGCCTATCAGGACGAGGTTCACGTACGGCCGGAAGGCCAGCGCCAGCACGGCGAACCCGCCGACCGCGAACCGCGAGCGGGCCGGCACCGAGAACAGCCGCAGCGCCGCCCACCAGCCCGCGGCCAGCAGCCCGGACATCGCCAGCGGCAGCACCCAGCGCAGCACCGGCGTCGGCAGCAGCGCCTCCGGGACCGCCATGACCACGGCGCTCGGCAGGTACAGGAAGCGCTTGTCCTCGTACGGCGAGCCGCCCGCCAGCAACGTCTCGGCGGCCTTCACCACGAAGGCGTTGTCCGAGCCCCAGTTCGCCCGCAGGCTGGTGGAGACGGAAATCCCGAGGACGACGAGCAGACAGCCGGCGAGCCACGGCCGGGAGGCGGGAGCCAGCAGCCGGAGGGCCAGGTCCCGCCGCACCGCCGGGTCGTACCGTTTCCTGACCCAGGTGCCAGACCGCAGCCGCACAATGCCTCCCCGATCGACCCGCCCGGGGGCCGGCTCCCCCTAGCGTTCCCGCTCGACCCTACGTTCGTCCCAGACGGGTTCCCGAGTCTCCCGCACAACACCGTCTGAACCGAAGACCAGGAAACGGTCAAATGTGCGCGCGAACCAGCGGTCGTGCGTGACGCACAGCACAGTGCCCTCGTACGCCTCCAGGCCGTCCTGAAGGGCCTCCGCGGACTCCAGGTCCAGGTTGTCCGTCGGCTCGTCCAGGAGCAGCGCCGTGGTGCCCGCCAGCTCCAGCAGGAGGATCTGGAAGCGGGCCTGCTGGCCGCCCGAGAGCTTCTCGAACGGCTGGTCGCCCTGCCGCTCCAGCTCGTAGCGGCGCAGCACCGACATGGCCCCGCCACGGTCCTTCGCGTGCTCCGTCCACAGGATGTCGACGAGCGACCGGCCGAACAGCTCGGGATGCGCGTGCGTCTGCGCGAAGTGGCCGGGCACCACCCGGGCGCCGAGCTTCCACTCCCCCGTGTGGGCGACCGGGTTCTCGAAGTCCCCGGCCAGCAGCCGCAGGAAGTGCGACTTGCCCGAGCCGTTCGAGCCGAGCACCGCGACCCGCTCGCCGTAGAAGACCTCCAGGTCGAAGGGCTTCATCAGGCCGGTCAGCTCAAGGTTCGTGCAGGTCAGGGCACGGACACCGGTCCGCCCGCCCTTCAGCCGCATCCGGATCTCCTGCTCCCGCGGCGGCTCCGGCGGCGGGCCCGCCTCCTCGAACTTCCGCAGCCTCGTCTGGGCCGCCGCGTACCGCGAGGCCATCTCGTGGCTGACCGCGGCCGCCTGCCGCAGCGTGACCACCAGCTTCTTCAGCTGGGCGTGCTTCTCCTCCCAGCGCCGCTTGAGCTCCTCGAAGCGGGCGAAGCGCTCCTTGCGGGCCGCGTGGAAGGTGTCGAAGCCGCCGCCGTGCACCCACACGTCCGAGCCGTCGACCCCGGGCTCGACCGCGATGATCTTCTGGGCGGCACGGGAGAGCAGCTCCCGGTCGTGCGAGATGAACAGCACCGTCTTGCGGGTGGCGCGCAGCTGGTCCTCCAGCCACCGCTTGCCGGGGACGTCGAGGTAGTTGTCCGGCTCGTCGAGGAGCAGCACCTCGTCCGGCCCGCGCAGCAGCGCCTCCAGGACCAGCCGCTTCTGCTCACCGCCCGAGAGCGTGCGCACCTCGCGGAACTGCGCCTTGTCGTACGGGACGCCCAGCGCGGCCGTGGTGCACACGTCCCACAGCGTCTCCGCCTCGTAGCCCTGGACGTCCGCCCAGTCGCTGAGCGCCTGCGCGTACGCCATCTGCGCGGCCTCGTCGTCGACGGTCATGATCAGGTGCTCGGCGCGGTCCACGGCCTGCGCGGCCTCCCGGATCCGCGGGTGCGCCACGGAGACCAGCAGGTCCCGTACGGTCGTCTCGTCCCGCACGGACCCCACGAACTGCGACATCACACCGAGGCCGCCGCTGCTGCTCACGGCGCCGCCGTGCGGCTGGAGCTCGCCGGACAGCAGCCTCAGCAGGGTGGTCTTGCCGGCCCCGTTCGCCCCCACCAGGGCGACGACGGACCCCTCCCCGACCCGGAAGGAGACGTCGGGGAGGAGCACCCGCCCGTCGGGAAGGTAGTACTCCAGGTGGCCGGCTTCGAGATGTCCCATGCGGGGCATGGTCCCAGCCCGGGCGCGATCCGCCCAAACGGATTACGGGCGGACGCTGCGGCCGGCGGGCGGCCGGTCAGCAGGTCAGCAGCAGCCGGAGGCCGGCAGCGTGCGCACGTTCCGGGCCTCCTTGCTGCGCGCCGCCAGCAGCTCGTCGGCCGGGTAGCCGACCTCCTCCAGGGTGAGCCCGTGCGGCTTGACGACGTGCACCGAGGAGTCCCGTACGGCGGCCCGCAGCACCTTGCCCGGCCAGTCCGTCGTCCGGTGCCCGTCCCCGACGTGCAGCAGGGCCCCGACCAGCGAGCGGACCATGTTGTGGCAGAACGCGTCGGCGCGGACGGTCGCGGTGACGATCCCGTCCTCGCCCCGCTCCCAGCTCAGCTGCTGGAGGGTGCGGATGGTGGTGGCGCCCTCGCGCTTGCGGCAGTACGCGGCGAAGTCGTGCTCGCCGAGCAGCTCGACGGCGGCCTCGTTCATGGCGGCCACGTCCAGCGGCCACGGGTGCCACAGCACGTGGTTGCGCAGCAGCGGGTCGACCCCGCCCTGGTGGTCGCCGACGCGGTAGGCGTAGCGGCGCCAGACGGCGGAGAACCGGGCGTTGAAACCCGCCGGGGCCTCGGCCACCTTCCAGACCCGTACGTCGCGCGGCAGCTTGCCCGCGAGGCGGCGCTGCAGCTTGTCGCCGTGCTCCGCCCACACCTCCCCGTCCAGGTCGAACTGGGCCACCTGTCCGCGGGCGTGCACGCCCGCGTCGGTCCGCCCGGCCACGGTCAGCTCGACCGGGTAGGGCAGCCGCATCACGGTCCGCAGGGCCGACTCCAGCTCGCCCTGGACGGTCCGCAACGTGCGCTGCTTCGCCCAGCCGGAGAAGTCCGTGCCGTCGTAACTCAGGTCCAGCCTTACCCGGACGTGCCCGGGCTCCACCTCGTCACTCACGTGACCGATCCTCTCAAGCGCACGCTCTTCACCTCATGCAGAACGGGCCCGCCCCGGAAAGGGCGGGCCCGTTCAGAGCCGATCAGGCAGGCACGATCCCGAAGGATCAGGCCTCCTTGGTCTCCTCGACCTCGGCGGGGGCCTCGGCCTCAGCCTTGGCCTCGGCCTCCTTGACCGCACGCTTGGTGGCGGCCTCGGCCTCACCGGTGGCCTGCTGGGCCACGGTCAGGGCCTCGACGAGCTCGATGACCGCCATCGGGGCGTTGTCGCCGCGACGGTTGCCGATCTTGGTGATGCGCGTGTAACCA
The DNA here is from genome assembly GCF_042677605.1 of Streptomyces sp. NPDC127106. Taxonomy (NCBI): domain Bacteria; kingdom Bacillati; phylum Actinomycetota; class Actinomycetes; order Kitasatosporales; family Streptomycetaceae; genus Streptomyces; species Streptomyces sp. NPDC127106. The sequence continues at coordinate 195,308 of NZ_JBHXTC010000006.1, read as the reverse complement.
CCGGGGCGGTTCTCGAAGCGCGGGGCGATCTCGGTGAACAGCGTGTGGACGATGCTCTTGTCCGTGATCGTCTGGAGAACCAGGCGACGGTTGTGGATGTCGCCCTTCTTCGCCTTGGTGATCAGACGCTCGGCGACCGGACGCAGGCGGCGGGCCTTGGCCTCGGTCGTCGTGATGCGGCCGTGCTCGAACAGCGCCTTCGCGAGGTTCGCGAGGAGAAGCTTCTCGTGCGCGGCGCTGCCGCCCAGACGGGCTCCCTTGGCGGGACGCGGCATGGTGTTACTCCTTCGTATCTGCACCGGCCGTGTCAGGTACCGGTGTCAGTTCCCCCGGGGCGGACGCCCCGGGGAAGTCATTGCATGGGTACTGCGGGGTACTGCTCAGTACTGCTCGGTCTCCACGAAACCGGCGTCCGCGTCGTCGTCGGCGCCGAAGGCGTCGGCGGCGGCGGTCGGGTCGAACCCGGGCGGGCTGTCCTTCAGGGCCAGGCCCATGCCGGCCAGCTTCGCCTTGACCTCGTCGATCGACTTCGCACCGAAGTTGCGGATGTCGAGCAGGTCGGCCTCGGAGCGGGCGACGAGCTCACCCACGGAGTGGATGCCCTCGCGCTTGAGGCAGTTGTAGGAGCGGACCGTGAGCTCCAGCTCCTCGATCGGCAGCGCCAGGTCGGCGGCCAGGGCGGCGTCCGTCGGGGACGGGCCCATGTCGATGCCCTCGGCGTCGATGTTGAGCTCGCGGGCCAGACCGAACAGCTCGACCAGGGTCTTACCGGCGGACGCCATGGCGTCGCGCGGGCGCATGGCCTGCTTGGTCTCGACGTCGACGATCAGCTTGTCGAAGTCGGTGCGCTGCTCGACACGGGTCGCCTCGACCTTGTAGGTGACCTTGAGCACGGGGCTGTAGATGGAGTCGACCGGGATACGGCCGATCTCCTGGCCCACCTGCTTGTTCTGGACGGCGGAGACGTAGCCGCGACCGCGCTCGACGGTCAGCTCCATCTCCAGCTTGCCCTTGCCGTTCAGCGTGGCGAGGACCAGGTCCGGGTTGTGCACCTCGACACCGGCCGGGGGCGCGATGTCGGCGGCGGTGACCAGGCCGGGACCCTGCTTGCGCAGGTACATCACGACCGGCTCGTCGTGCTCCGAGGAGACGACCAGCTGCTTGATGTTGAGGATGAGGTCGGTCACGTCCTCCTTGACGCCCGGCACGGTGGTGAACTCGTGCAGGACGCCGTCGATGCGGATGCTGGTGACAGCGGCACCCGGGATCGAGGACAGGAGGGTACGGCGCAGGGAGTTGCCGAGGGTGTAGCCGAAGCCCGGCTCCAGCGGCTCGATCACGAACCGGGAGCGGTACTCGTCGACGACCTCTTCGGTCAGCGAAGGACGCTGAGCGATAAGCATGTCTTTTCCTTCAGTCGTGGACGCCCACTATTTGACGCCCGACAAGCCGCCGCACCGCTGGCGCGGCGGTACTGCAAGGGTACGGGCGGCACGGCCCCCGAAGGGGTCGTACCGCCCGGACTCTCAAGGACGCACAGGCGTCGCTGCGTCAGACGCGGCGGCGCTTCGGCGGACGGCAGCCGTTGTGCGGGGTGGGGGTGACGTCCTGGATCGAGCCGACCTCGAGGCCGGTGGCCTGGAGGGAGCGGATCGCGGTCTCGCGGCCGGAGCCCGGACCCTTGACGAAGACGTCAACCTTGCGCATGCCGTGCTCCTGCGCGCGGCGGGCGGCCGACTCGGCGGCCATCTGCGCGGCGAAGGGGGTGGACTTGCGCGAGCCCTTGAAGCCGACGTGGCCGGCGGAGGCCCAGGAGATCACGTTGCCGGACGGGTCCGTGATCGAGACGATCGTGTTGTTGAACGTGCTCTTGATGTGCGCGTGGCCGTGAGCGACGTTCTTCTTTTCCTTGCGGCGCACCTTCTTGGCAGCGCCCTGACGACCCTTGGGGGGCATCTCTTACTCCTACGGGAGGTGGTCGGTCCTACAGCGCAAGACCGCTGAACAGGACTACTTCTTGCCCGGCTTCTTCTTGCCGGCGATCGCGCGACGCGGGCCCTTGCGGGTGCGCGCGTTCGTGCTGGTGCGCTGACCGCGGACCGGCAGGCCACGGCGGTGACGCAGACCCTGGTAGCAGCCGATCTCAACCTTGCGGCGGATGTCGGCCTGGATCTCGCGGCGGAGGTCACCCTCGGTGCGGAGGTTGGCGTCCACGTACTCGCGGATCTTGACCAGGTCCTCCTCGGACAGGTCACGAACGCGGGTGTTCGGGTTCACGCCGGTCGAGGCGAGGATCTCCTTGGACCGGGTGCGCCCGATACCGAAGACGTAGGTGAGTGCGATCTCCACGCGCTTTTCGCGCGGGATGTCAACACCGGAAACGCGTGCCATTCAATGGCTCCTGTGTGTTCGGGGGTCTTCTGCAGGACCGCTCCCGACCGCCGACCACCCGTGTTGGGCAGTGGTACGTCCGGGTCCCCGGCCCCCGCCGGAGGTGCCGCCGGCCCCCTGCGGGGCTGGGCGGGTCCTGCCTATGTACGTTTTCTTACGTCGCGCGAAGAACTGCGAAGTGCAGGTCGGTCGGCGTGCGTCAGCCCTGGCGCTGCTTGTGGCGCAGGTTGTCGCAGATGACCATGACCCTGCCGTGACGGCGGATCACCTTGCACTTGTCGCAGATCTTCTTGACGCTCGGCTTGACCTTCATGTTCTTAAGGTTCTCCGGGTCAGTGCCACCACCCGCACCGGGACGTGAGCCCAGGCAGGAGTGAGAGCAAGATCTACTTGTATCGGTAGACGATCCGGCCACGCGTCAGGTCGTACGGAGAGAGCTCCACGACGACCCGGTCATCGGGCAGGATGCGGATGTAGTGCATGCGCATCTTGCCGCTGATGTGCGCGAGGACCTTGTGACCGTTCTGGAGCTCCACCTTGAACATGGCGTTCGGGAGGGACTCGATCACGGTGCCCTCGATCTCGATGGCACCTTGCTTCTTGGCCACGCTTCGCCTTTCGAATCGGCTACCTTGATCGGCGCACGGACATGGGAATGCACGTAAGCCGACGAGTCAGTCTACGTCAGGGCACCCAGAAAGACGAATCCGGAAAGTTTGCCCATGAGTCTAGATCATTAACCGAGGGGGTCCGGGGCCGTGGTGACCCCGTACTCCGCCAGCTTCGCCTTCCCACAGTCCGGGCTGGTCAGGACGATGGGGCCGTCCTCCGTCAGGGCGACGGAGTGCTCCCAGTGCGAGGACCAGGTGCTGTCCGTGGTGACCACCGTCCAGTCGTCCGCCAGTACCTCCGTCCGGGCGGTTCCGAGGGAGACCATCGGCTCGATCGCCAGGCAGACGCCCGGGACCAGCTTGATGCCCTTGCCCCGCTTGCGCGAGACATAGTTCAGCAGGTGCGGGTCCATGTGCATCTCGGAGCCGATGCCGTGGCCGCCGTAGTCCTCGATGATCCCGTACTTGCCGGTCGCGGGCCGCGGCTGGCGGCGGATGTAACCCTCGATCGCCTTCGAGATGTCCACGAGGCGGTTGCCGTTCTTCATCGCGGCGATGCCGGCCCACATCGACTCCTCGGTCACCCGGGAGAGCTCGATGAGCTCCGGAGCGTGACCGGAACCGACGAAGGCCGTGAAGGCCGCGTCACCGTGCCAGCCGTCGACGATCGCGCCGGCGTCGATCGAGATGACGTCGCCGTCCTTCAGGACCGTCTTGTCGTCCGGGATGCCGTGGACGACGACCTCGTTCACCGACGTGCAGATGGTCGCGGGGAACCCGCCGTAGCCCAGGAAGTTCGACTTCGCGCCGGCGTCGGCGATCACCTTGCGCGCGACCATGTCCAGATCCCGCGTCGTGGCGCCCGGAACGGCCGCCTCACGGGTCGCCGCGTGGATCGCGGCGACGACCAGCCCTGCCTCGCGCATCTTCGCGATCTGCTCGGGGGTCTTGATCTGGACCATGAACGTGCCTTCCACCTTTTGAACCGGGTCTTCTCAACAGTACGGGCCCGGGGGGGGGGGGGGGGGGGGGCGGAGAGACCAGCACTCGGAAGAGAGGGATTGTTGGCAGAAAAAAACACAAAAAAAAAACACAAAATAT
>NZ_JBHXTC010000006.1:138177-191195 GCF_042677605.1 Streptomyces sp. NPDC127106 | reverse complement strand
TGGACCTTTACCGTGCTTACCACTTTTTACACGGGGTTTTAACAACCTTCCGGCCGCGGTGCCCGGGGTACACCGCGGCCGTACGCACAGCAGGGGTACTACTTCTTCAGGGCGTCCATCGCGCGCTGCGTGACTTCCTCGACCTTCCCGAGGGCGGGGATCGTCACCAGCAGGCCCTGGGCCTTGTAGTAGTCGATGATCGGCTCGGTCTGCGTGTGGTAGACCTCCAGCCGGGTCCGGACCGTGGCCTCGGAGTCGTCGTCGCGCTGGTACAGCTCGCCGCCACACTTGTCGCAGACGCCCTCGGCCTTCGGGGCGCTGTACTCGACGTGGAACACGTGTGCGGAGTCGTTGCGGCAGATCCGGCGGCCGGCGATGCGCTTGACGACCTCGTCCTCCTCGACCTCCAGGTCGAGGACGGCGTCGAGCTTCATGCCCGCGGTCTGGAGCATCTCGTCCAGGGCCTCGGCCTGCGACACGTTGCGCGGGAAGCCGTCCAGCAGGAAGCCGTTCGCGGCGTCCGGCTGCTCCATGCGGTCCTTGGCCATGCCGACGGTGATCTCGTCCGGGACGAGCTTGCCGGCGTCCATGAATTCCTTCGCGCGGCGGCCCAGCTCGGTGTTCTGGCTGATGTTGGCCCGGAACAGGTCGCCCGTCGAGATGTGCGGAATCGACAGGTTCTTTGCAAGGAACGCGGCCTGCGTTCCCTTGCCCGCACCGGGCGGTCCGACGAGGACGATACGCATCAGCGGAGGAACCCTTCGTAATTGCGCTGCTGGAGCTGGCTCTCGATCTGCTTCACGGTTTCCAGACCCACACCCACGATGATGAGGATGCTCGTCCCGCCGAACGGGAAGTTCTGGTTCGCTCCGAAGCCGGCCAACGCCATCGTCGGCACTAGAGCGATCAGACCCAGGTACAGCGACCCCGGCCAGGTGATCCGGTTGAGCACGTAGCTCAGGTACTCGGCGGTGGGTCGACCGGCACGGATACCCGGGATGAACCCACCATACTTCTTCATGTTGTCTGCAACTTCCTCGGGGTTGAACGAAATCGCCACGTAGAAGAACGCGAAGAAGACGATCAGGAGGAAGTAGGTCGCGATGTAGTACGGGTGGTCACCCTTGACGAAGTGCTTTTGGATCCAGATCGCCCAGTCTGCGGTGGATCCGCTGAACTGAACGATCAGCGCCGGGATGTACAGCAGCGACGAGGCGAAGATGACCGGAATCACACCGGCCTGGTTCACCTTGAGCGGGATGTAGGTCGAGGTGCCGCCGTACGCGCGCCGGCCGATCATGCGCTTCGCGTACTGCACTGGAATGCGGCGCTGGGCCTGCTCGACGAAGACCACCAGCGCGACCATCGCGAGGCCGACCAGGATCACGACACCGAACTCGACCCAGCCGTCGGCGATCTTGCCCTGGAGCTTGATCTGCCACAGCGCGCCGATGAAGCCGGCGGCGATCGAGATGAACATCAGGATCGACATGCCGTTGCCGATGCCGCGGTCGGTGACCAGCTCGCCGAGCCACATCACGACACAGGTACCGGCGGTCATCGTGACGACCATGGTGATGGTGGTGAAGATCGACCGGTCCGGGACGATCTGGCTCGCGACCGGGCAGCCCTGGAACAACGCGCCCGTACGGGCGGTGGCGACGAGACCCGTGCCCTGGAGGATGGCGAGCGCGACCGTCAGGTAGCGCGTGTACTGCGTGATCTTCGCGGTGCCGGACTGGCCCTCCTTCTTGAGGGTCTCCAGCTTCGGGATGACCACGGTCAGCAGCTGCAGGATGATGCTCGCCGTGATGTACGGCATGATCCCGAGCGCGAAGATCGTGATCTGGAGCAGCGCGCCGCCGCTGAACATGTTGACGAGACCGAAGAGGCTGTTGCTGCTTCCGGCCTGGTCGACACAGATCTGGACGTTCTTGTAGTTCACGCCGGGTACCGGGACGTGGGACCCGAGCCGGAACAGCACGATGATGCCGAGCGTGAAGAGCAGCTTCTTGCGCAGGTCGGGCGTCTTGAACGCCCGGGCGAACGCGGTGAGCACGGTGCCTCCTGCGACCCCCGCGCTACTGCGTCAGAGGTGACGGTCTGAGGTTCGACGAATACGTACAAGCAAAGGTGCAGGCCACCTTACCGGCGACTGCGCCCCCCGTGGAACGACCAACCGGGGATGCCCCATATGTGAGGCATCCCCGGTCGGGTTTTCAGCTATCTGTCACGTGGGTTCGTCTTAGACGAGCTCGGTGACGGAGCCGCCGGCGGCGGCAATCTTCTCCTTGGCGGAGGCGGAAACGGCGTCAACCGAAACCTGCAGCGCCACGGAGATCTCGCCCTGGCCCAGGACCTTGACGAGCTGGTTCTTGCGAACGGCACCCTTGGCGACCAGGTCGGCCACCGTGACCTCGCCACCCTGCGGGTAGAGCGCGGCCAGCTTGTCCAGGTTCACGACCTGGAACTCGGTGCGGAACGGGTTCTTGAAACCCTTCAGCTTCGGCAGGCGCATGTGGAGGGGCATCTGCCCACCCTCGAAGCGCTGCGGAACCTGGTAACGGGCCTTCGTACCCTTGGTACCACGACCGGCCGTCTTACCCTTCGACGCCTCACCACGACCAACACGGGTCTTGGCGGTCTTGGCGCCGGGGGCGGGACGGAGGTTGTGGGCCTTCAGCGGGCTGGTCTCAGCCATGATTAGTCAACCTCCTCAACCGTCACGAGGTGGCGGACGGTGTGCACCATGCCGCGGAACTCGGGGCGGTCCTCCTTGACGACCACGTCGTTCAGGCGCTTGAGCCCGAGCGAACGAAGGGTGTCGCGGTGGTTCTGCTTGCTGCCGATGTACGACTTCGTCTGCGTGATCTTGAGGCGAGCCATCACACACCCGCCCCTGCACGCGCACGGAGCAGGGCCGCGGGGGCGACGTCCTCGAGCGGCAGACCGCGGCGGGCCGCGATCTCCTCGGGACGCTGCAGGCCCTTGAGGGCCTCCACGGTCGCGTGCACGATGTTGATCGCGTTGTCGGAGCCGAGCGACTTCGACAGGATGTCGTGAACGCCGGCGCACTCCAGAACGGCGCGCACCGGGCCACCGGCGATAACACCGGTACCGGGGGAAGCAGGCTTCAGCAGGACGACGCCCGCAGCCTTCTCGCCCTGAACCGGGTGCGGGATGGTGCCCTGGATGCGGGGGACGCGGAAGAAGTTCTTCTTCGCCTCCTCGACACCCTTGGCGATGGCCGCGGGAACTTCCTTGGCCTTGCCGTAACCGACACCCACGGTGCCGTCACCGTCGCCCACCACGACCAGCGCGGTGAAGCTGAAGCGACGACCACCCTTCACAACCTTGGCGACACGGTTGATCGCGACAACGCGCTCAACGTAGGCGGTCTTCTCGGCGGCAGCGCCACCGTCGCGACCCTTCCGGTCCCGCCGCTCGCCGCCACCGGCACCGCTGCCGCGGCGCTGGGGTCCAGCCATTGGATTACCTCTCTCTGTTACGTCCGTTAGTCCCGGAACCGGGGCTTAGAACTTCAGCCCGGCTTCGCGGGCGGCGTCAGCCAGAGCGGCAATGCGCCCGGCGTACCTGTTGCCACCGCGGTCGAACACGACGGCCTCGACACCGGCGGCCTTGGCGCGCTCGGCGACCAGGGCGCCGACCTGCTTGGCCTGCGCGGACTTGTCACCCTCGCCGCCGCGGATCGACGCGTCCAGGTGCGACGCCGACGCCAGGGTGTGGCCCTGGAGGTCGTCGATGACCTGAGCGGTGATACCGCGGTTCGAGCGGGTCACGACGAGGCGCGGACGCTCCGCCGTACCCGAGATGCTCTTGCGGATGCGGATGTGGCGGCGCGCCTTCGCAGCGCGCTTGTAAGCGTCGCCCTTGGCGATCTTCACACCGTATGCCATGGCTTTACTTACCAGCCTTTCCGACCTTGCGGCGGATGACCTCGCCCGCGTACTTGACGCCCTTGGCCTTGTACGGGTCGGGCTTCCGCAGCTTGCGGATGTTGGCGGCGACCTCGCCGACCTTCTGCTTGTCGATGCCCTCGACCGAGAACTTGGTCGGCGACTCGACCTTGAAGGAGATGCCCTCGGGGGCCTCCACCAGGATCGGGTGGCTGTAGCCGAGCTGGAACTCCAGAGCGGAGCCCTTCGCGGCAACGCGGTAACCGACACCGCTGATCTCGAGCGCCTTGGTGTATCCCTGGGTCACACCGGTGATCATGTTGGCCACCAGCGTGCGGGACAGGCCGTGGAGGGCCTTGTTCTGACGCTCGTCGTTCGGACGGGTGACGTTCAGAACGCCGTCCTCGCCCTTAACGATCTCGATGGGGGCGGCGACGGTGTGGGAGAGGAGACCCTTGGGGCCCTTCACCGCGACCGTGCGGCCATCGATGGTGACGTCCACGCCGGCGGGAACCGGGATGGGGAGCTTGCCGATACGAGACATAGCTTTTCCTCCGTTCCCGACTACCAGACGTAGGCGAGGACTTCCCCACCCACGCCCTTCTTCTGCGCCTGCTGGCCGGTCAGGAGACCGTGGGACGTGGAGATGATCGCCACGCCCAGGCCGCCGAGGACCTTCGGCAGGTTGGTGGACTTCGCGTACACACGCAGACCCGGCTTCGAGATGCGCTTGATGCCGGCGATCGAGCGCTCGCGGTTCGGGCCGAACTTCAGCTCGAGGACGAGGTTCTTGCCGACCTCGGCGTCCTCGACCTTCCAGCCGGTGATGAAACCCTCCTGCTTGAGGATTTCCGCGATGTGCGACTTGATCTTGCTGTGCGGCATCACGACGGAGTCGTGGTACGCCGAGTTAGCGTTCCGCAGACGCGTGAGCATGTCTGCGATGGGGTCAGTCATGGTCATGAATTGGCCTTCGGCCTCTCTCGCCGGGGTTTCCTGTATGCGCCATCCCTCTCCCCGTACTGAGACGGGACGGGTGCGGTGCGGGGACCTACGGCGTAGTAAGTCGTGCGGGCGGCGGACGCCCAACCCCACTAGCCTACGGCATGGGGGAGGGGCCTCCGCCGACCCAGATGCTTACCGAGAGTTACCGGCAATCCCAACTGTCCAGGGACAGAAGGATTTACCAGGAGCTCTTGGTCACGCCCGGCAGCTCGCCACGGTGAGCCATCTCACGAAGGCACACGCGGCACAGGCCGAACTTGCGGTACACGGAGTGCGGGCGGCCGCAGCGCTGGCAGCGGGTGTACGCACGCACACCGAACTTGGGCTTACGAGCAGCCTTGGCAATCAGAGCCTTCTTCGCCATCTCGCTTACGCCTCCTTGAAGGGGAAGCCGAGGTGACGGAGGAGCGCGCGGCCCTCAGCGTCGTTGGTCGCCGTGGTCACCACGGTGATGTCCATACCCCGGACGCGGTCGATCTTGTCCTGGTCGATCTCGTGGAACATGACCTGCTCCGTGAGACCGAAGGTGTAGTTGCCACGGCCGTCGAACTGCTTCGGGGACAGGCCGCGGAAGTCGCGGATGCGCGGCAGCGCGAGCGACAGGGTGCGGTCCAGGAACTCCCACATGCGGTCGCCACGGAGGGTGACGTGGGCACCGATCGGCTGACCCTCGCGCAGCTTGAACTGCGCGATGGACTTGCGGGCCTTGGTGACGGCCGGCTTCTGACCGGTGATCGTGGTGAGGTCGCGGATGGCGCCGTCGATCAGCTTCGAGTCACGGGCGGCGTCGCCGACACCCATGTTCACGACGATCTTGACGAGGCCGGGGATCTGCATGACGTTCTCGTACTGGAACTCGTCACGCAGCTTGCCCGCGATCTCCTCGCGGTACTTCGTCTTCAGACGCGGAGTGGTAGCCATCAGATGTCCTCACCCGTGCGCTTGGCAACGCGGATCTTGTTGCCCTCGTCGTCGAAGCGGTAACCGACGCGGGTGACGACCTTCTTGCCGTCCTTCTCCACGACCAGCTGGACGTTCGAAACGTGGACGGGGGCCTCGGTGATCACGATGCCGCCGGCCTGGTTCGGACCAGCCTTGGTGTGCTTCTTGACCCGGTTGACACCCTCGACCAGGACGCGGTTCTCGCCGGGGAAGGCCGCGACGACCTTGCCCTGCTTGCCCTTGTCCTTACCGGTGATGACCTGGACCAGGTCGCCCTTCTTGATCTTCATGCTTACAGCACCTCCGGCGCGAGCGAGATGATCTTCATGAACTTCTTCTCGCGCAGCTCACGGCCGACCGGGCCGAAGATGCGGGTGCCGCGAGGGTCGCCGTCGTTCTTCAGAATGACGGCGGCGTTCTCGTCGAAGCGGATGTACGAGCCGTCCTGGCGGCGGCGCTCCTTGACGGTGCGAACGATGACCGCCTTGACGACGTCACCCTTCTTCACGTTGCCACCGGGGATCGCGTCCTTGACGGTGGCGACGATGACGTCACCGATGCCCGCGTAGCGGCGACCCGAGCCACCGAGAACACGGATGCAAAGGATCTCCTTGGCACCAGTGTTGTCGGCGACGCGAAGTCGCGACTCCTGCTGGATCACGTCTATCTCCTGTTTGTCTGCCGGTTCCCGGCCGGGGCGCCCTCAATCGGGCGGCCCCGGCCGAGCCTGGCGGAACGAACCTGAAGGAAACCCTTCAGGTGATTACTTGGCCTTCTCGAGGATCTCGACGATGCGCCAGCGCTTGCTCGCCGACAGCGGACGCGTCTCCATGATGAGGACGCGGTCGCCGACACCGGCAGCGTTCTGCTCGTCGTGAGCCTTGAGCTTGTTCGTACGGCGGATGACCTTGCCGTACAGGGCGTGCTTGACGCGGTCCTCAACGGCGACGACGACGGTCTTGTCCATCTTGTCGCTGACGACCAGACCCTCACGGGTCTTGCGGAAGCCGCGCTCGGTCTTCTCAGTCACGTTCTTCTCGCTCATCAGGCGTTCTCCACCGTCTCGATGCCGAGCTCACGCTCGTGCATCAGGGTGTAGATCCGGGCGATGTCCTTGCGGACGGCCTTGAGCCGGCCGTTGTTCTCGAGCTGTCCGGTCGCCGCCTGGAAGCGGAGCTTGAACAGCTCTTCCTTGGCCTCGCGCAGCTTGGCAACGAGCTCCTCGTTGCCCAGCTCGCGCAGCTCCGACGCCTTGGTACCGGCCGCCATCACGACTCACCTGCCTCGCGCTTGACGATCCGGCACTTCATCGGCAGCTTGTGGGCCGCACGAGTGAGAGCCTCACGCGCAATCTTCTCGTTCGGGTAGGACAGCTCGAACATGACCCGGCCCGGGTGCACGTTCGCGATCCACCACTCGGGGGAACCCTTACCGGAACCCATGCGGGTCTCGGCGGGCTTCTTCGTGAGCGGACGGTCCGGGTAGATGTTGATCCAGACCTTGCCACCACGCTTGATGTGACGGGTCATCGCGATACGAGCGGACTCGATCTGACGGTTCGTCACGTACGCCGGGGTCAGCGCCTGGATGCCGTACTCGCCGAATGCCACCTCAGTGCCACCCTTGGCCATGCCGCGGCGCTTGGGGTGGTGCTGCTTGCGGTGCTTGACCCTACGGGGGATCAGCATGTCGGTCAGGCCTCCGTTCCGGTGCTCTCAGCCGGAGCGGCGGCAGCGGCGTCGGCCTTGGGGGCCTCGGCAGCGGCAGCCTGCTGCGGCTTGCGGCCACCACGGCCGCCGCGCTCGCCACCGCGGCCACCACGGCCGGCGGGACGGTCGCCAGCGCCGGCACCACGGGCCGGGCGGTTACCCGCGCGGGCCGCAGCGTTCTCGGCGCGAACCTCGGCGATGTTCTTGACGTCGCCCTTGTAGATCCAGACCTTCACGCCGATGCGGCCGAAGGTGGTCTTGGCCTCGAAGAAGCCGTAGTCCACGTTCGCGCGCAGCGTGTGCAGCGGCACACGACCCTCGCGGTAGAACTCGGACCGGGACATCTCGGCGCCGCCGAGACGGCCACCACACTGGATCTTGATGCCCTTGGCGCCGGCCTTCATGGTGCCCTGCATGCTCTTGCGCATGGCACGGCGGAAGGAGACGCGGGAGGAGAGCTGCTCAGCCACGGCCTGCGCAACCAGCTGAGCGTCGAGCTCGGGGTTCTTGACCTCGAGGATGTTCAGCTGGACCTGCTTGCCGGTGAGCTTCTCGAGGTCACCGCGGATGCGGTCGGCCTCGGCGCCACGGCGGCCGATGACGATGCCCGGACGAGCGGTGTGGATGTCCACACGCACGCGGTCACGGGTGCGCTCGATCTCGACCTTGGAGATGCCGGCGCGCTCCATGCCGGACGTCATCATCCGACGGATGGCGACGTCTTCCTTGACGTAGTCCTTGTACAGCTTGTCGGCGTACCAACGCGACTTGAAGTCGGTGGTGATGCCGAGCCGGAACCCGTGCGGGTTTACCTTCTGGCCCATTACCGGGAACCTTCCTTGCTGCTGACGACCACGGTGATGTGGCTGGTCCGCTTGCGGATCCGGTAGGCACGGCCCTGGGCGCGCGGACGGAACCGCTTCAGGGTCGGGCCCTCGTCCACGAACGCCTCGCTGATGAACAGCGAAGAAGCGTCCGTGTGGTTGTAGTTGTGCGCGGCGTTGGCAATGGCGCTGTCCAGCACCTTGCCGACCGGCACGCTCGCGGCCTGCGGGGCGAAACGCAGGACCGCCTGAGCCTCCGTGGCGTCCATGCCACGGATGAGGTCCACCACGCGGCGGGCCTTCATGGGCGTGACGCGGATGTACCGCGCCTGGGCCCTGGCTTCCATGGTTGTCCCTTCGGTGTAAGTCATAGTCGTTCCCACCCCGCGATTAGCGGCGCTTCGACTTCCGGTCGTCCTTGACGTGGCCGCGGAAGGTGCGAGTCGGCGAGAACTCGCCGAGCTTGTGGCCGACCATGGACTCGGTGACGAACACCGGGACGTGGGTCTTGCCGTTGTGCACCGCGATCGTGTGACCCAGCATGCTGGGGATGATCATCGAGCGACGGGACCAGGTCTTGATGACGTTCTTGGTACCGGCTTCGTTCTGGGCGTCCACCTTCTTCACGAGGTGGCCGTCAACGAAGGGTCCCTTCTTGAGACTGCGCGGCATCTAAACCCGCTCCTAGCGCTTCTTGTTCGTCTTGCGGCGGCGGACGATGTACTTGTTCGAAGCCTTCTTCGGCGAACGAGTACGACCCTCCTTCTGACCCCACGGGGAGACCGGGTGGCGACCACCGGAGGTCTTGCCCTCACCACCACCGTGCGGGTGGTCAACCGGGTTCATCGCGACACCGCGGACGGTCGGGCGGACGCCCTTCCAGCGCATGCGGCCGGCCTTGCCCCAGTTGATGTTCGACTGCTCGGCGTTGCCGACCTCGCCGACCGTGGCACGGCAGCGCGCGTCGACGAGACGGATCTCACCGGACGGCATACGAAGGTGGGCCATCACGCCCTCCTTCGCCAGCAGCTGCACGGAGGCACCCGCGGAGCGGGCGAACTTCGCACCGCCGCCGGGACGCAGCTCGATGGCGTGGATGGTCGTACCGACCGGGATGTTGCGCAGCGCCAGGTTGTTGCCGGGCTTGATGTCGGCCGTCGGGCCGTTCTCGATCCGGTCGCCCTGCTGCAGACCGCGCGGCGCGATGATGTAGCGCTTCTCGCCGTCGGCGTAGTGCAGCAGCGCGATGCGCGCGGTGCGGTTGGGGTCGTACTCGATGTGCGCGACCTTGGCCGGCACGCCGTCCTTGTCGTGACGACGGAAGTCGATCACGCGGTAGGCGCGCTTGTGGCCACCGCCCTGGTGGCGAACGGTCACACGACCGGTGTTGTTACGGCCGCCCTTGCTGTGCAGGGGGCGGACCAGCGACTTCTCCGGCGTGGACCGCGTGATCTCGACAAAGTCGGCGACGCTGGAGCCACGACGGCCCGGGGTCGTCGGCTTGTACTTGCGGATACCCATTTCTCAGTCCTCGTCCGATTCCGGACGACTCAGGACTCCGTTAGGAGGCCTGGCCGCCGAAGATGTCGATACGGTCGCCCTCAGCGAGGGTCACGATGGCGCGCTTGGTGTCAGCACGCTTGCCAAAACCGGTCTTGGTGCGCTTGCGCTTACCCTGACGGTTGATCGTGTTGACCCCGGTGACCTTGACCGAGAAGACCGCCTCGACGGCCTGCTTGATCTGGGTCTTGTTGGCGCCGGGCGCGACGATGAACGTGTACTTGTTCTCGTCCAGCAGCGCGTAGCTCTTCTCCGAGACAACCGGCTTGATCAGCAGGTCGCGCGGGTCAGTGAAGGTCTTGCTGGTAACGGTCGCCTCGGACATCAGGCGTCGCTCCCTTCGGTCTCATCGGCCTTGGGGCCAGACACGAAGGACTCCAGCGCGGCCTGGGTGAAGACCACGTCGTCAGAGACGATCACGTCGTACGTGTTCAGCTGGCCCGGCTCCAGGATGTGAACCTGGGGCAGGTTGCGGGCGGACAGCCACGCGGCCTCGTCGGCGCGCTCGACGACCAGGAGCAGGTTCTTGCGCTCCGTGATCTTGCCGAACAGCGTCTTGGCGGCCTTCGTGGAGACGGCACCCTCGACCACGCCGGTGACGACGTGGATGCGGGAGTGACGCGCACGGTCCGAGAGGGCACCGCGGAGGGCGGCGGCCTTCATCTTCTTCGGGGTCCGCTGCGAGTAGTCACGCGGCACGGGGCCGTGGACGACGCCACCGCCGGCGAACTGCGGAGCGCGGGTCGAACCCTGACGGGCGCGGCCGGTGCCCTTCTGGCGGTAAGGCTTCTTGCCACCACCACGGACTTCGCCACGGGTCTTGGTCTTGTGCGTGCCCTGACGGGCCGCGGCCAGCTGCGCGACGACGACCTGGTGGATCAGCGGAACGCTGGTCTTCGCGTCGAAGATCTCCGCGGGGAGCTCGACGGTACCGGCCTTGTCGCCTGCCGGCGAAAGGATGTCAATGGTGCTCATTAACCTCAAGCCCCCTTGGCCGCGGTACGGACCAGGACGAGGCCGCCGTTCGGACCGGGGACCGCACCCTTGATGAGGAGCAGACCCTTCTCCGCGTCCACCGCGTGGATGGTCAGGTTCTGGGTGGTGACGCGCTCGTTGCCCATACGACCAGCCATGCGCACGCCCTTGAAGACGCGCCCAGGGGTGGCGCAGCCACCGATCGAACCGGGGGAGCGGTGCTTGCGCTGCACACCGTGACCGGCGCCGAGGCCCCGGAAGTTGTGCCGCTTCATGACACCGGCGAAGCCCTTGCCCTTGCTGTTGCCCGTGACGTCAACCTTGACGCCGGACTCGAACACGGCAGCGGTGATCTCCTGGCCGAGCGTGTACTCGCTGGCGTCGGAGGTGCGGAGCTCCACCAGGTGGCGGCGGGGGGTGACGTCGGCCTTGGCGAAGTGGCCCTTGAGGGGCTTGTTCACCTTGCGCGGGTCGATCTCGCCGAAGGCGATCTGGACCGACTCGTAGCCGTCGGTGTCGTTGGTACGGACCTGGGTGACGACGCAGGGACCGGCCTTGACGACGGTGACCGGGACGACACGGTTGTTCTCGTCCCAGACCTGGGTCATGCCGAGCTTCTCGCCCAGGACGCCCTTGATCTGCTTTGCCATCTTCTCGACGCCTCTCAGAGCTTGATCTCGATGTCAACGCCGGCCGGAAGGTCCAGGCGCATCAGCGAGTCAACGGTCTTGGGCGTCGGGTCGAGGATGTCGATCAGGCGCTTGTGCGTGCGCATCTCGAAGTGCTCGCGCGAGTCCTTGTACTTGTGCGGCGACTTGATGACGCAGTACACGTTCTTCTCAGTGGGCAGCGGCACCGGGCCCGCGACCGACGCACCAGTGCGGGTCACCGTCTCGACGATCTTCTTCGCCGAGGAGTCGATGACCTCGTGGTCGTAGGCCTTGAGCCGGATGCGGATCTTCTGTCCCGCCATGGCTACTCCGTAGTCCTGTCTGTTGTGGAAACGCTCTGGCTCCCGGTCGGCTGCGGATCTCTCCACCGCTTCCCTCCGACCCACGCGGTCGGGCGTGTCGCACTCCCTCTCAGAAAATTCCCATACGGAAATTCCCTTGTTCAGGGGGTGCGGTCCCTGGACCGCGTTTCGGGGGAGAAACACCCACCGAGCGCCTGGCCGGCACCGTGCTGACGCTTCCCGAAAGATTCCCGTACGTCCGCCCCATTGCTGCCCCGTGGGGCAGATAAAGGCGACGAGTACTGTGGGACTCGCTTCCAGTCCTCCCGGCGGGAGGCGCGCAGCATCGACACTCAGCCGAGCAACTTGAGTAGTCTGCCATACGAGGCGCGTACCTGGCCAATCGGGCCGAAGAGAATACCCCTCCCCGGTGAGCGGTCAAACCGCGCCACGCGGCCGTCGCCCGGGAACGCGTCCCGGGCGCTCCTGCACCGCCCGGCGGCCCTGCGGGGGCGTCAGAGCCGCGAGGCCGTGGCGCAGCCCTCCGTGCCGCCGCTGCGGATGTCCTTGCTGCGGTCGTACGGGTCCTGCGGGGTCCCGGACGGGGTGGGGCCGGAGGCCGGCCGCCCGGAGAACTCGGGATGCACGTACCCGTCCCACCGGTCGCACGAGGAGTTCGCTATGTCGGACGCGTACGGCCCGAGCTGCAGGGTTCCGGGCTTGATCCGCCAGCGCACCGGGTCGGCGATCGTGAACTCCATCTGCCGCCGGACGATCGAACGCGTGACCTCCTCCGCGCCCGCCCGCGCCTCGACGACCGGGTACACGAACGAGTAGTCGACGACCACGTCCACGAGGCCGGGCTTCTCGCCGGGCTCCAGCTCCATCCGGCCGCGGACCTTCACCACGTCGCCGGCGGGGCGTGCCTCCGCGGCCTGGAAGCGGGTGAACAGGTTCAGCGGGTCGCTGTCCCGGTCCGGCTTCGCCAGCGACCGCTCCACCAGGGCGACGAGCTCGTCCTGGGCCGGGTCGATCAGGTCCAGCGCCGCCTGGGGCCGCTCGCCCCGCAGGGTCGCCGGATCGAGGTTGGCCGCGACCAGGAACTGCTTGGTGCGGGCCAGGCCCTCGGCGACCTGCTCCTTCGACACCCCGTTCAGGGCCCGCGCCTCCGGCACCTCGATGCCGGCGGCCCCGTCGGCCCACTGCGCGGCCGGGGAACCCCGGAACGGCTCCCGCAGCGTCGGCCGGTCCGGGAGGGTCGCGGACGGCGCCCCGCTGGGGCGGGCCGTCTCGGCGGGCAGCGGCTCCCGGGCCGCCTCGGCCCCGCGCTGCGCGGCCTTGCCCGTGAGGCGGTCGATGACGAGCTCCGGCCGCAGGGCGACCAGCGCGAGGGCGGCGACGGCCGCGATGGCCAGGCCCGCCTTGAGGCGCCGCCGGCCCCTCCCCCGGCCCTCCAGCTCCTGCCAGGCCGGGCCGGTGCGCCAGCCGGGCGGGTCGCTCGGTCGGGTCCCGCCCTTCTTCCTCGTCCACTTCGCCGCCCTGGCCCGCTGCTCTTCCTCGCGGCGCAGCCGGGCCGTGACCTCCCGGGCCCGGGCGGAGGGCTCCTTGGGAGCGTCGGCCGTATCCGCCCCGGCCTGCTGCAGGAACCGGGCCCACTCCTCGTCGGAGACGGCCGGCCTGTCGTCGTTGGTGTTGTCGCCCATGTACGGAGTTCGTCCTTGCGTAGCGCGGCGGGGGCCGCCCCGTTTCCGGGGAGACCGTCGCCGAAGGGATGCGTTGTCGGATCACCGGGCGGTCGGCACGGACGTCGCCGGGCGACCCTCCGCGACCACTGAGACCGGGAGCGCGGTGGATGTGGCGCCGTTGGCGGCCGTGGCCCTGACCTCGATCCGGTGGCTGCCGGGGGCCAGCACGGTTTCCGCCGTACGGGCGGTGCCCGGCACCGTCGCGACCGGGGAGCCGTCGACCAGCAGCTCGAACTGCGCGAGCCGGTCGCCGGGCGTGCTGGTGGTCCACTCCAGGGAGAGCGGGCCGGAGGTCCGGTGGACCGTGCCCGGCCGGGGCGCCTCGCCGTTCACGGCGGCGACCTTCAGCCGTGCCGCGGGGCCGGCCGCGCGGATGGCGTCGAGCTGCCCGTACAGCGCGTCGCCCGGGCACCGGGTGTTGAAGCCGTCCCGGTGCCCGGACAGCGCGGGGAAGGCGTACGTCCGGCCGGCGCTGAAGGAGGCGCCGAGGAGGTTGGTCTGCGTGGCGCCCGCGGTCAGCGCGGCGGTGCCGCTCATGTCGCCGTCGTACTGGCCGTGCTTGTACGCGGCAATGCGCGCGATCGCGGCCTGTGCGGCCTGCGGGATCCCGGTGGTGGTGTGGTCGCCGAGGACGGCGATGCCCGCCGACTCGGAGTTCCAGCCGTGGGTGTGGGCCCCGAGGACGGGCCGGTCGATGCCGCCCTTGCGGCCCTCGAAGACCGTGCCGCACTTGTCGACGAGGAAGTTGTAGCCGAGGTCGCGCCAGCCGTTGGTCTGCACGTGGTAGACGTGGATGCCCCGGACGATGGCCGCGGACTCGGTGCAGTCGTAGGGCCGGGCGTCGGCGGTGTGGTGGACGAAGACCGCCTTGACCTTCCCGCCGGGGAGATAGCCGGGGCCCTCGCCGTTCAGCGACTCGTCGGCGCCCCACTCGGCGCGCGGGACCACGGCCGGCCGGGGCGCGGTGGAGGCCGGACCGGGGTCCGCTGCTCCGGTCGCGGCGGCAGCCGGGGCGGGGGCGGGGAAGGCCGCCGGCCGCGCGTCCGGCGTGCCGTTCCTGCGGGCCCCGCCGCCCCCGCTGCCCCTGCCTCCCGGGTCGACCAGGTTCAGCTCCAGGCCGGCGGGGAGCGTGCCGCCGCCCCTGACCCGTACCTCGGTGCCGTCGGAGGCGCCGACCCAGACGGGCTCGGTGGCTCCCCTGGCGCCGGGGCGCGGCCCGTCCATGCCGGGTTCCAGCGGCTCCAGCTCGATCCACCGCGACCACGTACCGGTCCGCGCATCGCGGGCCCGGGCCTCGATGGTGCCCTTGACCTCGGCTTTCGGGTCCGTCCACGAGACGCCCAGCAGGCCGAACGGCTGGGTGTCCTGCCGGGCGAGCACGGCCTCGCCGGCGGCCCTCGCCCTCAGGGCGAGCCTGTGCAGCCTGCTCCCGGCCCGGCCCTCGGCCCCGGCCCCGGAGCCGTACGCCGTCACCGGCCCGGTGCCGCGCGGGGCGGGAGCCTGCCCGGCCCCCGCAGTCGCCCGGATGCCCAGGACCGCGACGACGCCCAACGCAGCCGCCAGGGCCGTCCCCCGCACACGATTCGGCTTCACGTTCGCCTTCCCACCCTGCGGCGAGTCCGCCTCGATGATCGACATCTGTCGCGGCGGATGCTACTGGCGGGCACTGACAGCCCGGCGCGCAGGGCGGGACGGCTCCCCTACGGCTTCGTCTTGTTCTGCTCGGTCTTGTTCTGCGCGGCCTTGTTCTGATCGGCCTTGTTCTTCTGCTTCTCGTACTCCGCCTGCCGGTCCCGCTCGATGTCCAGCTTGGAGCGCACCTTCTCGGGGGCCTTCAGCCCGCAGACGGAGGGCCAGTCGTCGGCGACGATGCCCGCGCACCAGATGAAGTCCTCGATCGGGCCGGGCTTCCAGTCGTCCTTCTCGATGTCGTCGCAGGCCTTGACGGGCGAGAACCGCGGGCAGCTGCCGTCCCGCTTCTTGATCGTGTGCGCGCGGTACGCGTCGATGCCCATCGAGTCGACGTCGGCCGAGGGCATGTACCGGTTGACCGACCAGGACGACCCCATGGCGCCGAACAGGGCGAGCACGCACACCATGCCGGCGGCGAGCTGGCGCACCACGCGCCGCGGGATGACCCGGGCGGTACCCGCCCCGCCTGCGGTGTCGGCACGGGCCGCGCGCAGGGTGCGCTCGATCCACCCGGAGCCCCGGTGCACCGCCGACATCAGGCCGAACACGGCCAGGATCATCAGGCAGTACATGATGATCCAGGTGGTGCGCGGGTAGAGCTGTACGGCCTTGTCCTGGGCCATGTTCGAGGCGAACCAGAAGCGGGCCAGCCAGGCCCCCGCCAGGACGGCCCCCGCGGTGCGGACCATGACGTGGCGCAGGCCCAGGCCGAGACCGAGGCCCACTCCGAACAGCAGGAGCAGGGCGAAGCCGGTCTGGCCAGCCATCTCGCCGGCCACCGGCCAGGTCTGGTAGGTCAGGCTCCCGGACCGGTCCGAGACCCAGCCGAGGACGTAGCCCGGGTCCGCGTAGACGGACAGGAAGGCGTAGCGGTCGGGGTTCTGCGCGCCCAGCCGGACCATCTGGTACAGCAGCGGGGCGCCGACGATCCCGGCCGTCAGGATCGTGGTCCCTATGAACAGGCCGGCCCGCTTCCTGACGGACGCGCCCGCGTACCAGGGGAACAGGAACAGCGCGAGCACGGCCGCGCCGGGAGCGGCCCAGATGTACCAGCCGGAGTACCACAGGAAGAGCCCGCCGAAGATGACGCCGGCGGCGGCGCCGCGCAGCAGCAGTTTCCGCTGGGGGAGCCGGCCGGCCCGGCGCATGTGGCGCAGCCAGTAGCCGAGCAGCGGCAGCAGCACGATCATGACGACGTGGCTGTACGGCCGGATCGGGTCGAGGAAGAGGAGGGCGGCGGGGACGGCGATCAGCATCGCCCAGAACGGCCGCAGCAGCAGCCGCCAGGAGCAGTACGCCATCGGGCCGGCCACGGCGGTGAAGAAGATCTGCAGGTCGTGCAGGGCGAAGCCGGTCTCGCCGCGGCCGTGGTAGCGGATCTTCGCCCAGAGGGCGATCAGGGCCGGGAAGGCGGGCGGGTAGATGCCCGACATCCCCTCGTGGTGCAGGAACGAGTTGGCCATGTCGATCAGGACGCCCGGGTCGCCCTCCTGGCCGCCGAGCGCGTGGGGCGTGCCGCGCAGGGCGACGACCACACCGCCCGCTATCACGCCGGTGGCCAGGCCCGCCAGGGCCGCGCAGACCAGGCGCTTGACGATCCCGTGGCGGCGGGCCGACCCGCGGTAGGCGGTGTACAGCAGCAGCGCGAGCAGCGGGAGGCCGATGAGGGCCGCGTACTTCTGGAGCGCCCCCAGGGCGCTGACCTGGCCGAGGCGGACCAGGGGGTCGACGCCGATGCGGCGGCTGAGCAGCATGAAGCCGAGGGCGACCACCAGGCTGACGGCGACCTCGGCGGAGGCGTGCGCCCAGCGCCGCGACATCCACCCGCGGCGGCGCTGCGCGCCGGGCTCGACCGTCCCGTCGGCCGCCGGCCCGGTGCCGGAGGCGGCACCGGGCCGGCCGTGCGTTGTACCGGGCTCACCGACCACCTCGGGGGCCAGGTGCGTCATGTCCATCCAAATCGGTCGCGGGCGGCACCGCGGCCGCATGACACCGCGGCGGCGGTCTGTCGTGAACGCCGGGTCAGTCGGCTCGCCGACCGGAGGTGAAGGCGTGCCGGGCGAGCGTGCGCAGCCCCTCGCGGTTCCCGCGGCGCAGGGCGCCGGGCAGCATGGTGATCGCGTGGAGGCGGGAGGCGGTGTGCAACCGGGCCGCCTTGGCGGCCTTGGTCCAGCCGCGGGCGTCCATGCGGTCGGCCACGGCGTTGAAGTACCGCTCGGCCTCGGTGAAGCGGCTACCGGAGAACGCCTGGACGGAGGACTCGCTGACCGCGTGGCGGCGGTAGCTGAAGACGGTCTCCGTCTCGTCGATCACCATCTGCTCGCCGGCTTCGAGCAGGTCGACGACCAGCGCCAGGTCCTGGATCACCGAGTAGTCGTCCCGGAAGTTGACCTTGCGCAGCGCGTCGCCGCGCCAGCAGATCGACGGGAAGTACAGCCAGTTGCCGCGCAGCACGCTGGTGGCCAGCTCCTCGCCGCCCATCACCCGCCGGCCGTCCACCTGCGGGGCGTACAGCCGCCGCTTGGTCTGGTCGGCGAGCCCGTACGCCACCTTGCCCTCGCCGTCGATCACCTCGACGCCGGGCTGGACCATGCCGATGCCCGGGTTGGCCTCGATGATCCCGCGGACGGTCGCCAGGTAGTGCGGGTGCAACAGGTCGTCGCAGCCCATGATGACGACGTGGTCCGCCTCGGAGAGGTAGACGCACTTCTGGAAGTTCTTGGTGATGCCGAGGTTCTGCTCGTTGCGCAGGTACGTCACCCGCGGGTCGCGGAGCGACTCGAACCAGCCCGGGACCTCCGGCTCCTTGCCGTCGTCGATCACGACGAGGCGGAAGTCCGGGTCGGTCTGGGCCAGGACGCTGCGGACGGCGTCCTGCATCAGCCGCACGTCCCCGTAGTAGGGGAGCATGAAGTCGAAGGTCACCACGGGTGTCAGGCCTTCACGGTCTCGGAGTCGGCACCGGCCTTGGCGTCGGCACCGTCGGCACCGTCGGTGCTGGCGCCGAGGCGCTCCTCGTTGTGCCGGGCGCCCTCGCTCAGGGCCACCGTCCGGGCGAGGTCGGTGATCTTCTTCTCCAGCGAGCGGAAGCGCAGGAAGGTGTTGAGCGTCAGGAAGCCCATCGCCAGCACCATCACGTACAGCACCAGGTCGGTGCCACGGCCGACGCCGAGCGCGTGCGCGACCCAGGTGACGTCGCCCGGGCGGAGCACCGCGTACACGTTGACGACGACGAAGACCGAGAACGCGATGCGCTTCCACGCACGGTTCTTGGCCTGGCCCCACGTGCGTATGAACATCAGGGCCATCGACAGCGACCCGGCGATGAGCAGCAGCTGGATCCAGAAGTACTTCATCAGCGGCCACGCTCCCGCATAGTGATGTCGAAGACGATGTTGACGCCGTTGATCAGGGACTGGCCCTTGGCCCGCGAGTAGTCGGTGTACAGGATGTCCACCGGCACCTCGGTGACGCGCAGGTCGGAGGCGGCCAGGAAGCCGACGATCTCGGACGCGTGCGCCATGCCGTTCATGGTGATGTCGAGCTGCTCGGCCGCCTTGCGGCTGAGCACCCGCAACCCGTTGTGCGCGTCGGTGAGCTTGAGCTTGCGGGCGGTGGGGCTGACGGCGGCGGCCGTGCGGAGCACGACCCGCTTGATCCACGGCACCTGGCCGTTCTGCTCGATGAAGCGGGAACCGAGCACCACGTCCGCCTCGTCGGCGCGCAGGACGGCGACCATCTTCTCGACGTCCGCCGTCTGGTGCTGGCCGTCCGCGTCGAAGGTCGCGAAGTACTTGGCGCCGGGCTGGGCGAGGGCGTACTTCAGACCCGTCTGCAGGGCCGCGCCCTGGCCGAGGTTGACCGGGTGGCGCACCAGGTGGGCGCCGGTGGTCGCGACGTGCCGCGCCGAGTCGTCGGAGCTGCCGTCGTCGACGACGACTATGTTCGGGAAGGTGGCACGCGCTCCCTCGACGACCCCGGCGATCACCTGGCCTTCGTTATAGGCCGGTATGACCAGCCAGACATCGTCGTATTGGGACACGGTAGCTCCAGCGGAAAGTGGCACGTGCATGTGCTCGGTGATCGGTGAGACATCGAAGGCCGACATGGTCACTCCCTGACCGCCCCGGCGACCGGCGCGCGCTCGGCGCCCTGGCCCCCGGGTCCTTCGGTCACGCCCGGGGCTGCCCCGGGGAACCTCAGCCTCAGCACCGCCAGCATACCGAGCACGGTGGCAAGGGAGCCGAGAGTGTAGGCCAGGATGACGCGCAGGGCCACCTCACCCGGCGCGAAAGTAACGCCGGCCAGGACGGCGGTGCCGACGGCCCAGCACAACAGCTGCAGGTTGTGCCGCTTGAATACCATCAGCGCCTGACCCAGCACCATCGCGAACATGTACGCCACGGTGCCGACGGACAACAGGAAGAAGTCGACGCTCCCCAGGACCGCTTCGGCCCCGAACAGCACTTCGATCAGCCAGGGGCCGAGGGCGGTGGCGGGCACCCCGCCGAGCAGTCCGAGCAGTCCGACGACCACGCCGATCCGGCGCAGCATCGCCGAGAACGCCGCCCGGTCGCCCGCCGTGTACGCGGCCGTCAGCCCGCCCAGCAGCGAGGCCTGGAGCGAGCCGAAGACGAACAGCGGCACCCGCGCCAGGACCAGTGCGCTCAGCAGTGCCGCGATCAGCGCGCTGTCGGCCGGGGCGAGCAGCTTGGTGCTCATCACCGCGGCGTTGACGACGACCTGCGACAGCAGCGTCGAGCAGATCAGCAGGCCCAGCCCGCCCGTCAGCTCCCGCCAGGAGATCCCCTCGCCCGGCCCCACCGCGCGCAGCAGCGCCGGCAGCGTGGCCAGCACGGCGGTGACCGGGGCGACGGCCAGCACCAGGCTGAAGGCCAGCGCGGAGTCCAGCCCGGCCAGGGCGCAGCCGAAGGCCAGGGCGATCCGCAGCCCGCCGTCCAGGGCGAGTTGGAGTCCGTACGCGCCGAAGCGGCCGAGGCCGGCCAGGACCCCGCGGGTCAGGTAGCAGACGGCCATGCCGGTGAAGGCGCCGGCGAGGGCGGCGACCAGGCCGCGGTCGCCGCGGAAGAGGAGGTCCGCGATCGGGCCCGCGGCCAGGCCCAGCACGAGCAGGGTCGCGCCGAGCATCGCGGAGGTCAGCACGGTGGCCCGGCGCAGCACGGGGGCGGCGCCCTGGCCGAGGACCGCACGGGCGGCGACGATCCGGGTGAGCTCCTGCTCGACGGGGAAGAACACGCCGATGCCGACCGACATGACGATCGTCCACAGGACGGAGACGTTCGCCATGTCCTCGGTGGACAGGCTGTGTCCGGCCACGCCCAGGTGGACGTACGAGGCCGCACCCAGCACGACAGTGCCGCCGGCCACCGCGACGGTGCCCGGCGGCAGCGCCGCGGTGAGCCTGCTCAGCAGGGACTTCATCCCGTACTTCCGTTCCGGGCCGACGCCGCGTCGGCCAGTGCCGTGAACACCGGCGTCGCCAGGGCCTCGGCCAGCTGTTCGCGCCAGTCGGCGAGCGGGGTCAGGCCCGCCCCGGCCCACCGGTCGTGCCCGAGCACGCTGAAGGCCGGGCGCACGGCTGGCCGGACGAACGCGGCCGAGGTGGTCGGCCGGATCCGCTCCGGGTCCAGCCCGCTCAGCCGGTAGCTCTCGCGGGCCAGGCCGAACCAGGTGGTGCGGCCGCTCGCCGTGCCGTGGTACACCCCGCCCGGGGCGCGGCCGGCCAGCGCGGCCAGGCCCAGCTCGACCAGCCGGCGCGCGAGCGCGTACGACCAGGTGGGCTGCCCGTGCTGGTCGTCGACCACGTCGAGGGTGTCGCGCTGCGCGGCCAGCTTCAGCATGGTGGCGACGAAGTTCGGGCCGTGCTCGCCGTACAGCCAGGCGGTGCGGACCACGTAGCCGTTCTGCGGCA
The DNA here is from genome assembly GCF_042677605.1 of Streptomyces sp. NPDC127106. Taxonomy (NCBI): domain Bacteria; kingdom Bacillati; phylum Actinomycetota; class Actinomycetes; order Kitasatosporales; family Streptomycetaceae; genus Streptomyces; species Streptomyces sp. NPDC127106. The sequence goes on along the minus strand of NZ_JBHXTC010000006.1, from coordinate 169,942 downwards.
GCAGTTCGGCGACGGCTTCCTCGCCGACGAGCTTGCTGCGGCCGTACGCGTTGACCGGGCCGGTGGGCGCGTCCTCGCGGTACGGCTCGGAGGCGTCCCCCGGCAACACGTAGTCGGTGGAGACGTGCAGCAGTCGCGCGCCGGCGTCGGCGCAGGCCGCGGCGAGCACGCGCACGCCGGTCCCGTTGACGGCGGTGGCGGCCTCCTCGGCCGTCTCCGCGCCGTCCACGTCGGTCCAGGCGGCGCAGTTCACCACCACGGCGGCACCGTCGACGGCGGCGCGGACGGCCGCGGCGTCGGTGATGTCGAGGTCGGCGCGGCGCAGGCCGGCGGCCTCGATCCCAGCGGCCTTCAGGACGGCCAGGACGTCCTGGCCGAGCATGCCCGCGGCGCCGGTGACGAGCCAGCGTCCGGCGGCTGCGGGGGTGGTGGAGGAGAGGGGGGCGGCGTCGGCGTTCGTGTCGGCGGCGGTCACTTCTGCAGCGCTGCCTTGTCCTTCAGCGGTTCCCACCAGGCGCGGTTCTCGCGGTACCAGGCGATGGTCTGCGCGATGCCGTCCTCGAAACGGACCTGCGGGGCGTAGCCCAGCTCCGCGTTGATCTTGCTGATGTCGATGGAGTAGCGCAGGTCGTGGCCCTTGCGGTCCTCGACGTGCTCGACCATGTCCCAGCCGAGGCCCGCGGCCTCCAGCAGGACGCCGGTGAGCTCCTTGTTGGTGAGCTCGGTGCCGCCGCCGATGTTGTAGACCTCGCCGCCGCGGCCCTTGCGCATGGCCAGGTCGATGCCGCGGCAGTGGTCGGAGACGTGCAGCCAGTCGCGGACGTTGCCGCCGTTGCCGTACAGCGGGACCTTCCTGCCGTCCATCAGGTTGGTGACGAACAGCGGGATGACCTTCTCCGGGAACTGGTAGTGCCCGTAGTTGTTGGAGCAGCGGGTCACCACGACGTCCATGCCGTGGGTCCGCGCGTACGCCAGGGCCAGCAGGTCGGAGGAGGCCTTCGAGGCGGAGTACGGGGAGTTGGGCACCAGCGGCCACTCCTCGGTCCAGGAGCCCTCGTTGATGGAGCCGTACACCTCGTCGGTGGAGATGTGGACGAAGCGGCCGACGCCGTGCTTGCGGGCGGCGTCCAGCAGGACCTGCGTACCGACGACGTTCGTCATGACGAACGGGCCGGCGCCCGCGATGGAACGGTCCACGTGCGACTCGGCGGCGAAGTGCACCACGACGTCGTGGCCGGGCATGACCGCGTCGACGGCCTCGGCGTCGCAGATGTCGCCCTTGACGAACTTGTAACCCGAGTGCCCTGCGACCGGGGCGAGGTTCGCTTCGACGCCGGAGTAGGTCAGCTTGTCGAACACCGTGATCTGGGCCGATGCATCCGCGGCGAGCTGCTGGCGGACGAATTCTGAACCGATGAAGCCGGCGCCGCCGGTCACAAGAATGCGCATAGTACGGAGAGTCTAGTCGCTCGTACTACCGCCCCAGCGGCCCGGAGCCTTTCGTTCCGGTTGCTCTCGCATAGTGTGGTGCCATGCGTGGAATTCTCTTGGCCGGCGGCACCGGATCCCGACTCTGGCCGCTGACCCGGGCAGTCTCGAAGCAGCTGCTCCCCGTCTTCGACAAGCCGATGATCTACTACCCGCTCTCCACCCTGGTCATGGCCGGAATCAGCGAGATTCTGATCATCACCACGCCGGAGGACCGTCCCCAGTTCGAGCGCCTGCTCGGTGACGGATCCCAGTTCGGCCTGCGGCTGGAGTACGCGGTCCAGGAGCGCCCCGAGGGCATCGCCCAGGCGTTCGTGCTGGGCGCCGACTTCATCGGCGACGAGTCCGTGGCCCTCATCCTGGGCGACAACATCTTCCACGGCAGCGGCCTCGGCACCCGCCTGGCCGAGCACACCGACGCCAAGGGCGGCCGGGTCTTCGCGTACCCGGTCGCGGACCCGACGGCGTACGGAGTCGTCGAGTTCGACGAGAACGGCCAGGCCATCTCCATCGAGGAGAAGCCGGCCCAGCCGAAGTCCCGCTACGCGGTGCCCGGCCTGTACTTCTACGACAACCGCGTCGTCGAGATAGCCCGGGACCTCAAGCCCAGCGCCCGCGGCGAACTGGAGATCACCGCCGTCAACGACGCGTACCTCCAGGCCGGCGAGCTGAACGTCACCATCCTCGACCGCGGCACCGCCTGGCTGGACACCGGCACCTTCGTCTCGATGGTCCAGGCCTCCGAGTTCGTCCGCGTCATAGAAGAGCGCCAGGGCTTCAAGATCGGCTGCATCGAGGAGGCCGCCTGGCGCGCCGGCCTGATCGACGACGTCCAGCTGCGCGAGCTGGCCCAGCCGCTGCTGAAGAGCGGCTACGGCCAGTACCTGGTGGCCCTGCTCGACGAGGAGGCCGCCAAGTGAAGTTCCGCGAGCTCTCCCTCGAGGGCGTCTACGAGGTCACCCCGCAGCTGCACGGCGACCCGCGCGGCCTGTTCACCGAGTGGTACCGCTTCGACCGGCTGTCCGAGCTCGTCGGCCACCCGCTGAAGCTGGCGCAGGCCAACCTCTCGGTCTCCTCGCGCGGCGTGGTCCGCGGCATCCACTTCGCCGACGTGCCGCCCGGCCAGGCCAAGTACGTGACCTGCGTGCGCGGCGCCGTGCTCGACGTCATCGTGGACCTGCGGGTCGGTTCCCCGACCTTCGGCCGCTGGGAGGGCGTCCGCCTCGACGACGTGGACCGCCGGGCGGTGTACATCCCCGAGGGCATGGGCCACGGCTTCTGCGCGCTCTCCGACGACGCGACGCTTTCGTACCTCTGCTCGGAGACGTACAACCCGACCGGCGAGCACTCGGTTCACCCGCTCGACCCGGATCTGGGCATCGAGTGGCCGGCGGAGGTCCCGCTGCTGTCCGCGCGCGACGAGGCCGCCCCTTCGCTGGCCCGGGCCATCGAGACGGGCCTGCTGCCCGACTACGCCGCCTGCAAGGAGTTCACGGAGTCCCTGCGCGTGAACTGACGGCCGCCGCCGTACACCGGACACGAGGGCCGCACCCCGCCGACGGGGGGTGCGGCCCTTTCCCGTGGGCCGCCCCACGGCGCCCCTCCGTACGGCGCTCCTCCGTACGGCGCTCCTCCGTACGGCGCTCCACCTGCGGCGTCTCTCCGCACCGGCGCCGCGCAGGGGCCGGGTACGGCAAAGGGCCCCTCCCCCGCCACCTGGGTGACGGGGAAGGGGCCCCTTGTGTCAAACATGGTGCCCGCTCACGCGAGCTACCAGGTCAGAACACGAATTACTTCGTGATCTTGGTGACCTGGCCGGCGCCGACCGTACGACCACCCTCACGGATGGCGAACTTCAGGCCCTCCTCCATGGCGACCGGCTGGATCAGCTGGACGGACATCTCGGTGTTGTCGCCCGGCATGACCATCTCGGTGCCCTGCGGGAGGGTCACAACGCCCGTCACGTCCGTGGTACGGAAGTAGAACTGCGGACGGTAGTTGTTGAAGAACGGCGTGTGGCGGCCACCCTCGTCCTTGGACAGGATGTAGGCCTGGGCCTCGAACTCGGTGTGCGGGGTGACCGAGCCCGGCTTGATGATGACCTGGCCGCGCTCGACGTCCTCGCGCTTGATGCCGCGGAGCAGCAGACCGACGTTCTCACCGGCCTGGCCCTCGTCGAGCAGCTTGCGGAACATCTCGATGCCGGTGACCGTGGTGGTGGTCTTCTCGTTCTTGATGCCGATGATGTCGACGGTCTCGTTGACCTTCAGGACACCACGCTCGATACGGCCGGTGACGACCGTACCGCGACCGGTGATGGTGAAGACGTCCTCGACGGGCATCAGGAACGGCTTCTCGGTGTCACGCGGCGGGGTCGGGATCGACTCGTCCACGGCAGCCATCAGGCCGAGGAGCTTCTCGCCCCACTCCTTGTCGCCCTCGAGCGCCTTCAGCGCCGAGACGCGGACGACCGGCAGGTCGTCGCCCGGGAACTCGTACTCGGAGAGGAGCTCACGCACCTCGAGCTCGACGAGCTCCAGGATCTCCTCGTCGTCCACCATGTCGGCCTTGTTCAGGGCGACGACGATGTACGGAACGCCGACCTGGCGGGCCAGGAGCACGTGCTCCTTGGTCTGCGGCATCGGGCCGTCGGTGGCGGCGACCACGAGGATGGCGCCGTCCATCTGCGCGGCACCGGTGATCATGTTCTTGATGTAGTCCGCGTGACCCGGGCAGTCGACGTGGGCGTAGTGACGCGCCTCGGTCTGGTACTCGACGTGCGCGATGGAGATGGTGATACCGCGCTGGCGCTCCTCAGGAGCCTTGTCGATCTGGTCGAAGGCCGAGGCCTCGTTCAGGTCCGGGTACGCGTCGTGCAGCACCTTGGTAATGGCGGCCGTGAGGGTCGTCTTACCGTGGTCAATGTGACCGATGGTGCCGATGTTGACGTGCGGCTTAGTCCGCTCGAACTTCGCCTTCGCCACGGGGGTCCTCCTGGAGAGTGGTTCTGTACGCCTTACTCAGCGGCGCCAGGTGATCTTTGCTGGAAAGCCGGTCCCCGGGGCAACAGGTTTTTTGAATTACGCCTGTTGCCCCAGAGGTTCCGGTGACAAGCCTAAAGCGTGTACTCGGGAGAGTTACTCGCCCTTGGCCTTCGCGATGATCTCCTCGGCGACGTTCCGCGGAACCTCGGCGTAGGAGTCGAACTGCATCGAGTAGCTGGCGCGACCCGAGGTCTTGCTGCGGAGGTCTCCGACGTAGCCGAACATCTCCGAAAGCGGCACGAGGCCCTTCACGACGCGGGCGCCGTGACGCTCCTCCATGGCCTGGATCTGGCCACGGCGGGAGTTGATGTCGCCGATGACCTCACCCATGTAGTCCTCGGGCGTGGTGACCTCAACGGCCATCATCGGCTCGAGGAGCACGGGGGACGCCTTGCGCGCGGCCTCCTTGAAGGCCTGCGAACCGGCGATCTTGAACGCGAGCTCGGAGGAGTCGACCTCGTGGTAGCCACCGTCGAGAAGCGTGACGCGGACGCCCGTCATCTCGTAGCCGGCCAGGATGCCGAACTGCATGGCCTCCTGCGCACCCGCGTCGACCGAGGGGATGTACTCCTTCGGCACGCGGCCACCGGTGACCTTGTTCACGAACTCGTACGCCGGACCGTCGGTCTCGGTGATCGGCTCGATCGCGATCTGCACCTTGGCGAACTGACCGGTACCACCGGTCTGCTTCTTGTGCGTGTAGTCGTGGCGCTCGACCGCCTTGCGGATGGTCTCGCGGTACGCGACCTGCGGCTTGCCGACGTTGGCCTCGACCTTGAACTCGCGCTTCATACGGTCGACCAGCACCTCGAGGTGCAGCTCGCCCATACCGCCGAGGATGGTCTGGCCCGTCTCCTCGTCCGAGTGAACGTGGAAGGAGGGGTCCTCCTCCGCGAGACGCTGGATGGCGACACCCAGCTTCTCCTGGTCACCCTTGGACTTGGGCTCGATGGCGACCTGGATGACCGGCGCCGGGAAGTCCATGGACTCCAGGATGACCGGGTTCTTCTCGTCGCACAGCGTCTCACCGGTGGTGGTCTGCTTCAGGCCCATGACGGCGACGATGTCGCCGGCGCCCACGGCGTCGATCTCCTCACGCTTGTTCGCGTGCATGCGGTAGATCTTGCCGATGCGCTCCTTCTTGCCCTTGACGGAGTTCAGCACCGCGGTGCCGGCCTCCAGGCGGCCCGAGTAAACCCGGACGAAGGTGAGCTTGCCGAGGTGCGGGTCGCTCATGATCTTGAAGGCGAGCGCGGCGAGGGGCTCCTCGTCCGACGGCTTGCGCTTCACGACGGTCTCGGCGTCGCGGACGTCGTGGCCCTCGATGGCCTCGATGTCCAGCGGCGACGGCAGGTAGCGGACGACCGCGTCGAGCAGGGGCTGGACGCCCTTGTTCTTGAACGCCGTACCACAGAACACCGCGGTGATCGTGGAGCCCGTGCCCTTGCCGGAGCCGATGATGATGCGGCGCACGGCGGCGTGCAGCTGCTCCACGGACGGCTCCTCGCCGCCCAGGTACAGCTCCATGATCTCGTCGTCGTTCTCGGCGACGGTCTCGACCAGCTTGCCGCGCCACTCCTCGGCGGCCTCGGTGTGCGTGGCCGGGATGTCGACGACGTCGTACATCTCGCCCTTGGTCGCCTCGGCGGACCAGACGAACGCCTTCATCGTCACCAGGTCGACAACGCCCTGGAAGTCGGCCTCGGCACCGATCGGGAGCTGCATGACGATCGGAACCGCGCCCAGGCGGTCCTTGATCATGTCAACGCAGCGGTGGAACTCGGCACCGGTACGGTCGAGCTTGTTGACGAAGCAGATGCGCGGCACGCCGTAACGGTCGGCCTGACGCCACACCGTCTCGGACTGCGGCTCCACACCGGCGACACCGTCGAACACGGTGACGGCACCGTCGAGGACGCGGAGCGAACGCTCCACCTCGACCGTGAAGTCCACGTGACCCGGGGTGTCGATGATGTTGATGGTGTGGTCGACGTTCTCGAGCGGCCAGTGGCAGGTCGTCGCGGCAGACGTGATCGTGATGCCGCGCTCCTGCTCCTGCTCCATCCAGTCCATCGTGGCAGCGCCGTCGTGGACTTCACCGATCTTGTAGGACACACCGGTGTAGAACAGGATGCGCTCGGTGGTGGTCGTCTTGCCCGCGTCGATGTGGGCCATGATGCCGATGTTGCGCACCTTGGCCAGGTCAAGCGAAGTGGTAGCCATAAGGCTTCAGTCTTCTCTCGGTCTCGATGTGGGTTGCGACTACCAGCGGTAGTGCGCGAAGGCCTTGTTGGACTCGGCCATCTTGTGCGTGTCCTCACGCTTCTTCACGGCCGCACCAAGGCCGTTCGAGGCGTCGAGGAGCTCGTTCATGAGGCGCTCGGTCATGGTCTTCTCGCGGCGGGCGCGGGAGTAGCCCACGAGCCAGCGCAGCGCCAGGGTCGACTGACGACCCGGCTTGACCTCGACCGGAACCTGGTAGGTCGCACCACCGACGCGGCGGGACTTGACCTCCAGCGACGGCTTGACGTTCTCCAGCGCGCGCTTCAGCGTGATGACCGGGTCGTTGCCCGTCTTCTCGCGGAGGCCTTCCATGGCGCCGTAGACGATGCGCTCGGCGGTGGAGCGCTTGCCGTTCAGCAGGATCTTGTTGATCAGCGAGGTGACAAGAGGAGACTGGTAGACCGGGTCGATGATGACCGGGCGCTTCGGGGCGGGGCCCTTACGAGGCATTCTTACTTCTCCTTCTTGGCGCCGTAGCGGCTGCGGGCCTGCTTGCGGTTCTTGACAGCCTGGGTGTCAAGCGCACCGCGGATGATCTTGTAACGAACACCCGGCAGGTCCTTCACACGGCCACCACGCACGAGCACGATCGAGTGCTCCTGCAGGTTGTGTCCCTCACCCGGAATGTAAGCGGTGACCTCGATGCCGGAGGTCAGACGCACACGCGCGACCTTACGGAGCGCCGAGTTCGGCTTCTTCGGGGTGGTCGTGAACACACGCGTGCAGACGCCACGACGCTGGGGCGAAGCCTCAAGCGCGGGCGTCTTCGTCTTCTCGACCTTGTCCTGCCGGCCCTTACGGACCAGCTGCTGGATCGTAGGCACTACTTCTCCGGTTTCTGTGTGCCGTGTAGTAAAGCTAACCTGGAACTTCTGCCGACCCACGCGGTCGGGTGTGTCGGATCCGGCAGGCCCTCCCGCAAGCGGAAAGAGGCGTGTGGATCTCGGTGGCCGGTGCGACTCGCGTGCGGTTGATGGACACGCACGGGAGCCCAGGCACACCCCAGGCACAAGGTCTGAGCGTACCCACCGCATCCACTCCGGTCAAAACAAAGGCCCCGCCGCCGCCCCCGCGACACCCCCGCCGGTCATGTGGCACTTGGCCACCGGCCGCCCGGCATGCACCCGCCCCGCGGATGTGGTATGCACCGCCGGCGTCGGCCGTCCGCGGCGGCCGGGCCGGTTCCGCCCGGCAACTAAGATGCGTCAGCGATTCAGCCCAAACGGCACCACCACCCACCAGGGAGCGGGACATTGCGGACGGTCACCCCGGAGCCGACGGCCGCGGACAGCCCGGTCCTCTCCGACGCCGGCCCCCGGAGCCGTCGGGTGCCGCGGCCCGACCGCCTGTACGGGCCGCTGCTCGCCTTCCTGCTCACCGCCGGCGCGTTCTGCGCCTCCTGGGCGGTGCGCGGCACCTTCCCCTTCGGCAACACCGGACGGGCCATCAACGACCAGGCCAACCAGTACGTGCCCTTCCACCGGGGCCTGTGGGACCTGGTCCACGGGCAGGCCGCGGGCGACGTCCTGTTCAGCTGGCGCGGCGGCTTCGGACAGCAGTTCCTGTCCGACTACTACACGTACCTCGGCAATCCGTTCTCCTGGCTGGCCGTCCTCGTCCCGCGGGCCCACGTCGACCTCGCCGTCTTCCTGGTCACCCCCGTCACCATGGGCACGGCCGCCGCCGTGATGGCCGTCTACCTCGGCCGGCTGCACCCCGGGCCGTGGTGGCAGCGCGGGGTCCTCGGCGCCTGCTACGGGCTGTGCGGCTGGGCGCTGAGCGACGCCTCGTACATCCCCATGTGGCTGTGGGGCCTGGTGGCGTTCCCGCTGCTGGGCATCGCCGTCGAGTGGTGCCTGCAGGGCCGTCGCTGGACGGCCGCCGCCCTGTTCGTCGCGCTCGCCTGGTTCGGCAACTTCTACACCGCGATGATGGCCACGATGGCCGCCTGCGTGCTGCTCGCCGTCCGCGCGGCCACGCTCGACCTGACCGGCCGGCAGCGGCTGCACGCCCTGTGGCGGGCCTCTACCGCCGCCGCGACGGGCATCCTGCTCACGCTGCCGCTGCTGCTGCCGTCCTTCCTGTCCAGCGGCGCCGCCCAGCCGACGCAGGCCGCGGCCTTCGACCCCGTGCGCATCGAGGTCTTCCTGTCCGGGCTGCTGCCGGCCACCCACCTGTGGGGCGGCCGGCCCCGGCTGTACGTGGCCTCGCTGGGCCTGATCCTGGCCGGGTCCTTCCTGTTCAACGCGGCCATCGCCAGGAAGACCCGCCTGGTGTGGGCCGCGGCGACCCTGCTGGTCCTCGCCTCCTTCCAGTTCCCGCCCACCCAGTACCTGTGGCACGGGCTCGCGGTGCCGAACGGCAACCCGTACCGGGAGGCGTTCGTCTTCAGCGGGATGGTCGTGGTCCTGGCCTGGCTGTCCCTGGCCCACCGGCCGCGCCCCCTCCACCTCGCCTCGGCGGCGGGCCTGCTGGTCGCGGCCGCCTTCCTGCTCCGGCACACCGACGACTTCGGCGGCTGGACCGTGCGGGCGGTCATCGGCGGCGGCGCGGTCTCCCTCCTGGCCCTGGTCCTCCTGGTGCGGGCGGACCGGGGGCAGGGCGGCCGGCGCCGCTTCCTGGTCCCCGCGGCCGCCGTGCTCATGGCCGGCGTGGTCTTCGCCGAGTCCACCGCGGCCGCCGCCAGTGCCGACGCCCGCCGCTCCCGCGAGCGCTGGGCCAAGCCGATCGCCACCTCGAACCGCTCGATCAGCGCGCACCACGACGCCGTCCGCGCGGTGAACGGCTGGCCCCGGTACCGGACCGACTCGGGCGCGCCGCAGACCTCGTACAACGACGCCCTGGCGCTGGGCGCGGAAGGCCCGCAGTACTACAGCAGCTACCTGCCGCAGGCCACGTACGAGGCGCTGGAGCCGCTCGGCTACGGCTTCAAGAACGACGGCCGGACCTTCTTCGGCGCCGACAACCCGGTCCTCGACGCCGTCTTCGCGATCGGCGCCCGCGTGAGCCCCGGCCCGGCCGAGGACACCTGGACCGCGGCCCGCTTCCCCGCTCCCCCGCTCGTCACGGTCCGCAGCGCCGCCTTCACCTCCCCCAACCCGGCCGGCAGCGTCTACGCCCGGCAGGAGAACGTCCTCGGCGCGGCCGTGTACCAGGTCCCGCGGACGGTCCGGGGCGGCACGGCCACGGAACAGACGTACGCCGCGGAGTGCACCCCCGGCTCAGAGGCCTACTGGTTCTCCCCCGACCTGTACGGAACCCTCGCCTCCGGCGGCGCGCAGCGGCCCCTGGAGGACCAGATGACGGGGGTCGTGAAGCTGGGCCCCGTCCCGGCGAACGGCAAGGTGGCGGTAACGGTCCAGACCCGGACCGAGGGTGCCACCGCCGGGGACCACCCGATCGGCTGCCTGGACCGCGCCAAGCTGGACGACGCCGTCGCCGGCCTCACCCGGACGGGTGCCACCGACGTCCGGACGGGCGGGCACGACATCCGGGCCGTCCTCCCCGCGGGCGCCGGCGGCACGGCCGTCTTCGCCATGACCGCCGTCCCCGGCTGGCAGTGCACGGCGGACGCGAAGCCGGTGGCCCCGGCCTCGCACCACGGCCTGCTCGCCCTCCCCGTCCCGCCCGGCGCGACGGAGCTCGCCTGCACCTTCACCCCGAAGGGGCTCGCTCCGGGGCTGGCCGGAGCCGCCCTGTCCCTGCTGACCCTGGCCGGGGCCACCCTGGCAGGCCTCCGCAGCCGGCGCCGAGCCTGAGGCCGGGGGGCTGAGGCCGGGGGCTGAGGCCGGGGGCTGAGGCCGGGGGCTGAGGCCGGGGGCTGAGGCCGGGGGCTGAGGCCGGGTGCCCGGCCCCCGGCCCGATGCGTAGGCCTCGGCCCCGCCCCGTACGCAGATACGAGGAAGCCCCCCGCCGCTCCTTCCGGAGCAGCGGGGGGCTTCCTCTTGGTGACCCTTAGCCGTTGTACGGGCCGTAGTCGTAGTCCTCCAGCGGGACGGCCTGGCCGGAGCCGGTGCCGAAGGGCGAGTAGTCGATGTCGTCGTAACCGACGGCCGAGTACATCGCGGCCTTCGCCTCCTCGGTGGGCTCGACCCGGATGTTGCGGTAGCGGGCGAGGCCCGTACCGGCCGGGATGAGCTTACCGATGATGACGTTCTCCTTGAGGCCGATGAGGCTGTCGGACTTGGCGTTGATCGCCGCGTCCGTCAGGACTCGGGTCGTCTCCTGGAAGGAGGCGGCCGACAGCCAGGACTCCGTCGCCAGCGAGGCCTTGGTGATACCCATCAGCTGCGGGCGGCCGGAGGCGGGGTGACCGCCCTCGGTGACCACACGACGGTTCTCGGTCTCGAAGCGCGAACGCTCGACGAGCTCGCCCGGGAGCAGCTCGGCGTCGCCCGACTCGATGATCGTCACGCGGCGGAGCATCTGCCGGATGATGATCTCGATGTGCTTGTCGTGGATCGACACGCCCTGCGAGTTGTAGACCTTCTGGACCTCGCCGACCAGGTGGACCTGGACCGCACGCTGGCCGAGGATGCGCAGCACGTCGTGCGGGTTGGTGGCACCCGCGGTGAGCTTCTGGCCCACCTCGACGTGGTCGCCCTCGTGGACGATCACCTTGGCGCGCTTGGAGATCGGGAAGGCCGTCTCGTCGCTGCCGTCGTCCGGCGTGATGACGATCTTCTTGGTCTTCTCGGTCTCCTCGATCCGCACGCGACCGGCGGCCTCGGAGATCGGGGCGACACCCTTCGGGGTACGGGCCTCGAAGAGCTCGACGACACGCGGCAGACCCTGGGTGATGTCGTCACCGGCCACACCACCGGTGTGGAAGGTACGCATCGTCAGCTGGGTACCGGGCTCACCGATGGACTGGGCGGCGATGATGCCGACCGCCTCACCGATGTCGACCAGCTTGCCGGTGGCCAGGGAGCGGCCGTAGCAGAAGGCACAGGTGCCGACGGCGGACTCACAGGTCAGGACCGAGCGGGTCTTGACCTCCTCCACGCCGGCCGCGACGAGCTGGTCGATGAGGACATCGCCCAGGTCGACGTTGGCCGGGGCCAGGACCTTGCCGTCCACGACGACGTCCTCGGCGAGCATGCGCGCGTACACCGACGTCTCGACGTCGTCGGCCTTGCGCAGGACACCGGTCTCGTCCTTGGAGGCGATCTTCAGCTTGAGGCCGCGCTCGGTGCCGCAGTCCTCCTCGCGGATGATCACGTCCTGCGAGACGTCCACCAGACGACGGGTGAGGTAACCCGAGTCGGCGGTACGCAGGGCGGTGTCGGCCAGACCCTTACGGGCACCGTGGGTGGAGATGAAGTACTCCAGCACGGACAGGCCCTCACGGAACGAGGCCTTGATCGGACGCGGGATGGTCTCGTTCTTCGCGTTCGACACCAGACCACGCATACCGGCGATCTGCCTCATCTGCATCATGTTTCCTCGGGCACCCGAGTCAACCATCATGAAGATGGGGTTGGTCTTGGGGAAGTTCGCGTTCATCGCCTCGGCAACCTCGTTGGTCGCCTTGGTCCAGATCGCGATGAGTTCCTGCGTGCGCTCGTCCTTGGTGATCAGACCGCGCTCGTACTGCTTCTGGACCTTCTCGTCCTGGGCCTCGTAGCCCGCGACGATCTCCTTCTTGGCCTCGGGGACCACGACGTCGGAGATGGCCACGGTGACGCCGGAACGGGTCGCCCAGTGGAAGCCGGCCGCCTTCAGGTTGTCGAGCGTCGCCGCCACGATGACCTTGGGGTAGCGCTCGGCCAGGTCGTTGACGATCTCGGAGAGCTGCTTCTTGCCCACCGAGTAGTCGACGAACGGGTAGTCCTCCGGCAGCAGCTCGTTGAAGAGCGCACGACCCAGCGTGGTCTTCAGACGGAAGCTGTCGCCCGGCTGGAACTCCGGCTCACCCTCCTCGGCGACCGGGGGGACCCAGCCGCGCGGCGGGATGGTGCCCACCGGGAAGCGGATGTCGACCAGCGACTGCAGCGAGAGCTCGCCGGCGTCGAAGGCCATGATCGCCTCGGCGGTGGAGCCGAAGGCACGACCCTCGCCCTTGACGTCGCGCAGCTCGCCGTCCGTGGTGAGGAAGAACAGACCGAGGACCATGTCCTGGGTCGGCATCGTCACCGGGCGGCCGTCGGCCGGCTTGAGGATGTTGTTCGAGGACAGCATCAGGATGCGGGCCTCGGCCTGCGCCTCCGCGGACAGCGGCAGGTGCACGGCCATCTGGTCACCGTCGAAGTCCGCGTTGAACGCGGTGCAGACGAGCGGGTGGATCTGGATGGCCTTGCCCTCGACCAGCTGCGGCTCGAAGGCCTGGATGCCGAGGCGGTGCAGCGTGGGCGCACGGTTCAGCAGCACCGGGTGCTCGGCGATGACCTCTTCGAGGACGTCGTACACGACGGTGCGGCCGCGCTCGACCATGCGCTTGGCCGACTTGATGTTCTGCGCGTGGTTCAGGTCGACCAGGCGCTTCATCACGAACGGCTTGAAGAGCTCCAGCGCCATGGCCTTGGGCAGACCGCACTGGTGCAGCTTCAGCTGCGGGCCGACGACGATGACGGAACGCGCCGAGTAGTCGACTCGCTTGCCGAGCAGGTTCTGACGGAAGCGACCCTGCTTGCCCTTCAGCATGTCGCTGAGGGACTTCAGCGGACGGTTGCCGGGGCCCGTGACCGGGCGGCCGCGGCGGCCGTTGTCGAAGAGGGCGTCGACCGCCTCCTGGAGCATGCGCTTCTCGTTGTTCACGATGATCTCGGGGGCACCGAGGTCGAGAAGGCGCTTCAGGCGGTTGTTGCGGTTGATGACACGGCGGTACAGGTCGTTCAGGTCGGAGGTCGCGAAGCGGCCACCGTCCAGCTGCACCATCGGACGCAGGTCCGGCGGGATGACCGGGACGCAGTCCAGGACCATGCCCTTGGGGCTGTTGCTGGTCTGCAGGAACGCGGAGACGACCTTCAGACGCTTCAGCGCACGGGTCTTCTTCTGGCCCTTGCCGGTGCGGATGATCTCGCGGAGGCGCTCGGCCTCCTCCTCCAGGTCGAAGGACTCCAGGCGCTTCTGCAGCGCCGCGGCACCCATCGAGCCGTCGAAGTACGTGCCGAAGCGGTCACGCAGCTCGCGGTAGAGGAGCTCGTCGCCCTCCAGGTCCTGGACCTTGAGGTTCTTGAAGCGGTTCCAGACCTCGTCCAGGCGGTCGATCTCGCGCTGGGAGCGGTCGCGGAGCTGCTTCATCTCGCGCTCGGCGCCCTCGCGCACCTTGCGGCGCACGTCGGCCTTGGCGCCCTCGGCCTCGAGCTCGGCCAGGTCGGTCTCGAGCTTCTTGGCGCGGGCCTCGAGGTCGGCGTCGCGGCGGTTCTCGATCTGCTGGCGCTCGACGGAGACGTGGGCCTCCAGCGACGGCAGGTCGCGCTGGCGGCGCTCGTCGTCGACGAACGTGATCATGTACGCGGCGAAGTAGATGACCTTCTCGAGGTCCTTCGGCGCGAGGTCCAGCAGGTAGCCCAGGCGCGACGGGACGCCCTTGAAGTACCAGATGTGGGTGACGGGGGCGGCAAGCTCGATGTGGCCCATCCGCTCACGGCGCACCTTGGCGCGCGTGACCTCGACGCCACAACGCTCACAGATGATGCCCTTGAAGCGGACACGCTTGTACTTGCCGCAGTAGCACTCCCAGTCCCGGGTCGGACCGAAGATCTTCTCGCAGAAGAGTCCGTCCTTCTCGGGCTTGAGGGTGCGGTAGTTGATGGTCTCCGGCTTCTTGACCTCGCCGTGCGACCAGGTACGGATGTCGTCCGCGGTGGCAAGGCCGATCCGCAGCTCGTCGAAGAAGTTGACGTCGAGCACTGTGCGTCAATCCCTCTTTCGGGGTCGTGTCTCAATCATGGTCTGAACGGTCCCGGGGATGGCCGGGGGCTGCGGTTGCGAGCCCCCGGCCAGGCCCGTCAGACCTCTTCGACGCTGCTCGGCTCGCGCCGGGACAGGTCGATACCCAGCTCCTCCGCAGCGCGGAAGACGTCCTCGTCGGTGTCGCGCATCTCGATGGACATGCCGTCCGAGGACAGCACCTCCACGTTGAGGCAGAGCGACTGCATTTCCTTGATGAGCACCTTGAAGGACTCGGGAATGCCCGGCTCGGGGATGTTCTCGCCCTTGACGATGGCCTCGTAGACCTTCACTCGGCCGGTGACGTCGTCGGACTTGATGGTCAGGAGCTCCTGGAGGGCGTAGGCGGCGCCGTAAGCCTCGAGCGCCCACACCTCCATCTCACCGAAGCGCTGGCCACCGAACTGCGCCTTACCACCCAGCGGCTGCTGCGTGATCATCGAGTACGGACCGGTCGAACGGGCGTGGAGCTTGTCGTCGACCAGGTGGTGGAGCTTGAGGATGTACATGTACCCGACCGAGATCGGGTCCGGGAACGGCTCGCCGGAGCGGCCGTCGAACAGGCGCGCCTTACCGGACGGGAGCACCATGCGCTCGCCGTCGCGGTTCGGGATCGTGTGCTGCAGGAGGCCGGCCAGCTCGTCCTCGCGGGCGCCGTCGAACACCGGGGTGGCGACGTTGGTGCCCGGGGCGACCTGGTCCGCACCGATGACCTGCAGACGCTGGGCCCACTCGTCCGCGAGGCCGGAGACGTCCCAGCCGCGGCTGGCGAGCCAGCCGAGGTGGATCTCCAGGACCTGTCCCGGGTTCATTCGGGACGGGACACCGAGCGGGTTGAGGATGATGTCGACCGGGGTGCCGTCCTCGAGGAAGGGCATGTCCTCGATCGGGAGGATCTTGGAGATGACACCCTTGTTGCCGTGGCGGCCGGCGAGCTTGTCACCGTCGGTGATCTTGCGCTTCTGGGCGACGTAGACGCGGACCAGCTGGTTCACGCCCGGGGGAAGCTCGTCCCCCTCCTCGCGGTCGAAGACGCGGACGCCGATGACCTTGCCGATCTCACCGTGCGGCACCTTCAGGGAGGTGTCACGGACCTCACGGGCCTTCTCACCGAAGATCGCGCGGAGCAGGCGCTCCTCCGGGGTCAGCTCGGTCTCACCCTTGGGGGTGACCTTGCCGACCAGGATGTCGCCGGCGACGACGTCCGCACCGATGCGGATGATGCCGCGCTCGTCGAGGTCGGCGAGGACCTCCTCGGAGACGTTCGGGATGTCCCGGGTGATCTCCTCGGGGCCGAGCTTGGTGTCACGGGCGTCGACCTCGTGCTCCTCGATGTGGATCGAGGAGAGGACGTCGTCCTGGACGAGGCGCTGCGACAGGATGATCGCGTCCTCGTAGTTGTGACCCTCCCACGGCATGAACGCCACGAGCAGGTTCTTGCCCAGCGCCATCTCGCCGTTCTCGGTCGCCGGACCGTCGGCGAGGACCTGGCCGTCGATGACCCGGTCGCCCTCGTTGACGATGACCTTCTGGTTGACCGAGGTGCCCTGGTTGGAGCGGTTGAACTTGGCGACGCGGTACGTGGTGTACGTGCCGTCGTCGTTGGTGACGGTGACGTAGTCGGCCGAGACCTCCTGGACGACACCGTCCTTCTCCGCCTTGATGGAGTCGCCGGCGTCGACGGCGCAGCGGTACTCCATGCCGGTGCCGACGAGCGGGGCCTCCGCCTTGATGAGCGGAACGGCCTGGCGCATCATGTTCGCGCCCATGAGGGCGCGGTTGGCGTCGTCGTGCTCCAGGAAGGGGATCATGGCGGTCGCGACCGACACCATCTGGCGCGGCGAGACGTCCATGTAGTCCACGTCGTCCCCGGGGACGTAGTCGACCTCGCCGCCACGGCGGCGGACCAGGACGCGGGGCTCCGCGAAGCGCAGGTCCTCGTCCAGGCGCGCGTTGGCCTGGGCGATGACGAAGCGGTCTTCCTCGTCGGCGGTCAGGTAGTCGACCTCGTCGGTGACCTGGCCGTCGACGACCTTGCGGTACGGGGTCTCGACGAAGCCGAACGCGTTGACGCGGCCGTAGGACGCGAGCGAGCCGATCAGACCGATGTTCGGGCCTTCGGGGGTCTCGATCGGGCACATGCGGCCGTAGTGCGACGGGTGGACGTCACGGACCTCGAAGCCCGCCCGCTCACGGCTCAGACCACCGGGGCCGAGCGCGGACAGACGGCGCTTGTGGGTCAGACCAGACAGCGGGTTGTTCTGGTCCATGAACTGCGACAGCTGGCTGGTGCCGAAGAACTCCTTGATGGAGGCGACGACCGGCCGGATGTTGATCAGGGTCTGCGGCGTGATCGCCTCGACGTCCTGGGTGGTCATGCGCTCGCGGACGACGCGCTCCATACGCGCCAGACCCGTGCGGACCTGGTTCTGGATGAGCTCGCCGACGTTGCGCAGGCGGCGGTTGCCGAAGTGGTCGATGTCGTCGGTCTCGACAACGATCGAACGGCCGGACTCGCCGATGGTCTCGGTCTCGCCCGCGTGGAGCTTCACGAGGTACTTGATCGTCGCGATGACGTCGTCGACGGTCAGCACGCCGGCGTCGAGCGGCTCGTCGGCGCCGAGCTTCTTGTTGACCTTGTAGCGGCCGACCTTCGCCAGGTCGTAGCGCTTCGGGTTGAAGTACAGGTTCTCGAGCAGCGTCTGCGCGGCCTCACGGGTCGGCGGCTCGCCCGGACGCAGCTTGCGGTAGATGTCGAGCAGCGCGTCGTCCTGGCCCTGGGTGTGGTCCTTCTCCAGGGTGGCGCGCATGGACTCGTACTCGCCGAACTCCTCGAGGATCTGCTCGGTGGTCCAGCCGAGGGCCTTCAGGAGGACGGTGACGGACTGCTTGCGCTTGCGGTCGATGCGGACACCGACCATGTCGCGCTTGTCGACCTCCATCTCCAGCCAGGCACCACGAGACGGGATGATCTTGGCGGAGAAGATGTCCTTGTCGGACGTCTTGTCGATGGAGGAGTCGAAGTAGACGCCGGGGGAGCGCACCAGCTGCGACACGACGACACGCTCGGTGCCGTTGATCACGAAGGTGCCCTTGTTGGTCATGAGCGGGAAGTCGCCCATGAAGACCGTCTGAGACTTGATCTCACCGGTCTCGTTGTTCGTGAACTCGGCGGTGACGAAGAGCGGCGCCGCGTACGTGAAGTCGCGCTCCTTGCACTCGTCGACCGAGTTCTTCGCCGGCTCGAACCGGTGGTCGCGGAAGGTCAGCGACATCGACCCGGAGAAGTCCTCGATCGGCGAGATCTCCTCGAAGATCTCCTCAAGACCGGACTTCGTGGGAACGTCCAGTCCACTCTCGAGCGCCGACTCGACGCGAGACTTCCAGGCGTTGTTGCCGAGCAGCCAGTCAAAGCTCTCGGTCTGCAGCGCCAGGAGGTTCGGAACCTCGAGCGGCTCCTTGATCTTTGCAAAGGAGATGCGCAGCGGGGCGGTGCTGGCACCGTTGTTCGTATTGGTCGAGGCGTTGCGCGAGGCGGCCAAGAGGGGGTCCTTCCGAGGGCTCGGACTCACTACGCGCGTACCGGTCCCAGCCGACACAGGAGACGCACTCCCCGAACTGGTTGAAATGCCAGGTCAGGGCGTATCAATCAAGTGTGCTCGAGCGTGGGCATGCCCCTGGCGACGGGCAGGGGACAGCTAACAGGCAGCGCAAAGGGTCAGTGTAGCCACTTGGCTCACTGATGTCCAGACCAGGTTTCCGGAAACCGGCAACAGGCCTTCCCCACGTCGTTAAAACCCAACCGCTGCGTCCAACGTCGCGTCTCTCGTACACAGAGCGCGTATCAGTACTGCCCTCTTCGTAGTCGATCCATGCCTCGGACCCTCGATCGGTGCTCCCGATCGCGGATCGAGCCGGTGCGACGGTCCTGAGAATTGCGCGCCGCGTGCCGTTCGTCAAGGCCCCCTGCTCCGTGCGGATCATCTCGGCCCCGTCGCGGGACCCTGGCACGGGGCAACGATGATCACCCTACTCCCCAACGACGACAGGGCAAGTCAGGCACCGCCGGGTACGCCGAAGGGCGACCACCCTTACGGGTGATCGCCCTTCGCAGAGGCCGTCAGGCGGCCTCAGAGGTGTTACTTGACCTCGACGGAGGCACCGGCGCCCTTGAGGGCCTCGGCGGCCTTGTCAGCGGCCTCCTTGTTGACCTTCTCGAGGACCGGCTTCGGGGTGCCGTCGACGAGGTCCTTGGCCTCCTTCAGACCCAGGGAGGTCAGCTCACGCACGACCTTGATGACCTGGATCTTCTTGTCGCCAGCGCCGGTGAGGATGACGTCGAACTCGTCCTTCTCCTCGACCTCGGCGGCCGGGGCACCCGGGGCGCCGGCGGCGGCAACGGCGACCGGAGCGGCGGCGGTGACGTCGAACTTCTCCTCGAAGGCCTTCACGAACTCGGCGAGCTCGATGAGGGTCATCTCCTCGAACTGAGCGAGCAGGTCGTCCTGAGACAGCTTCGCCATGATGGGCGATCCTTCCACTAATTCGGCTGGTGCCGAGATGTCTAGAAAGGCGGGCGTAACGGCCCGCTACGACCCGCGCACTAGGCGGCGCGGATCAATGCGCGAGCCGAATTACTCGGCACCGCCCTGCTCGTCCTGCTTGGCACGAAGCGCTTCCACGGTGCGGACGAGCTTCGACGGCAGCGCCTGGAAGAGCGCGGCAGTCTGGGACTGCTTGCCCTTCATGGCACCGGCCAGCTTGGCGAGCAGAACCTCGCGGGACTCGAGGTCCGCAAGCTTCTTGATCTCGTCGGCGGACAGCGCCTTGCCGTCAAGGACACCGCCCTTGATGACGAGCTTCGGGTTGTCCTTGGCGAAGTCACGCAGAGCCTTCGCCGACTCCACCGGGTCCCCGGTGACGAAGGCGACCGCGGTCGAACCAGCAAGGTGCTCGTCCAGCGCGGTGATCCCGACCGAGTTGGCCGCAATCTTGGTCAGCGTGTTCTTCACCACGGCGTACTGGGCGTTCTCACCGAGCGAACGACGCAGCGTCTTGAGCTGCGCAACGGTGAGCCCCGTGTACTCGGTCAGCACAGCGGCGTTCGAGCTGCGGAACATGTCCTCCAGCTCGGCTACCGCGGCAGCCTTGTCGGGCCTTGCCATAGAGCGTCGGCCTCCTTCCGGGTGATGAGGACCGCGCAGAAGGGGCTGGACAAAACAAAGCGCCCCGGGCGCAGGCGCACGGGGCAACGCTCTACCAGGATCGAAATCCCGGGAGCCTTCCACAGTCACCTGCGCGGGTCGCCCGCTTTCAGCGGATCCTTCGGCCACCGCACCCTCACGGGCGCGGCAACGACCAGCGGTCTTTGGCTTCCGTGGAACTGTACGTGACCGGGTCCCGGGAGGGCAAATCGCCCCCCGGGGGCCCGGCCGGGGCCTCAGTGGCCGAGGCCCTTGAGGATCTTGTCGGTCTCCGCGAGGGATTTCTCGGTGTCCTTGAGCGACTTCCGGGTGTCCTTCAGGGAGGCCTCCGTGTCGGCCAGCGACTCGTCGACCCCCTTCATCACCGCGTCGAAGTCGGCTGTGTCGCCCTCCGGCGGGGCCTGTACGGCCGGCGCCGCCCCGTACTGGGAGAACTCCGAGGTGACGCGGTCGACGCCCTTGTCGTCGGTGCGCTGCGCCTCGGCCTTGAGGGGGTGGCCGTCCTTGTCGATCCACACGTCGAGGCCGTACGAGGTGACCTTGGCGCGCTGGAGGGCCTCGCGCAGGCTCGCGCGCTCGGCGTCCGGCACGAGCCGGCTCTTCTCGTCGCTGGCCAGCAGCTGGTCGAGGGTGAAGGTGCCGCGGTAGTGCTCCGTCTGCACGCCCCCCACCTGCTCGGTGCCGGCGTGCTGCACCCCGGGCTGGTCGATCATCAGCGCGAGGTACTCGACCGGGGTGTCCTCGAACCGGGCCGTGGGCTTGCCGTCCTTGGCCAGACCCATCTTCATCCAGTTCTTGCCTTCGAGCGGCTTGTCCATCTCCGTGTAGACCACGCCGGGCAGCATGACCTGCCGCTTGCCGTTGGGCTGCGTCAGCTCGCGGGCGGTGGGGTACCAGCCCACGGTTCCGGAGACCTCCGTGGTCTTGCCGTCGGCCTGGACGGCTGTCGTCCGGAACGCCGAGGTCTTCGCCTGCAGCGTCTTGGCGTAGGCGGCCTTGACGGCCTCCTGGGGCGACTGTGGGGCGGCTGCGGCGGGCTTGCCGCCCTCCCCTGCGTCCTTGCCCCCGTCGGAGCCGCAGGCGGTCAGACCGCCCAGGAGCAGCGCGGTGCCCGCCAGGGCGACGCCCGCTCGTGTCCGGACAGCCTTGTTCATGATGTTTCCCCCAGATGGTGCCGCGTGGTGCGCGGTGCGCGGTGCGTGGTGTTCCGCCGACCCCGGTGGGCCTCGTGGCGGCCCGGATGCGGCCTGGTGCGGCCGGATGTCGGACGTAGGGCTGGTCAGGCCCGCCCCCCGCCGGGTACGCGACCGGTGTCGATCACCGTCGACTGTACGTGTGGTCACCACGGAAAGTCGTGCGCATTTGCGTGCACAACGGCCGGGGACGGGCACGGGCACGCGAACGGGCCCCCGCCCTCCCCGGAGGGAGTGCGGGGGCCCGCTCAGGCGTTCAGCCGGTCAGGTGAGCCGGACGGCTCCGCCCGATCAGACAGCAGCCGGGTCTTCCTCGACGAGGAGGTTCCGGGTGCGGTTCGGGTCGAGCTGGATGCCGGGGCCCATGGTGGTGCTCACGGCGGCCTTCTTCAGGTACCGGCCCTTGGCGGCGGACGGCTTCAGACGGAGGATCTCCTCCAGGGCCGCGCCGTAGTTCTCGACGAGCTGCTCATCGGAGAAGGAGACCTTGCCGATGATGAAGTGCAGGTTCGAGTGCTTGTCGACGCGGAACTCGATCTTGCCGCCCTTGATTTCGGTGACGGCCTTGGCCACGTCCATCGTCACGGTGCCGGTCTTCGGGTTCGGCATCAGACCACGCGGACCGAGCACGCGGCCGAGGCGGCCGACCTTGCCCATGAGGTCCGGGGTGGCGACAACCGCGTCGAACTCGTTCAGGCGGTTGCCCTTGGCGATCTCGTCGATCAGCTCGTCGTTGCCGACGATGTCGGCGCCGGCGGCCTCCGCGGCCGCAGCACGGTCACCGGTCGCGAAGACCAGGACCCGGGCGGTCTTACCGGTGCCGTGCGGGAGGTTCACGGTGCCACGGACCATCTGGTCGGCCTTGCGCGGGTCAACACCCAGGCGGAAGGCGACCTCGACGGTGGCGTCGAACTTGACCGAGGAGGTCTCCTTGGCGAGTCGGACGGCCTCGAGCGGGGCGTACAGCTTCTCCCGGTCGACCTTGGCGTCCGCAGCGCGGAGAGTCTTGCTGCGCTTCACTTCAGCTCCTGTTTTTTCGCTTCAGGCATGGAGTTGTGGTGCGGGCCAGCGCTTGGCCCTACCACGGGTGGTGCAGGGGGCGGCTGAAATCAGCCCTCGACGGTGACGCCCATCGAACGCGCGGTGCCGGAGATGATCTTCATCGCGGCGTCGACGTCGTTGGCGTTCAGGTCGGGCATCTTCAGCTCGGCGATCTCGCGGACCTGGGCAGCCGTCAGCTTGGCGACCTTGTCCTTGTGCGGGGTGCCGGAGCCCTTGTCGATGCCCGCAGCCTTGAGGATCAGCCGCGCGGCCGGCGGGGTCTTGGTGACGAAGGTGAAGGAACGGTCCTCGTAGACCGTGATCTCCACCGGCACGACCATGCCACGCTGCGACTCGGTCGCGGCGTTGTAGGCCTTGCAGAACTCCATGATGTTGACGCCGTGCTGACCCAGTGCGGGGCCGACCGGCGGGGCCGGGTTGGCCGCACCGGCGTTGATCTGGAGCTTGATAAGCCCCGTGACCTTCTTCTTCTTGGGAGGCATTGCTCTCTCCGGGTCCTAGTGAGAGTTTTCCGCCGCCGATCCGGGTCATCCGGATGGAGGCATACCGCACCACGATAGCGGGTATCGGTGCGGGGCTTAAAACCGAGCAGGTCAGACCGCCCTTCGCGGGGCTGCCTGACCTGCTCGGAAGCTGTGACTCAGAAGATCAGTTCTTCTGGATCTGGTCGAAGCTGAGCTCGACCGGGGTCTCGCGACCGAAGATCTCGACGAGGCCCTTGACCTTCTTCGAGTCCGGGTTGATCTCGTTGATGGTCGCCTGCAGCGTCGCGAACGGGCCGTCGGTGACGGTGACCGAGTCGCCGACCTCGAAGTCCAGGACCTCGATGGTGCGCTTGACCGCGGGCGCCGGCAGGCCGGCTTCCTCGGCGGCCTGCTTGGCGGCCTTCTCCTGCGCCTCCGGGGCGAGCATCTTGACGATCTCGTCCAGGGTCAGCGGGTACGGGTCGTAGGCGTTGCCGACGAAGCCGGTGACGCCCGGGGTGTTGCGGACGACGCCCCAGGACTCGTTCGTCAGGTCCATGCGGACGAGCACGTAGCCGGGCAGCTTGTTCTGCCGGACGTTCTTGCGCTCGCCGTTCTTGATCTGGACGATCTCTTCCTCGGGCACCTCGGCCTGGTAGATGAACTCCTCGACGTTCAGCGAGACGGCGCGCTGCTCCAGGTTGGCCTTCACGCGCTTCTCGTAGCCCGCGTAGGTGTGGATCACGTACCACTCGCCGGGCAGCGTGCGCAGCTCGTCGCGCAGGGCCTGGATCGGGTCGACGTCCTCCGCCTCGGCGGCCTCCTCGGCCTCCTCCGCGGGCTCGGCCGCGGCCTCGGCGGCCTCGTCCTCAGCGGCGTCGGCGTCGGCGTCAACGTCGGCGTCGGCGTCGGCGTCGGCGTCGGCGTCGGCGTCGGCGTCGGCGACGTGCAGCGCGGCCTCCTCGGCAGCGGCACCGGCCTCGGCGTCGGCGAGCTCCGCCTCGTCGGGGTCCACAGCGTCTGCCGCCTCGACGATGTCGAGCTCGTCCTCGACGGACTCGACGGAGTCGTGGCTCGCGTTCAGGTTCGGGTCAGACACGGTGGCTGCTTCTTCCTGGATACAAAAGGTGGTGGAACATGCGAAAAGGGGCGGCACCCATCAAGGCGCCGCCCTCCGCGAGGATCAGCCGAAGACGAACTTGATGGCTTCCTGGAACCCATAGTCAATCACGGTCACCAGACCGATCATGATGACGACGAAGACAATCACCACGGTGGTGTACGTGGTGAGCTGGTTGCGGGTCGGCCAGACGACCTTGCGGAGCTCCGCCACGATCTGGCGGTAGAACAGCGCGAGTCGGCCCAGAGGGCCCTTCTTGCCGCGCTTGCCGCCCTTGCGGGCCTTCTTCTCGCGGGTGCCGTCCTCGGCGTCAGGCTTGTCGATGGAGCCCAGGGCGTCCGTCACGTCTCTCACCTGAATCCGGGTCGGGGCCGTGGCCGCGCCCGGTTGCGCCGCACGGCGTTGCATCTAAGTACGTACCTGCGCACACATCCGAGGAGGAGTGTGGAGCAGGGCCGGAGGGACTCGAACCCCCAACCGCTGGTTTTGGAGACCAGTGCTCTACCAATTGAGCTACGACCCTTTGCGTTCCCCAACCTACCGCATACAGACGAGTGCACGGAGTGCTCACGCTCTGCTGTGGTCGGCGAGGCCCAACGACAGGTGAGTGTACGTGTTCCACGCCCTGACGTCGAACAGAGCGCAGATCCGGGTGGTCCGTCCGATGTCTGGAACAGTGTGCGGGGCCTCAGGGGCTTCTGGGACGATTGGCCGTATGAGCTCTGCTACGCCTTCCTCCGAGCGCCGGGTGTCCGCCCGTATCGGCGCCATCTCCGAGTCCGCCACCCTCGCCGTCGATGCCAAGGCCAAGGCCCTCAAGGCCGCCGGGCGCCCGGTCATCGGCTTCGGCGCGGGCGAGCCCGATTTCCCGACCCCCGGCTACATCGTCGAGGCCGCGGTCGAGGCCTGCCGCGACCCGAAGTTCCACCGGTACACGCCGGCGGGCGGCCTGCCCGAGCTGAAGAAGGCCATCGCCGAAAAGACGCTGCGCGACTCCGGTTACGAGGTCGACGCGTCGCAGGTGCTGGTGACCAACGGCGGCAAGCAGGCGATCTACAACGCCTTCGCCGCGATCCTGGACCCGGGTGACGAGGTCATCGTCCCGGCCCCGTACTGGACCACCTACCCGGAGTCGATCCGGCTGGCCGGCGGTGTCCCGGTCGAGGTCGTCGCCGACGAGACCACCGGCTACCGGGTCTCCGTCGAGCAGCTGGAGGCCGCGCGCACCGAGCGGACCAAGGTCGTCCTGTTCGTCTCCCCCTCGAACCCGACCGGCGCGGTCTACAGCGAGGAGGACGCGAAGGCGATCGGCGAGTGGGCCGCCGAGCACGGCTTGTGGGTGCTGACGGACGAGATCTACGAGCACCTGGTCTACGGCGAGGCGAAGTTCACCTCGCTGCCGGTGCTGGTGCCGGCCCTGCGCGACAAGTGCATCATCGTCAACGGCGTCGCCAAGACGTACGCGATGACCGGCTGGCGCGTGGGCTGGGTCATCGGCCCGCAGGACGTCGTCAAGGCCGCGACCAACCTGCAGTCGCACGCCACCTCGAACGTCTCGAACGTGGCCCAGGTCGCCGCGATCGCCGCCGTTTCCGGGAACCTGGACGCCGTCGCGGAGATGCGCAAGGCCTTCGACCGCCGCCGCCAGACGATGGTGAAGATGCTCAACGAGATCGACGGCGTCTTCTGCCCGACCCCCGAGGGCGCCTTCTACGCGTACCCGTCGGTCAAGGAGCTGCTCGGCAAGGAGATCCGCGGCAAGCGCCCGCAGACCTCCGCGGAGCTCGCCTCGCTGATCCTGGACGAGGCCGAGGTGGCGGTCGTCCCGGGCGAGGCCTTCGGCACCCCCGGCTACCTGCGTCTTTCGTACGCCCTGGGGGACGAGGACCTGGTCGAGGGCGTGTCCCGGATCCAGAAGCTGCTGGCCGAGGCGAAGGCCTGAGGCTGAGCCGACCGACCGGCTGACCGAGCGGCGCCGTCCCCTGCGGGGCGGCGCCGCTTTTCTGCCCTGCGGGGGTTCGGGGGGCGGCGCATCGCGGCTTCGAGGGCACGATTTTACGTTCGAGCAAGGTCCCGTTCAGGGAATCCGGTGCCGAACGGGTGACGGGTACGGCAGGATCACCGGATGGAGCACGTACGCGATCTGACGCTTCTGCCGAAAGCCCATCTGCACCTGCACTTCACCGGGTCCATGCGGCCGTCGACCCTGCTGGAGCTCGCCGACAAGTACGGCGTGCGCCTGCCCGAGGCGCTGACCGAGGCCCTGACCGGCGGGGAGCCGCCGAAGCTCCGCGCCACGGACGAGCGCGGCTGGTTCCGCTTCCAGCGGCTGTACGACGCCGCCCGCTCGTGCCTGCGGCAGCCCGAGGACATCCAGCGCCTGGTCCGCGAGGCCGCGGAGGAGGACGTCCGCGACGGTGGCGGCTGGCTGGAGATCCAGGTCGACCCCACCTCGTACGCCCCGCACCTGGGCGGTCTGATCCCGGCGGTCGAGGTCATCCTGGACGCGGTCGAGTCGGCGTCCCGGCACACGGGGCTCGGCATCCGGGTGCTGATCGCGGCCAACCGCATGAAGCACCCGCTCGACGCCCGTACGCTCGCCCGTCTGGCCGTCCGCTACGCCGACCGCGGCATCGTCGGCTTCGGCCTGTCGAACGACGAGCGCCGCGGCATGGCCCGGGACTTCGACCGGGCCTTCGCCATCGCCCGGGAGGGCGGCCTGCTCGCGGCCCCGCACGGCGGCGAGCTCACCGGCCCGTCCTCGGTCCGGGACTGCCTGGACGATCTGCACGCGGCGCGGATCGGGCACGGGGTGCGGGCGGCCGAGGACCCGCGGCTGCTGCGGCGGCTCGCCGAGGCGGGGGTCACCTGCGAGGTGTGCCCCGCGTCGAACGTGGCGCTCGGGGTGTACGAGCGGCCGGAGGACGTCCCGCTGCGGACGCTGTTCGAGGCGGGCGTGCCGATGGCGCTGGGCGCCGACGACCCGCTGCTGTTCGGGGCGCGGCTGGCGGCGCAGTACGAGATCGCCCGCCGGCACCACGGGTTCACGGACGCGGAGCTCGCGGAGCTGGCGCGCCAGTCGGTGCGGGGGTCGGCGGCGCCGCACGACGTGCAGGACAAGCTGCTGACCGGGATCGACCACTGGCTGGCGGGGTAGCCGCGGCGCGCCCGGGGCCCGCGGACGGCCGCAGGCCGGCGGGTGAGCCGCCGGCCAGCGGGTGAGCCGCCGGCCAGCGGGTAAGCCGCAGGTCAGCGAGTGAGCCGCAGGTCGCCCTGCCAGCAGTCGGCCCGGACCCGGTCGCCGTCGCCGAAGCCGATCTCCAGCTGGGTGCGCCCGGTCTCGGGCGCCGCGAATTCGGACACCCGGGCCACGGTGTCGCCGAGGTGGCGCAGGAAGGGGTGGTAGCCGAGGTCCTCGCCGACCTCGATGCGACCCCACTCCCCCATGTCGTACGGCTCGTGCGGGGCGGTGGACTCGACGATCAGGCAGCCGTCGGACCCGGTGCTGATCCTGGTGGAGTCGCCCTCGCTGTCGATGAGCCAGACGTCGAGGGGTACCTCGGAGCGTTCGCCCTCGTAGACGTGCCAGGACGCGATGATGCGGCTGATCGTGCGTCCCACCAGGCGGGTGGGGTCCGTACCGGCCCCGTGCCGTGGACAGAGCATGGCGGCCGGGGCTCCTCAGAGGCTGACGCCGACCGTCACCGGCTCGTTGACCAGGGTGACGCCGAAGGCCGCGTGGACGCCGGCGACGACCTCGCGGGCCAGGGTGAGCAGGTCCTCGGTGGTGGCCTCGCCGCGGTTGGTGAGGGCGAGGGTGTGCTTGGTGGAGATCCGGGCGGGGCCGGTGCCGTAGCCCTTGGTGAAGCCGGCCTTGTCGATGAGCCAGGCGGCGCTGGTCTTCGTACGGCCCTCGCCGGCCGGGTAGGCGGGCGGGGTGGTGTCGGGACCGAGGCGCTCCTGGGCGCGGGTGAGGAAGGCGGCGTACGCCTCGGCGGTCAGGATCGGGTTGTGGAAGAAGGAGCCGGCGGACCAGGTGTCGTGGTCGGCCGGGTCGAGGACCATGCCCTTGCCGGCGCGCAGCCGCAGGACGGTGTCGCGGGCGGTGGTGGCCGGGACGCGGTCGCCGGCCCCGACGCCGAGGGCGCGGGCGGTCTCGGGGTACTTGATCGGCGCGGACAGTCCGCCGGCGTCCTCCAGGGCGAAGCGGACGCGCAGGACGACGTACCGGTCGGGCTGGTGCTTGAAGAGGCTGTCGCGGTACGCGAAGGCGCACTCGGCGGCGGTCAGGGTGACGGTCTCGCGCAGGGTGCGGTCGTAGGCGACGACCTCGGTGATGGTGTCGCAGACCTCCTGCCCGTACGCGCCGACGTTCTGGATCGGGGTCGCGCCGGCGGAGCCGGGGATTCCGGCAAGGCATTCGATGCCGGCGAGGCCCGCCTCGACGGTGCGGGCGACGGCGTCGGACCAGTTCTCGCCGGCAGCGAGCTCCAGGGTGGTGCCGTCGAGGTGGAAGCCGGTGGTGGCGATGCGCAGGGCGGTGCCCTCGAAGCCGCGGTCGCCGATGACCAGGTTGCTGCCGCCACCGATGACGAGGAGCGGGGTGCCGCTCTCGTCCGCGGCGCGGACGGCTTCGACCACCTCGGCGTCGGTGGTCGCGGTGACCAGCCGGGTGGCGGGTCCGCCGAGGCGGAACGTGGTCAGCGGGGCGAGGGGGGCGTCGTGGAGTTCCTGCACGTGGACAAGAGTACGGTCCGCCGCCACGGGTTCCCGGCGGGGCCACGGACCGTACGTCCTCGCGGTCAGTACCGGGCCTGCTCGGCGGCGAGCCGTCGCTCGGCCTCCTCCCAGGTGACGGGGAGGGCCGAGGCCGGGGCGGTCCAGAAGGTGAAGGCCGATTCCTTCATGTGCGCGGCGGCGGCGCGGGAGTTGGAGCGGTGCGGCTCGCTGCGGGCGAACCGGTGGAGGGCGTCGCGGTCGGACCAGGCCGAGAGGGTGAGGAAGGTCCGGGCGCCGACCCGGGCCCGGAGGGCGGCGCCGTGGGCGCCGGGGGCCTTGCGGATCTGGAGGACGATCCCGGGCGACCTGAGGAGGAACCGGAGGGCCCCGAGCAGGGTCCGGGTCTCGAAGCGGGAGGCCATGACGTAGACCTCGGCGTCGGGGGCCGGGGCCGTGGGCGTGGTCCAGGGCATGTCGGGCATGGCGGAGCTCCTTCGTACGGGTCGTGCACGGACAGGAGTGGGACGACAGTTTCGCTAGTGATTGATCACTAACTTTCGATGGCAGGCGGAGGCCGGCGCCGCGGCCCGGCGACCGGGCCTACGCGCCGTCCGGTGCTCCGGTTCCGGTCTCCGTTCCGGTCTCGGTTCCGGTCTCGGGTTCGGTCTCGGGTTCGGTCTCGGTTCCGGCGTCGGTTCCGGGGTGCAGTCCCGCCCAGACCCGGTGACCGGGCGGGAACCCCATGGCGGTCAGGGCGTTGATCAGCATCCCGTAGGCCATGAAGTTCGTGGTCTCGTCGAGGTCGCCGCCGAGCGGCAGGTGGACGGTGTCCCAGAGCCGGAGCCAGCCGGCCCGGACCAGTTCGCCGAACTCCGGGTCGCCGGCCCGCTCGGCGGCGGCCACGGCGACGTACATCTGCATCTGGAGCTGGAGCTTGTCGGGGTCCTCGGTGATCAGCCGGCCGTAGGCCCCGGCCATGGCGGCCAGCGCCTCGGCGCCGTGCAGCCCGTCGGCGGCCCGCTCGAAGACCCGGCGGGTGTCCTCCAGGCAGCGGGTGGCGGCCGCGACGAAGAGCGCCTGCTTGTTGGGGAAGAGCCGGAAGAGGTACGGCTGGGAGACGCCGACGCGCTTGGCGATGGCCTCGGTGGAGGTGCCGTGGTACCCGCCGCGGGCGAATTCGTGCATCGCCGCGCGGATGACGCTCTCGCGCCGCTCCTCTGCGCTCATCCTTGCCATGCCAACCTAAGTTAGTGGCCAATCACTAACTTAGCAAGAGGAGAGGAAGGGGCGCCCGCGACGGTGCTGCGGGCGCCCCTACCGGACTGTGTCGGCCGTTCGCCGGCCGGGACCGGCTCAGGCCAGTCGGACCACGGCCCGCGACATGCCCAGCACCTTCTGGCCGGCGCTGATCGCGGTCAGGTCCACCCGGACCTTGTGGTCGTCGAGTTTGGCCGCGACCTTGCCGCTGACCTCGATCAGGGCGCCCGTGTCGTCGTTCGGGACCACGACCGGCTTGGTGAAGCGGACGCCGTACTCGACGACCGCGCCCGGGTCGCCGGTCCAGTCGGTGACGACGCGGATGGCCTCGGCCATGGTGAACATGCCGTGGGCGATCACGTCCGGGAGGCCGACCTCCTTGGCGAACTTCTCGTTCCAGTGGATCGGGTTGAAGTCTCCGGAGGCGCCGGCGTACTGGACGAGCGTGGCGCGGGTCACGGGGAAGGACGCCGCCGGGAGCTCGGTGCCGACCTCGACCTCGTCGTACTTGATCTTCGCGGTCACTCTCAGGCCTCCTCGGGGGCGCGGGAGACGAGCTTCGTCCACGCCGTCACCACGTGTTCGCCGGTCTCGTCGTGGACCTCGCCGCGGATGTCGATGATGTCGTTCCCGGCCAGGGTCTTGACCGCCTCGATGGTGGAGGTCACGGAGAGCCGGTCACCGGCCCGTACGGGGCGGTGGTAGGCGAACTTCTGGTCGCCGTGGACGACCCGGCTGTAGTCGAGCCCGAGCTGCGGGTCGGCGACGACCTGGCCCGCGGCGGCGAAGGTGATCGCGAAGACGAAGGTCGGCGGGGCGATCACGTCCTGGTAGCCGGCGGCCTTGGCGGCTTCGGCGTCGGTGTAGACGGGGTTGTCGTCCCCGACCGCGACCGCGAACTCGCGGATCTTCTCGCGGCCGACCTCGTACGGATCGGTGGGCGGGTAGCTCCGCCCGACGAAGGACTGGTCGAGCGCCATGGCTCCCTACCTCCTGTGGAAAATGACGGACACGGACGGGGACTCGAGGTCGTGGAAACGACACGAGGCCGCCCCCATTGAAGGGGACGACCTCATGGCGTTGCCTATATTCGAGACTGCGCCGGTGTCAGCGGGTCTCGCGGTGCGCGGTGTGCGAGTTGCAGCGCGGGCAGTGCTTCTTCATCTCAAGACGGTCCGGGTTGTTGCGCCGGTTCTTCTTGGTGATGTAGTTCCGCTCCTTGCACTCCACGCAGGCCAGCGTGATCTTCGGGCGGACGTCGGTGGCAGCCACGTGAGTGCTCCTTGACGGACTAATGGACGGATCGAACGCATAAAAGAGTAGCCGATCGGGAGACCGACCCCGCAATCGGCTACTGTGGGTAGCGGCGACCGGACTTGAACCGGTGACACAGCGATTATGAGCCGCTTGCTCTACCGACTGAGCTACGCCGCTTTGATGATGATCGGCTCCCCACCCGAGGGTGGGGGGCCTCTCTCACCAGAGCCCCAATGCGGAATCGAACCGCAGACCTTCTCCTTACCATGGAGACGCTCTACCGACTGAGCTATTGGGGCGAGCGAGGAAGACATTACACGGTTGCCAGCCGATCGCCCAAATCCATTGCCGGGGCCGCCCCGGGACCCCCTTCCGCAGCGGTGCGGGGGCCGTGCGCGGGGCCGCCGCGCGGGGTGCACGGCGGCCGGTCGGGCGGGTCGGTCAGCCGGCTGATGGGGCGGCCGGTCAGCCGCCGGTGGGCCGTGGCACGGCGGTACGACTAATGCGGCCTGCGTGAAGGCGGGAGCCTCGCGCCCTAGGCTCTGGGCACGCTGCGTGATCTTGGGCCGCAGGCTGCGGCCCGCCCCAGGCCCAGGACCCGCCCGAGCCACTGCACCACCGCACCACCGCAGGAGCGCGATGTCCGACAGCCAGCCGCAGCAGCCGCCCCCCTCCCCCCGCCGCGGGCGCGCGCGGGGGGGGCCCCGGGGCGAGCGCGGCGGCCGCGGCCCCGGCCCGGCGCCGGGGGCGCCCCCCGCCCCCGCCCAGACCCCCGCGCGGG